>CAVVRV010000030.1:2500-112695 GCA_963750625.1 uncultured Gammaproteobacteria bacterium | reverse complement strand
GTTAGGGAAGCTCTGATTAAGTCCGTTCGTGGTGAGCCTGTCGAACCACGAACGAATGACGACCCTGTATTTCAGTGGTTGCCGTTCACCCTTCGACAAGCTCAGGGCGAACGGCAGACTTAATCAGAACTTCCTTAGCGGCCACAAGCCGAGCGATTGTCCCGTAACAAAAAGCCCGCTGACGCGGGCTTTTTGTTTGGGTTGTGTCTTTCGCTAATGGCTGCGCACGAGATTGCGACCCTCCTGTTTGGCGGCATACAGCGCTTCGTCGGCGGCCTTGACGAGTCCGGGACCGGTGTCGCCGTCCCGGGGAAAGGTGGCAAAGCCGATACTGACCGTGACCTGGATCTCGTCTCCCTGGGGAGTAGTGGTGAGCGACTCCGCGACGCTGGCACGAATACGCTCGGCCACGATCCCGGCGCCGGTTGCATCCGTCTCGGGCAGGATCACGGCCAGTTCCTCGCCGCCGTAGCGACACACCGCGTCCATGGGGCGGGCGCTCAGACGAATCAGGTCCGCAACGGCGATCAGCGTTTCATCGCCGGCCTGATGTCCATAGCGATCGTTGACGTTCTTGAAGTGGTCGATATCCAATAGCATCACCGACAAGGGCTTGTTGTAACGTCGCGCCCGCTGCGTCTCTTCGCGCAACCGGGTCTTCGAATTCACGGCGGTTGTAAAGACCGGTCAGCCCGTCGCGGCTGGACAATTCCTCCAGCCGGGTCTTGTGCTCCATCAGGCTCTCGGCCATGGTGTTGAAGTCGCGCGCCAGCCGGCCGATTTCATCGTTGTGATTCATATCCAGCCGGTAGGTAAGATTGTCGTTCGCGAAATGCGTCATGCCTTTTTCGAATTCGCGCAACGGCACCAGCACCGAACGCGCCAGCCACATCGCCCCCGCCACGGCGCTGACCAGACCGAAACCGATGGCCGTGGCGATGATCAGCAGAAAGCGCTTTTCCGCCTCGTTGATTTGCGCGCGCTGCGCGCTGATTTCGCCGTAGTAATTCGCGTACATCTGATCCAGGGAAAACATGACCTGATTCTCACCTTGATCCAGCTGCGTGAGTGTCGCCTTGGAAGCGCCCGAGTTAAAGATGAGGTTAGCGAGCACGATACTGTCTTGCCACTCCCGCCGGGCGCGTGCCAGCAAGGTGTATTCCGGCGGATCGAGAAACGGCTTTGCCATTATATCGACAAAGATTTCTTCCACGGTCTTTGCTTCGGATGCAAACTGGCTTCGCAGGGCATAGCTTGGTGCACCGGTATAATCCTTGACCAGGGAATACGCTTTGCGGATCTGGTTTTGCAACGCGAGGTTGTCTGGAGTTTATAAATGGGTTGTTCCGTCAGCCGGTTGAACTGCTCGGCCGCGTGTTGCAGAAAAACGCCCGAACCGATCGCTACCACGACGAGGGGGATGAAAACGACACCCATGGTGACCAGAAGACGGGTTCGCAGCGACAGATTTGTGAAGGAGAACAGATTCACCCGATACGGTCCCTCGCCGGTGTTCGCGCTGCCGCGCATCATGCCACCCTTGCCGTTTCTCTGTATAGCCCCATGACATGGCGCGTATTTCGCCGCCCGGACGGGAAGAAGAAATATCTCCCGGCAGAACAATCTGTTAATCAAGACCTGTCCGGATTCTGAGGGATGTCATTGACAGATATTGGCGACGGGAGTAGGTGTATAGACGCCGATAATGATGTAGCTGCGTGATTTTTTATTTTAAGTAAAGGAGCATGCTATGCGTATTTCGACAACCGATCCCATCTCCGGAGCCGACGTCAAGAATCCCGAAGGACGTCCGTTCGTCATCGAGGGAAAAGGGGAAAACGCTCTCAAAATCTATTTTGAGAACGAGGACAACAAGAAAGCGTACCTGGAAATCCAGACCGAGCATCCGGGAGAAGATTTCACCACGAATCTCAATAACCCGGTGTAAGCCAATCGAGGTCTCGCGACGCGCGGGCGCGCGCGGCGCTGAGTCGTGCTCGTCGATTGGGAAGGGGCGACCGTTACAGCTTGTCCGCCCCGTGGGCGTCTTGTCCGGCCGTCGGGCGCCAGCAGCTTAATTTAGCGTTTGAGGAATGCTGCGTTTGCTTTCCAGCCATTTGAGCAGCGGTTCCCACTGCTCGGTATCGCGCGTGACCTGCGAGCGGTTGAGGTCGAAAATTCCCAGCCCGCGCGCGTCCGCCACCAGATAGTTCTGGCTCTCGCGCAGGGTGGCGATGAACGGAATCCGCAGGCGCGACAGAAACCGCTCGAGGTTGTGATAGATCTGGGTATTGAGCGTGCTGTAGGAAATGCTCATGCGGTTCAGCACGTTTTCCATGGTGTTCTGGATCGAGGTGTTTTCGCGCACGCGGTTGGCGACCACCGCGAGACGCGTCTCGTCCCGCACGATTTTCCCGACCAGCAATGCCTCGTGTATGAAATGCGCCGCGGCGCGAATGTCGGTCGGCGACGGCAACACCGGGATGATCACCGTCTGCGCGCGCCGCACCAGCGCCGTCAGGTCCGCGCCGTGGGCTCCCGCCGGGACATCCATGATGACGTAATCCGTGGAACGCGGCACCCGCACCGGGTCGCGCCACGCGGCGATGCCGCGAATCGGCGGACGGTCCTGCGGACGCTGCTCGAGCCATTCCATGCTCGATCCCTGCCGGTCGAAGTCCGCGATCACCACCGATTTCCCCTGTGAGGCGTAATAACTCGCGAGATTGGTCGCGAGCGTGCTCTTCCCGCAGCCGCCTTTGGCGTTAAGCAGCATGATCTTGCGCATGGTCTCTCCTTGAGGGTGGGGTCACGGGTGGTGCGCGTTATTGTTGTCCTGCTTTGTTCGTCTTGTCATTCAGGTAGCCCTACTTCGTTCGTCCTGCCATAAGATCACGTAGCCCTGCTTCGCTGCGCTTCGCTCGTCTTGTCATTTGATGATAGCTTTGCTTGTCTTTGTTCTTGATTTTCTCGGCTGCAGGGCGCCCTAAGTTTATTCCAGCGCGCCGGAAAGCTCTACCGGCTCAACGCGCGCCGCGGCCGTGCTTCCCGCGGCGGCGTGGCGGTTTTTTCGGTCCGGGGGGATGCTCAGGCTGGCGGCGGGGCGGTTCGTCCTCGTCCATCAGTATCCGGTGTGCCGGTCCTTCCAGGTCGTCGAACTGCCCGGAGCGGATGGACCACAGAAACGCCCAGATGATCACCCCGGCGAAAATCACGGCCAGCGGCACGAGAAGATAAAGAATCTCCATGGGGTTTAACCCGGAACCGCGGCCACGGGAACCGTCAATTCCCGGGAGGAATGACGGGTGAGACGCAGGGCATTGGCCACCACCAGCAGGGAACTGACCGACATCCCGAGCGCCGCCATCCACGGCGTGACATGGCCGGACGCGGCGGCGGGAATGGCCAGCAGGTTGTAAACCACCGCCCAGACCAGATTCTGGCGGATGATGGCGAGTGTGCGGCTGCGCCACGATCAGCCCGTCGGCCAAGTGCGGTAATTGCTGCGACAGCAGAATCATGTCGGCGTTGGCGGCCGCGACCGCCGTGCCGCCGCCCATGGCGATGGAGACCTGGGCCGCCGCCAATACCGGAGCGTCATTCACGCCGTCACCGACCATGGCGACCACGGCGCCACGTTGTTGCAAGGCCCTGACCCGCTCGAGTTTGTCAGCGGGCCGCAGATCCCAGGCCAGATCTTCAATGCCCAGGCTGTCCGCCACGCGCCGCGCGGCCGTTTCATGATCGCCGGTGAGCAGCATGACCGACTTGCCCTGGCGCTTGAGCTCGGCGATCAGCTCGCGCGCGCCGGGCCGCAGCTCGTCACTGAGCACAAAGGCGGCATGCAGGGTTTCGTGCCCGGCGAGCAGCACCACGGTATCGCCGCGCCGCCGGAGTTCCTGCAGCATGCCGGGGTCCGCGGCGCGACCGGTCTGTTCCTCGATGTAAGCCGGAGTACCGAGAAAAAATATCCGGCCATCGATCACGCCGCGCAGGCCGGCGCCGGGGGTGTTGACCACTTCCGTGGCCTCGGGCCCGCCGGGTTCGGCCGCCTCGATCAGCGCACGCGCGATCGGATGCTCGGAGTGGCGTTCGAGGGCGCCCGCGCAGCGCAGACATTCCGCGCCGGTCAGTGGCGAAAGGGTCCGGGTTTCCAGCAGCCGCAGCCGGCCGCGCGTGAGCGTGCCGGTCTTGTCGAAAATGAAATGGGTGGCGCGGGCGAGCGTTTCCAGCGCATGCCCGCGGGTCACCAGCAGGCCGAGGCGCGTGAGCTGTCCGGTGGCGGCGGTGATGGCGGCGGGGGTGGCGAGCGACAGCGCGCAGGGGCAGGTGATCACCAGCACGGCGATGGTGGCGGGCAGCCACAGCGGTGAATCCTGTTGCCACCAGTAAAGCGCCACGAGGCCCGCGAGCAGCAGCACCGCGACCACGAACCCGCCGGCGACCCGGTCGGCCAGTTGCGCCACGCGCGGCTTTTCCGCGACGGCGCGATCCAGCAGCCGCAGGATGGACGAGAGCACCGTGTCCGGTCCGGTTTTTTCAACCCGCGCCACCAGCGGGCTTTCGATGTTGATCGACCCGCCGATCAGCGTCTGCCCCGGTGCTTTGTTGACCGGCAGGCTTTCGCCGGTGAGCAGCGATTCGTTCACGCTCGATTGGCCCTCCAGCACGATGCCGTCGGCCGGGATGTGCTCGCCGGGACGGATGCGCACCCGGTCGCCCGGCCGCAATTCCGCGGCGGCCACGATTTCCTCGGTGGTGCGTTCACCGTCGGTGACGAGGCGCGTGGCCGAGGCGGGCGTGGCCCGCACCAGCGCTTCGGAGGCTTCGGTGGCGCGCTTGCGCGCCGCGGCTTCGAAATACCGTCCGCTCAGCAGAAAGAACACGAACATCGTGACCGAGTCGTAATAGACCGTGCCCTGACCGGTAACGGTGACCCAGACGCTGGCGATGAAGGCGGTGAGAATGCCGAACGAAACCGGCACGTCCATGCCCGCCTGCGCGTGCGTGAGATCGCGCCACGCCGAAGCGAAAAACGGCTGCGCCGAATACAGCAGCACCGGCAGCGTCAGCAGCAGGCTGACCCAGTGGAAAAAATCGCGGTAGTGCGCTTCGGTTTCCACCCATCCGCCGACATACAGCGCCTCGGCCAGGATCATCACCTGCATGGTCATGACGCCGGCCACGCCCAGCCGGCGCAGCAGCTGCTTGCGCTCGTGTTCCAGCCGTTGCTGATGACGCCCGGGATCGAACGGGTGCGCGAGATACCCGATGCGGCTCACCGCCTGCAGGATATCGCTCAGGTGAATGCGGCGCTCATCCCATGTCACGCGCGCGCGCTGCGTGGCGTAGTTGATGTGCACCGCGAGCACGCCGGGCAGGCGCGCGAGGTGGCGTTCGTTGAGCCACACGCAGGCGGCGCAGGTGATGCCCTCGAGAATCAGCGCGGCCTCGCGCACGTGTTCGTCTTCGACGCGCACAAAACTTTTCTGCACTTCCGGGTGATCGTAGATGGCGGTCTGGCGCAGGAATTCCGGCACGATCTCGCGCGCCGTGGGCGCTTGCGCGGTGCGGAACTTGTAATAATTCCCCAGGCCGCCGTCGACGATCGCCCGCGCCACGGCCTCGCAACCACGGCAGCACATCGGCTGGCGCACGCCGTCGATGTTCACGGCAATATCCAGACTCGCCGGCACCGGCAGGCCGCAGTGGAAGCAGGCTGCCGTGGCGGCTTTTTCGGCGGAGGACGACAGGGCGACAGGGATGGACATGGCGGTCGACGAAATGCCCGATTCAGGCAGAATCATTCTATACGATTCCCGCGGTGGCGCGATGCGTGTTCACCACGACGGCAAACGATTGTCCGGCTCAAGGAATTCCGGCCTGTTGGTTTAGCGAAATACTGGGCTATTTTTAGCGTTCCGCATCGTTGACGTTCACGGCGGTTTGCAGGAAACTTGGCCGCGCGATCAATATCGGCAGGTGGGAGAAAAAGCATGATCCTGAGTCACGTGTGGGGAATGTTGTTCCATCCGGAAGAAGAATGGAAAACGATACGGAAGGAAAACTGCACGATCGGCAAATGCTTCTGTTCGCACGTCCTGTTGCTGGCCGCCATTCCTCCCATCGCCGGATACATCGGCACCACCCAGGTTGGCTGGCAGGTGGTTTCGCGCGAAGTACATACGCTCACGCCCGAAAGCGCGATCTCGATTGCCCTCCTGTCTTACCTCACGATCCTGGTGGCGGTGTTCACCATCGGCAAACTGATTCACTGGATGGGCCAGACCTACGGCAGTAAACAGACACTGTCCCAGTGCATCGCGCTGGCGGCGTATACCGCGACACCGCTTTATCTCTCCGGCATCATGCTGCTTTATCCGATGCTGTGGCTGAATCTGCTGATCGGCCTGCCGGTGCTGGCGTACACCGTGTACCTGCTTTATACCGGCGTGCCGATCATCATGGGAATTCCGGCGGAGCGCGGTTTTCTGTTTGCCACCGCCGTGCTCGCGGTCGGGCTGGTGACGCTGGTGGCGGTGCTGGCGGCGACGGTCATTCTCTGGGATATCGGCGTCGGGCCGGTCTTCGCCGGTTAGCCGCCGGCGCCGGTTTGATCTGTGTCAACGTGGCGTGCGTCGTGTCTATAGTAACTTTCCCGCGTTGCCCTGGTTGTCGAGCGCGGAAGAACGCATTAGCACGTTAATTAATCACAAGGAAAAGCGGGAAAATCATGGCCGCGCAGGAAACCTACAACTACAAGGTCGTCCGGCAGTTCGCCATCATGACCATCATCTGGGGCATCGTCGGCATGCTGGTCGGCGTGTGGATCGCCGCCGAGATGGCCTGGCCGGCGCTCAACATCGACATCCCCTGGCTGACGTTTTCGCCGCCTGCGTCCGCTGCACACCAACGCGGTGATTTTTGCCTTCGGCGGTTCGGCGCTGTTCGCCACGTCCTATTACGTCGTGCAGCGCACCTGTCATGTGCGCCTGTTCAGCGACAAACTCGCGGCCTTCACCTTCTGGGGCTGGCAGCTGGTGATCGTCGCGGCGGCCATCTCGCTCCCGCTCGGCATCACGCAGAGCAAGGAATACGCCGAACTCGAGTGGCCGATCGACATCCTGATCACCCTGGTCTGGGTGGCTTACGCGATCGTATTTTTCGGCACGCTCGTCAAGCGCAAGGTGAGCCACATCTACGTCGCCAACTGGTTCTACGGCGCGTTCATCCTCACCATCGCCGTGTTGCACGTCGTTCAACAACCTCGCGGTCCCGGTGTCGTGGACCAAGTCGTATTCGATCTACGCCGGCGTGCAGGACGCCATGGTGCAGTGGTGGTACGGCCACAACGCGGTCGGCTTTTTCCTCACCGCCGGCTTCCTCGGCATGATGTACTACTTCATCCCGAAACAGGCCGAACGTCCGGTGTATTCCTATCGCCTGTCGGTGGTGCATTTCTGGGCGCTGATGTTCACCTACATCTGGGCCGGCCCGCACCACCTGCACTACACCGCGCTGCCCGACTGGACCCAGTCGCTCGGCATGGTGATCTCGCTGATCCTGCTGGCGCCGAGCTGGGGCGGCATGATCAACGGCATCATGACGCTGTCCGGCGCGTGGCAGAAGCTGCGCACCGATCCGATCCTGAAGTTCCTGATCGTGTCGGTGTCGTTCTACGGCATGTCCACGTTCGAGGGTCCGATGATGTCGATCAAGACGGTGAACGCGCTGTCGCACTACACCGACTGGACCATCGGCCACGTGCACTCCGGCGCGCTCGGCTGGGTCGGCATGATCTCGATCGGCGCGATGTACTTCCTGATACCGCGCCTGTTCGGCCGCCAGATCTACAGCGTCAAGCTCATCGAGACGCATTTCTGGATCTCGACCATCGGCATCGTGCTGTATATCTCGTCCATGTGGATCGCCGGCGTGATGCAGGGCCTCATGTGGCGCGCGGTCAACGCCGACGGGACGCTGACCTATTCCTTCGTCGAATCCGTGCAGGCGATGCATCCGTTCTACATCGTGCGCACCCTGGGCGGCCTGTTCTTCCTGATCGGCATGCTGCTCATGGCCTTCAACCTGTGGAAGACCATCGCCGGCGCCAAACCCATCGAGGCGGCTATCCCCGCCCCGGCCGCGGCGCACTGAGGAGACGATCATGGCAACCGGACATGACAAAGTCGAAACCAACGTCGCGCTGCTGGTGATCCTCTCGGTGCTGGTGATGGCGGTCGGCGGACTGGTGGAGATCGTGCCGCTGTTCTTCCAGAAATCCACGACCGAACCCGTCGAGGGCCTCAAGCCCTATACCGCCTTGCAGATCGAAGGGCGCGACGTTTATGTCCGCGAGGGCTGCTACCTCTGCCATTCGCAGATGATCCGTCCGTTCCGCGCCGAGACCGAGCGTTACGGCCACTATTCCGTGGCCGGTGAATTCGTGTACGACCATCCGTTCCAGTGGGGCAGCAAGCGCACCGGCCCGGACCTGGCGCGTGTCGGCGGCCGCTATTCGGACGACTGGCATCGCGTGCATCTCATGAACCCGCGTGACGTGGTGCCCGAGTCGATCATGCCGGGCTATCCGTGGCTGGCGAAGAACACAGCTCGATCCCGAGCCTGATCCAGAAGAAGATGCGCGTGTTCAACATGTTCGGACCGGGCACGCCGTATTGCGACGGACGACATCAAGAATGCGCCTGCCGAGCTGGAAGGCAAGACCGAGATGGATGCGCTGATCGCCTATCTGCAGGGCATGGGCACGGCGATCAAGGTGCGGCGATGAACTTCGGTCTCATACATTCGGTGTGGACGGTGCTGCTGTTCGTGCTGTTCATCGGCATCATCGTGTGGGCCTGGAGCGCGAAGCGCAAGAAGGCAGTTTGACGAGGCCGCGCGCCTGCCGCTGGAAGACGAAGACAGCGGCGACCGGCGCGCCCGACCGGAGGGAAGCCGCATGGCTGATTTCACAAGCGGATTCTGGAGCTGGTACATCATCATCGGGGCCGGCGGCGGCATCGTCGCGATGCTCTGGCTGATCCGCTGGATGTCGACCGGCCCACGCCCGAAAGCCGGCGAAAAGCCCAAGTCTCATGGGCCACGTCTGGGACGAGGACCTGCAGGAGCTGAACAACCCGCTGCCCAAGTGGTGGCTGGATCTGTTCTACATCACGCTGGTGTTCGGCGTCGGTTACCTGGTGCTGTATCCGGGCATGGGGACTTTCAAGGGTGTCCTGGGCTGGACCGAGAAAGGCCAGTATGAAAAGGAAATCGCGAGCCGCGGACAAGCAGTTCAATCCGTTGTATGAAAAATATCTCAAGGAAGACCTCAAGCTGCTGGCCGCGAACCCCGAGGCCCTCAAGACCGGCGCAGCGCCTGTTCGTGAACTACTGCACCGGCTGCCACGGATCGGATGCCGGCGGCGGCCCGGGCTTCCCCAATCTGCGCGACGAAGACTGGCTGTACGGCGGCGATCCCAAAACGATCGAGACCACGATCCTGAACGGCCGCCAGGGCGCGATGCCGGCGTGGGGCGCGGTGCTCGGGCCGGACGGCGTCGCCGAACGTGGCGGAATACGTTCTCTCCCTCAGCGGGCGCAGCGTGAATGACACCGTCGGCCGCGGCCGGCAAGGAAAAATTCATGCAACTGTGCGTGGCCTGCCACGGGCCGGATGGCAAGGGCAACCCGGCCATGGGCGCGCCCAACCTGACCGACAACATCTGGCTCTACGGCGGCTCGAAGAAGACCATCATGGAAACCATCGACAAGGGCCGCGCCGGCCGCATGCCGGCGCATGCCGAGTTCCTGGGCGAGGCCAAGGTGCATTTGCTGGCCGCCTACATCTACAGCCTGTCGCATCCCGTCGAGGGGGATAGAGCGGAGAAACATTGAGCGTGAAACCGCATACCGATGAACCGGAGCGGGAGGAGAAAAATAAGAGCGGCGAAAACGAAAAACAGCGAATACCCTCTTTAGCCGAAGCGCAGGAGGAGGTCGCGCGCCGCGTGGCGGAAAAAAAGGCGCGCCAGCCGGCGACCGAACCCCGGCGCAAGACGTCGCCCGTACAGGGCCGCATCATTCCCATCGCCGAGGCGGATGCGACCACCGAGGCGCTGTACGCCAAGCGCCAGCGCGTCTATCCCGCGCGAGGTCCACGGCAGATTCGCGACGCTGCGCGTGGCCATGGTCGGGCTCACCCTCGGCATCTATTATTTTCTTCCCTGGTTCAACTGGGGGCAGGGCCGGCAGGCCTTCCTGATCGATCTCCCCAACCGCAAGTTCAATCTGTTCGCCTGGACGTTCTGGCCGCAGGACCTGTTTTTCCTCACCGCCATCCTCGTCATCTCCGCGCTGTCGCTGTTCCTGTTCACCGCCATCGCCGGGCGCGTGTGGTGCGGCTTCACCTGCCCGCAGACCGTGTGGACCGAGGTGTTCCTGTGGATCGAGCGCCAGATCGACGGCGACCGCCCGAAACAGATGAAGCTCGCGCAGCTGCCCTGGAACCATCCCGAGAAACTCCTGAAAAAGAGCGCGAAGCACTTCGTCTGGATTCTGTTCTCGCTCTGGACCGGCTTCACCTTCGTCGGTTTCGTCACGCCGATCCGCGAACTGCAGTTTGTCCGTCGCGCATCTGTCGCTCGGGCCGTGGGAAACGTTCTGGATCCTGTTCTACAGCGTCGCCACCTACGGCAACGCCGGCTGGCTGCGCGAGCAGGTGTGCCTGTACATGTGTCCGTACGCGCGCTTCCAGGGCGCGATGTTCGACCGCAACACGCTGATCATTTCCTACGATCCAGCGCGCGGCGAGCCGCGCGGCTCGCGCAAACGCGGCGTGGATCCGAAACTGGTGGGACTCGGCCACTGCATCGACTGCACCCTGTGCGTGCAGGTCTGCCCGACCGGCATCGATATCCGCAACGGGCTGCAGATCGGTGCATCGCCTGCGCCGCGTGCGTGGACGTGTGCGATTCGGTCATGGACAAAATGGATTATCCGCAGGGCCTGATCCGCTACACCACCGAAAACGCGCTGGAAGGCAAGCCGGTAAAGCTGTTGCGCCCGCGGGTGCTGATCTATACCGGCCTGCTGGCCGCGATTGTCGCGGCGCTGGTGATTTCCGTATTGTTGCGCGTACCGCTCAAGCTCGACGTGATCCGCGACCGCAACGCGCTGTATCGCGAGACCGTCGACGAGAATGATCGAAAACACCTACACGCTGAAAATCATGAACATGGACAACGAGGCGCACCGTTATGTCGCTATCGGCGCGCGGCATCGATGGCCTGCAGTTGCGCTCCGACCGCGCCGACATCGCGGTGGCCGCGGGCGAGGTGGTGGAAGTGCCGGTGAGCCTGCTGGCCGATCCGAACAACCTCTCGCAGCGCAGCACGCCGAGTCCATTTCCGCGTGCAGGCGAGCGACGAGGATGACCTGGTCGGCCGAACAGACGGCGCGTTTCCTCGGTCCGGTGGAGCGCGAGCATGAGGATAAGCATGAAACAAAGCATGACAAAGAGTAACCGCTGGTACCGCGAGCCGATCATGTGGCTGGTGATCGCGTTTCCGCTCACGTCCGTGATCGTCGGCTTCGTGAGCCTGGCGCTGGCGATCCGCTCCGACGACGGGATGGTGGAAGACGATTACTACAAGCAGGGCATGACCATCAATCGCATGCTGGATCGGGACAAGGCCGCCGCCGCGGAAAACCTTACCGCCACCGTGGAGCTGGATGCCGCGCAGTCACGAGCTGCGGGTGCGGCTGACCGCGCGCCAGGCGATGGCCTTGCCCGACAATATTCAGCTCAAGTTGATGCACGCCACGCGCGCCGGCTTCGATCACAGCCTGGTTCTGCCGCGTCACGCCGACGGCACTTACCGCGCGCCCTTGCCCGAATTCGTGCCGGGCCACTGGGACGTGCAGCTCACGGCACAGGACTGGCGTCTTACCGGATCGCTGTTCATGCCCGGCGATAACCGCCTCGTCATGCGCCCGGCCATTCCCTAAGAGAACTATCAGAATTACCCCCTCGCCTTGACGGGAGGGGGCGCAGGGGCGATGCGGTGAACGTCATCGCATACGCAGCAAACGGATTCAGGACTTACGGCTGTCGAACTGACACCCTCACCCCGACTCATCTCCCGTTAGGGCGAGGAGGGCATTCTCAAGCTAAGCAAGCTCATCCTCATGCCCACGGAAATCACTCTCGTCTCGGCGTTCCTCGTCGGCCTGCTCGGTTCGACGCATTGCCTCGGCATGTGCGGCGGCATCGTGGGCGCGCTCACGTTCGGATTGCACGATGACATCCGCCGCTCTCCCGTCCGGCTTTTCCCTTATCTCGCCGCCTACAACCTCGGACGCATCGCGAGCTACGCCATCGCCGGCGCTTTGCTGGGCGCCCTGAGCGCCAAGGCATTGGGCCTGGCTCCGCCGGCGCAGGTGCGCTGGATCGTCAAACTCGTCACCGGCGGTTTCATGATCGCGCTCGGGCTTTACCTCGCCGGCTGGTGGCCGGGCCTCACGGCGCTGGAACGCCTGGGCGGAAAACTGTGGGTGCGCATCGAACCCTTCGGCCGGCGGTTTCTGCCGGTGGATCACCCGCTCAAGGCGCTCGCGCTCGGGCTGGTGTGGGGCTGGCTGCCGTGCGGGCTGGTGTATTCGGCGCTCGCCTGGTCGCTGGCTTCGGGTGACGCCGTGCAAGGCGCCGCGCTGATGCTCGCCTTCGGTCTCGGCACCTTGCCCATGCTGCTCGCCATGGGCGCCGCCGCGCGCTGGCTCGGCCAGGTCGCGCGCCTTGTCTGGGTGCGGCGCGGCGCGGGTATTTTGATCCTGCTCTTCGGCCTGTACACGCTGGTCGGCACCGGGCGCGCACTCGGGCCACGGCGGCGAACACGCCAGCCATAACCCCTCAGCGGATCATCTCATGCAATAAATATGTAGGGTGGGCAATGCCCACCTTCGTTAAGCGGCGCGGCGTTTTTTGGCGCGACCGCTTGAGCGTGTCGTCAGGCGAGACGGCTTCTCGGCAAATCGTCCTGTCACAAACTTGTGCAGTACGCTGGAAATCAGCGTTTGGTAAGGTACACCTTCTTCGGCTGCCCGGGCCTGAATGTCCATGAGATCCGGCGAAGATAGTCGAACGTTTACCCGGCGATCCTTGATGAACGTCGCCCGTGCTGCTTCTTTGTACTTCCTGAGATCAGCCTTTGTCGGGGAAACCGACTTCAACTCCCCCTTCTCATAGGCCTCAAGGATTTTCTCTTCGTACGATTTACGCTTCGTCATTTTGATCACCTCTTTTCAGGTAGTCGCGAGTGGCTTTTCTGCTCGGAACTACTGTCTTCAGGAAGTAGTAATCAGTTTCTTCCACAAACGGTACAAAATAGGCATATTGCTCCACAGCGACTACAAATACTTGCTGATTTGGATACTTGTTAGAGTTAGGGTGCCGCAAGATATCGAGCAGTCCGTCTGCTTCAATGGCAAGGACTATTTCCTCAAACGAAATATTCCTTTCCGCCTTCAGACGCTCATTCTTCTCGTGGTTCCAACGGAACGGCTTCATCGGCACACTTTAGATCAATGTGTGCCTTTTGTCATCAGATGGCGGATGGGTTGATTATCCCGCTCAGGGGATGCGCAAGCCGCGCTGGCTGGGGAGATTGGTGCGCCTCGGCTGGGAGCGTGCGTGCGCCGGTGTTTTGATCCTGCTCGTTCGGCGTGTATACACTGGCGGCACCGGGCGGGCACGCCGGCCATGACAGCGAGCGTGCCGGCCATAAACCATTCAACGCATCAGACCATGCCACAGGAGGGCAACAATAATGTCACGCGCGCAAAATCAAAATGACCATCGGTTCGGTGACGCTCGAAGCCGAACTCTTGAAGACGCCGACCGCGGACGCCATCTGGAACGCGCTGCCGTTCACCTCCAAGGCGAATACCTGGGGCGACGAGGTTTATTTTTCGACGCCGGTGCATCTGAAACGGGAAGCCGACGCGCGCGACGTGGTGCAGCCCGGCGAGCTGGCGTTCTGGACCGAGGGCGATTCCATCGCGATTGGTTTTGGCCGCACGCCGGTTTCACGCGGCGATGAAATCCGCCTCGCGTCACCGACCAACATCTGGGGCAAGGCGCTGGGAGACGTGAAACAGCTCAAGTCGGTCAAAGCGGGTGCCCCGATCAAGATCGAGCAGGTCGGCTAGCGTCACTCAGTAGGGTTTCAGTCTGAATTTGAAATAACCGGGATTGGTCCCTTTTCCGTTCTTTATGAAGTCCGAAGTACCCAGAAAATCAATCTGTCCCCTTTCAGCATGTTCAAGGAGAAAAAACCATGCAAAAGTCCTCCCGTTGCGCCGTAATCGCCGTTTTGCTTGGGGTAGCCACGCTGCATGGTGCGTCCGCATTTGCCGGCGAGCAGTCCACGTTCATGCTTACCTCGGAGGAAATGCGATGGGAGCCCTATGGTCTGACCGTGCAGAGGGTAAGATTGGTAGGCGACCCAAAAAAACCGAACTGCCCCAGCATGACTCTGACCAAGTGGGCGGCCGGCAGCCGGGTGCCGGAGCATCCCACGCTTTATGACACGACCTTCATAGGATGAAAGGAAACGTGTATGTGGGCATCGGCGACAAATCGGACGACACCCAGATCAAGAAGATGGGGCCGGGCAGTGTCTCGAGCTCCCCGCCGGGGTGAGCAATTCAAAAAGAACGACGAGCAAGTGATCTACCTAATCGCCGTGACCGGCCCGCTCACTGGGACTGTCTCTCCAAGGATAAATTACTCGCTGCCTAACATGGCCTTCGAAAATCCGGGTCAGATAGGAATTGTTGCGTATATTAGAAAGAATTCCTCTCTGACCCGGTTAATTGTTTAATGCTGTATAAATCGCAAGCAGCGCTAGTTAAATGCCTGTTGGAAAGGCGCTTATTATTCTTGCCAGCCAAGTTAGATGACACATGCCCAGGTTATACGTCAAGATGTGACATCTAAATTATGTTGGGTGCTGTGGCCAATAACGGGAGATCGGGATGGAAAAAGAAGTCGAATCCGTGCGCAAATCGACACCGAGAACGTAAAGGGTCTCTTACTAATAAACGGCGGCGGCGCGATCGCGCTGCTGGCCTTTCTTCCGACGATTTTCGGCAAGCCAAACTTTCAGCCTCTTACGACCTCGGTTCTCTGGGCTCTGTTCGCGTTTCAGTTGGGCCTAGTAGCAGCGGTAATTCACAACCGTTTACGTCGCATCTGCTCTATGGTGTACGAAAGCTATTGGAGGCGTAATTCCCAGCCTCCACGCTGTAAGTTCGTTCCCGCTTGGCTCAAGCGAAATGACCCGTGCATTTGCTCTGTCAGTATCCTATTCATGTGGTTCTCGCTAGCGGCATTTGTAACGGGCGGAATATTAGTTTTCTGCGGCGGCCTGAAAGTCGTAGACCATATTGATGCTAAACAGGAAACACCGTGTTGGCAGCTTCAGGAAATTCAAAAGCGAATTTATAAAGTGAATGTTTGCACAGGAACATTTGAACGTATTGAACTCGATGCGACAACACCCAACAAACCGCTCAACCGGACACGCAAAATCGGCGCGCCGGTTAGCTAATTCGTTAGGGCAACTAGGCGAACCGTCATATGCCGACGTTTGAGAAAACAGTCGACTTTTACATTCAGGACTTTCCGAGGACGTTGTTTCCCTTGGATACAAACAAGGTTTTAGTCGAAAACTTTGCACCGGAACTTGGCGATTTTGTCTACGGCAAGATTACCCACAACAAGGAGGCCGAGTATTCCTTTCTGCCTCAAACTAGGGCATACGCAGCAAAGCGTGATTACCACTTACGCCGGACAGCGAAGCTTGACCGAGTCGCGGAGTTCTTCTTGTATGACCTCGTCTATAGAAATCGAAGCTCCTTCCGAAAGAGCCCCACCGCTACGCGAATCAATTTCGGTTACCGTTTTCAGAACGGGCAACCCACATCCTTCGATCGAGAGTTTTCGCAGCTTCAAGAGCTCCGTCCATGAGGCTCTGAAAAAGTACAAACACTGTGCCAGATTTGACATCTCCTCATACTTCAACTCGATCTACCATCACGACCTAGTCGACTGGTTCAGTGATGTTGCCAAAACTGAAGAAGATGCTCTCTTCTTTGACAAATATTTGAAGCAGACAAATTCAGGCCGCTCAATCGACTGTTTAGTGCATGGCATTTACCCTGCAAAGATGATCGGCAGCCATTTCCTCTCATTTGTGGACAATGCAAGTTGGATAGCGTCTGAATTGATGTTGCGCTTCATGGATGATTTCTATCTATTCTCGAACAGCATTAACAGCATTCGTTCAGACTTTACAGGGATTCAGCGACTGCTCGGAGAGAAAGGGCTGTCAATCAACCCATCCAAGACACAGCTTGGTGAAATCGAGCATTTGGACATAGAGAAAGAGGTTGATGAGGTAAAGCGTAACCTTTTGCACCGGCGAACATCCGTCATAGCTGCGTCTGGAGGAGAATTAGAAGAATTTGAGGATGAGGACGAAAGGCTGGATGAAGAAGAGATGCCGAGTACCTCATGACTCTACTCAAGAGTCAGCAGATCGAGGAGGAGGACGCAGAACTTGTTCTATCCTTAATGCGTGATTACGAAGAGGACGTTCTGGAGCACCTACCAGAGTTTCTGGAAAAGTTTCCGAACCTGAGTAAAAACATCTTCTACTTCTGTGAGCACATTCCCAATAAGGAAGCTATCTCAGCGCTTGTTGCTAACTTTATCGGGAAAAGCAGGCACCTCACTGAATATCAGCTTTTTTGGTTGGCGAGGTTATTGGATGTACGTCTTCTTGGAACAAAACGTGCCGTCGACATAGTCGGTGGCTTATACGATCACCCAAATGCTACGGTCATCTCAAAGGCAAAGCTTTAGAAATTTCCGACAAAAGATACGGCTTATCCGATCTGCGAGAGGAGCACTTGCGAACTGGTGCCTCGGGGTGGCTTTCATGGTCCGCGGCGGTTGGTACGCGTGTAGAAAAGAAGAAGAATAGAAACCACGTCTTGGGTTACTTTGCCAATGGCAGCCCAATGAACAATCTAATCGCGAAATGTGTGCAAAAGTTGCCCTGAAATATTAGTAGCGCTGGGAATCAAAGGGGCCAGGCTCGATTATTCCCCGATTTGATTCACTGAACTATAGACAGAATCCATGATCGACATGGTTGCGAGCAGGAGCGGTGCATAAGTGTGTATTACGATAAATAAATGATCCTGGCCCCATTGATTCCACCTCGGTGTACGAAACGGCGCTGAACCAGGACCTGTATTCTTGACATCGCTCGGTCCAGGCGCATGATAGACGCGTCCCATCTCACTCATCCTCCGGGCGGCCCTGATGAAATACAAAGACTACTACGGCATTTTAGGCATCGAAAAAAATGCCGGCGTGCCGGAGATCAAGAAAGCCTATCGCAAGCTCGCGCACAAGTATCACCCTGACGTCTCCAAGGAACCGAACGCCGAGGAAAAATTCAAGGAAGTCGCCGAGGCCTACGAAACGCTCAAGAACCCGGAGAAGCGCGCCGCCTACGATCAGCTCGGCAGCTATCAGCCGGGACAGGACTTCCGACCGCCCCCGGACTGGCAGAAACAGTACAGCGATACGCACTTCTCGGCCGACGATATCGATCTGTCGGACCTGTTCGCCGGCCTGCGCGGTGGCAGGTTTCACGCGCGCCAAGACCACGGCAAAATTTCGATGCCCGGGGAAGACTACGAAGTCGCGGTGCACATCACGCTCGAGGAGGCGTATCGCGGCACCGAGGTGGAACTCGACCTGAGCATGCCGGAATTCGATGACAAGGGCGTGTTGCGTCGCGTGCCGCATGTCGTCAAGGCGCGCATTCCCAAAGGCGTCACGGACGGGCAAAGGCTGCGCATTCCGGGCAAGGGCGGCAAGGGATTCAACGGCGGGCGCAACGGTGATCTGTATCTCAATATCGTGCTGCACCCGCATTCGCTGTTCCGGGTGAGCGGTCACGACCTGTACTTCGATTTGCCCCTGGCCCCGTGGGAGGCCGTGCTTGGCACCAGCGTGGATGTACCGACGCCGGGTGGCCCGGTCCGGCTCAAGGTACCGCCGGGAACGCACGCCGGACAAAAGCTGCGGCTCGGTAAACGCGGACTGCCCAAGCCGCGCGCGGGCGAAGGCGATCTTTTCGCGATCGTGCAAATCGCCGTCCCTGGCGTGGTCAGCGAGCGCGATCGCGCGCTGTACCAACAACTCGCGGAAGGCTCGACGTTCAATCCGCGCGGACATTTCGAACAGGAGCTTAAAAATGAAAGTCGAACTCACTGAAGTGCTGTGGCTCGATGAGCAGGAGCAATTGTCGCTGACGGAACTCGCCGGGCTGTCGGGTCTTTCGGAAGCGGAACTTCACGAGCTGGTGGATTTCGGCGCCATCATACCGGTTGACCCCGGCGCCGAGCCGCTTGGCTTTCGCGCGGACTGCGTCGTGACCGCCAGAACCGCGTGCCGCTTGCGAACCGACTTCGAGCTGGACGCCCAGGGGCTGGCCTTGGCCCTGACTCTCCTCAATCGCATTCATGACCTCGAAGCGCAGCTACGCGACCTCAGCGCGCAACTGCCACACCGGCCATGACCACTCAACGGCAGAACAGAAAAGGGTCAGTACCCTTTGTTACTCAGGCTAAAGGGGCCTAGCCCTTTAATTCATTGTTTCAAGCAACCTGGTACAAAAAGAACCGGACGGGTCGCCTTTAGTTGAGACGTTATGCAAAAGACAGCAATGTTCATTCTTGGATCTTCATTAGTACTATGGCTTATGACTGTAGGATGCTTTATTCCCGATAGCATTCGTCCAGGAGGTCTTGAGGTGGGGGACGCCTTCCTTTCAGGAACGGGGCTATCTTTACCCTTGGTAGTGCTAGGAGTGATTAACTATTGGATCATCAAAAAAAGAAGGATCGAGAAACTTAAAGAGTTATTTACTTCTGGTCTTTTTCTCGCATGGTTGCCAAACGCCGCGATTCTTGCGCTGATCAACATTTTTGTCTTAATAGCGTTCGTCTGGTCAGGGAAACCGTTGCAAGAAGGTGCGCTTATCTACGTAGCTGTGGTAGGTGTTTGGCCACTTAGTGCCATCCTGGGGACAATTGGTGCAGCAATCACGAAAAAAAGCAAAGAGACTTCTTCCCAGGGAAGGCGAACAATCAGGTGGTCTCTAAAGTTTCTGTTGTGTGGTGCGCGGCGTACTTTGCAGGCAGGAAGTTGTTCGAGATCATGGCGGTGCCACTTATTGGGTTGGTGGGTGGAGGACTCATGTTTCACGTCTTGCCGTGGGTTCCAGCCATTCTCGGCATTATCTGGGTTCCAATCATTTATCGGTTCTTGAATGAAGCAATGCAACCCAAGCGCGTGGAGGCAGACGCCATGGACGGTGCAGCGTGAGTGTCTGTTTTTCATGTTTTGAATGGCCGTTATTGGGATGCTGTGTAGGGCCGGTATTGGCCGAACCTGCCGGTCAGCAGGTCGGTCCGGTGAGCGGCTGCTTTCCACGAGTTGTGAAACCCAGTTGGCTACCAGAGATGGCCATCCTGTCTCGGATTTGGTAATGTTTTAATCAGTCTGATATAAAAAATCTATTAGGTCAGCCCGGCTAGGCCCGACCCAACCAGCATCGTCGCCATTCGAGGATTCGCAATGTATGGTAGAACCATAGCCATCGCTCTCACGCTGCACCTTCTGGCAACTAGCATCGCCGTTGCTGACGATGACGACCTGGAGAAGCGTGTTAGAGAGTATGCCGCACAACAAGGCATCACTGACAAGAGTCAGATAGAAGCCCTAGCGAACGAGCTTCGCGGAATAAGCCAGACGAAGAATCAATTCGCCTTCCTCGATCTTAAGGCGCCTTGCGCAGATGAGCTCGCTCGACTCTGCATTTCCGCGACGACTCCGGCGGAAGCTAACGCGTGCCTGCAGCGAAAATCCGGGACAGTGTGTCACATCCTTGCGAGCTCGCGTTGCGAAACGAGTTCGGTGGCAAGCCGCTTAGAGAGCCGATGCTTTACAGTGGGGTACGGCTCCCGGCCGGCTCGACATTTTTCTACGACCCGCCGGCAACGTGCTCGGCGTCATCGCTAGTGCAGCGGTCGTTTCTCAAGGCATTCGCTTCAAGAGCGGCCAGATTCGTTTCAACCGGAACGGAATTAGTGTTGGCGATTTGGAGGAAGATCAAGTCATTAACGGCATTAAATTCAGCGCCGGCGCAACCTTTTTTCATGAAAACGGTCGAGTTAAGTCTGGAGGTCTAGCTGAGGACACGGCGATCAGACGGGCGTGTTTACAAGGGAGGTACCTCGATCGAATTTTTCCCGTCGCGCAAAGTACTATCCGGACAGCTCGTCGGTACCGATAAGTCGGTTTACTTGAGGAGAGAGATGGGACCATCGATTGCAATGTGATGCTAACCTGCCCCTAGTGCTCTAATCTCTGTCCTTGGCGAATTGCCAATCGCGTGCTGCTGGTATTCAATGGGAGTGGCTCTTCTACCGTCGCGAATGACCAATTTGCTTGGTCTGACTGTCCGCTATTGAGAAAATTGTATGACCGGAACTGGCCGATAACGGAACTTCAATCTGAGACACTACCTGAAAAAAGTGAAAACCGGCGAGGCGATCAAAGTAGAGCGCGCAGATTGACGGCGCTCAGCGCATAAACGGCGAAGCCGATCAGCGCCAGGCCGGAGAGCCGGTTGATCCACGCCAGCACATTCGGCGCGAGTTTCGCGGCGGTGCCGGCGACGATGCCGGTCAGCGCCAGCCACCACAACAGCGAGCCCGTGAATATTCCGAGCGCAAACACCGCGGCCTGTTCGAACGTGGACAAGGCCGCGATCGAGGCAAACAAGCCCGCGAAGAATAGAATGGTCGGCGGGTTGGCGAGCGTCAGCAGGTAGGCCGAGGCGAATCCGCGCCACAGCGGGCCGGCGAATTTTTTACGCACCGCCGATTCCGGCCGGGCCCGCAGGATGCGCACCGCGAAATAGAGCAGCACCAGCGCGCCCGCGAGGCGCAGCCCATCGCCGCCCGCGAGCAGCAGCGACGACACCGCCGTCAGCCCGAAGGCCCCGAGACAGGCATAAGTGAAATCCGCGGCGGCAATCCCGGCGCCGAAGGCCAGCCCCGGTGCGCGCCCGCCGCCCAGCGTGCGCTGCATGCACAGCAGGCTCATGGGCCCCACCGGCGCCGCGACCGCGATGCCGGCGGATATCGATTTAAGCAGCAGCCACGGGTCGATCATGCGGGCCTATCATACCGGAGCCCGCGGCCGGTATCCGGCCGCAGCCCGGATTTCGAATTCTATCCCCCCGTTTGTCATGGAAGATAATTCGCTGACGGGGCTGAGATGTTTAGACCGTGATCAGAAACGGAGTTTTTCAACACAATGGACCCGAAGCAGACGTTCATCAACGGTGCACAGCTGGAGGCGTACTCGAGTTACATAAAGATTCATCCGTCGCTATCCCAAGAGAGCTCGGATGATATATTCTGCGCTCTAATTACCCCCTCGAACGGAAACCGGAATGCGATCACGCATGCGTCTCATCACACTGCTTCGCGTCGTGAGCTTTCTGAGTGCTTCAGTAATCGGTGGACCAGCGCATGCGATCTCCAATGACTACTCGCACGCGATACGGCCTTGCCGTGGATCGCTGGCTGGTGGTCCAGAAGCCGTCCGGGTTCTTGCCATATGATTTCAATTTCCTTGAGGACAAGGAGTCCGAGCCGGACAGCATGTCGACCGCGAACCTCGCCCGGCAAGCAGGTACCGCCGCGGTACTGGCCGATTACTATGCCTTTACGAAGGATCCGCGGGCACGACCGGCAATAGAAAAATTCCTCACGGCTTTTGGCCGTCATTCATTACCGATCGGAAAGAGCCGAACGCAAGGTCTGATCGAGAAAACACGTCTTCTGTCGATGCCGGTCGGGCGAGGCAAAATTCGCAACGCGCTGGAACGGTTGGGCCTGCTTTTTGATAAACAAGGTCCGGGCAAAGTGCTGTCGCCAAACATGGATTACAGCGACGCCTATCACCGGAACCGTGGCCTTTGCGTTACTGACGGAACTGCGCTTCGCGCAGACCAGCCAAGACGAAAGCTTCTCCAATCTCCGGCAAGCCTGGCTGGAAGCGCTCCTGCATGCTGCGAATTCCCGGGGGAGGATTCCGCGATTTCCCAACTTCGATTGACCCTCACGCCCTATGCTGATGGCGAAGCTTGGCTGGCGTTGGCCCAGTATCATCGCCAATTTCCGCAGGACAAGCGCGTAGCGGAAATGCTGGCCTCCGTCGACGACAGCCTGATCAAAATCTACGGCAGTGATTTCAATATCGATTTTTATCACTGGGGCACCATGGCGGCGGCGGCTCGCTACGCCGATTCGAAAGACGCGAAGTTTCTTGATTTCATCAAAAACCAGACCAGCGCCTTCCTTGACAGCAAGCAGCAACTGGCTAGCTACAATGATTGTGCTTCCGTCGAAGGGGTGGCTGATGCACTCGCGACGTTTGTCAGCGCGGGCGAGGGCGACAGCGAACTGTCCGGGCGGGCACGGGCATGGATTGCGAGAGAGATGACCAAGACGGAGGGACTGCAGATCAAGCCTGGCCAGCAAGAGCTGGTCGTTCACGAATGCCCGCGTCTCGGCACCGCGTCTGAAAGAATTTACCGGAAGTTTCCTCGCGGATCGTTACGAGCTGAAAACCCAGGTGGACTACACGAGCCATTGCGTATCCGCGATGATCAAGCTGCAACGGCAAAATAGACCAAAACTTAAGAATTAATTGCGTCCGGCTGCTAATTCTTCCTGCACCACGTCGAGAGCATCATCGCCACCGCGCCAATACCGAGCAGGTTGAGTGTCTCCGGGTGGTTGCGTCACCGCTGACTTGGCGGAACATGACCTGTCTGGTGGTAACCAAGCAGCGGCAATTTATTTCAGTAAAAAAAGCTCCCCTCCGGTATCCGGATGGGAGCTTTTGAGTTTACAGATAACTTATACAGTCGACAGTGCTATGAATCGTTACCGACTGCACAAGCGGCTAGTCAGGCTTTATACAGTCATCAGTCTGTCCGCCACCGCCGGTAATCGTGCCGGGTGACCGCCGCCACCGATAGTAGGGGATGCCGCCACCACCGATGAGCGCACCGGGTGTGCCGCCACCACCGATGGCTAGTGCCGGTTGGCCGCCACCGCCGTACGTCGGGAGCGGGTTGACCGCCACCGCCGTTAATGATGTTTCGCATGATGTCCACCTCCAGTTTAGAGTTATTACTTACCCATCCAGGATTTGCCGGCTATGCTAGGCTCTCGACCGGTTTGTCCTCGGCTATTACCCTACTCCCGCCTCCGTGTGTTGGCAACTGACTGAAGTCGGCAGCTGTCGGCTACCGCCTAAAATCCCGTAAATAAAATAATGGTTTTCGTTAGGTTTATGCGTCAATAAGTCCTGCACCAATATGCCCCTCCCAGCCGACCGCTCCGTGGTTCGGAACTTCTTGACTAAGCTGCGACGTCTCCACAGATGGTATCGAAGTTCTTAGTTACCGTTTACGTCGGTTAACGACCCATGATGCCGGCGGATATCGATTTAAGCAGCAGCCACGGGTCGATCATGCGGGCCTATCATACCGGAGCCCGCGACTGGCATTGGTCGCCAAACCGGTCTGCTGAATCAGGTAGTAGATGTCTTCCGACGGGATCGAACGAACCGCCGGTCCTGAAATTCCCCGCTCATTCCGCATTATTTCCCCGCGCCCGGGTTGCGGCCCCGTCCGGCCGGGGCTATTTATAAGTATGGTGCCCAGCGATCCTCTTTCAGCAAGAACTATGCAGACCCGCGTCAAGACCAAAAATAATGCCTTGCCGGTCGGCTACCAGTTAGGCGAATACACGATCAAGTCGGTGCTGGGCCAGGGAGGCTTCGGCATCACCTACCTTGCCCAGGACACCCACCTGGGATCGCTCGTGGCCATCAAGGAATATTACCCCGAGGACTATGCCGAGCGCGGGGCAAACTCCACGATATACCCGCGCCCCGACGGGAATGCTTCCGACGCTGAAATATATCGCTGGGGTCTGCAGGAATTCTTGAAGGAGGCCCAGGCGCTGGCCAAGTTCAAGCACAACTATATCGTGCGCGTGCTGCGCTACCTCGAGGCGAACGGCACGGCCTACATGATCATGGAATACGAAGAGGGTGAAAGCCTTACGAAATATATGAAGCAGCACGGAGGCTTTTTGAGCGAGCCCGACCTGCTGCGCGTATTCCTGCCGATTCTCACGGGTTTGCATGCCGTGCATGAAGCCGGACTGCTGCACCTCGACATCAAGCCCGACAACATTTACCTGCGCCGCAGCGGCCAGCCCATGCTCATCGATTTCGGCTCGGCGCGCCAGCGCCAGGGCAAGGCCGACACCGGCCGGATCGCGCTCACGCGCGGTTACTCGGCGCTGGAACAGTATCCCGGCAACGGCGGCGTGATGGGCCCGGGCACCGATGTCTATTCGGTCGGCGCCACGCTTTACCGTTGTGTCACCGGCCGCGAGCCGGTGGATTCCCTGGAACGTCACAAGACCATCGGACTGGGAAAGGTCGATCCCATGCCGCCGGCGACCCGGTTCGACCGGCCACTCTTACGCGCCGCATATCCGTCAATGTCGTGGACCTCGCGCTGCGTTTGCAGGCGGCGGATCGTCCCGCCTCGGCCCTGGCTTTGCAAAACGGGCTGATGGGCAAGGAGGCCAAGGAAGAAAAAACCACCCCGATGTCGGTTCTGGGACACGGTTCCGGCTTTATCGGCATCAGCAACGCCATCATGAAACCCCTGCGCAAGTTGCAGGCGGCGCGGTTTTCTGGAATCGACCTTTTTATTCTTGCTGGCCATCGCCGCCATGGCCATCGCCTCCGTGAAAATCATGGTCGACACCGGCCGTCTGGACGAGACCGAGCTGTACGCGTATTTCGATCAGATTCAGGCCCTGCCTTACGACGTCGGGCGCGAGATCAACCAGTTCATCAACGCGCAGCTGGGCATCAATCCGGTTGTCGTGGCCCCGGTCAGCCCGGCATCGCATCGTCCCGTCACCAGACCGAAACCTGTTCCGGAAAAACCCATACCGGTATTCGATCCTGCCAAGACGATTGCGCTCACGCTCGCGGCGCATGCGCCGGTGACGGCGTTGGCGTTTGTGCACGACCATGAGGTGCTGGCGGCGGCCTACGACGATGGCGCGGTGAATCTGTGGAATACCGAAACCGGCGCGCTGATATCGACCATGGCCTCCAGCAAGGAGTCGCTGGGCACGATGGCGGCGTCGCCCGACGGGCAGTGGCTGGCCTTTTCCGTTGACCCGAACGCCGTGCAGATCTGGGACGCAAAGGAAAATAAAGCGGTTGCGAAACTCTCCGGCCATACGGCGCCGGTGATGCGGCTCGCCTTCTCCGCGGATGGCAAGCAGCTGGTGTCGGTCGATCGGGATTCGGGCGTGATCCTGTGGGACATGGCGGAGTCAAAAAAAATCTTCGATCTTCCCAAGTCCAGGCATGAAATTCTGGCACTGGCCGTCGCGCCCAACGGACGCGTATTGGCCGGGGCCGACATCGAAGGCGGCATCCAGTATTGGGACCTCGCAGGGCGGCAAGGAACTGGCGTACGTGCCGGCGCACAAGGTCCCGGTCAGTACCATGGCCTACTCCCCGGACGGCAAATGGCTCGCTTCCGGGGGACAAGACCACAACCTGAAATTATGGGATGCCGGGCTTGGGGCGCGATGACCGCGTGCTGGCCGACGCCCCGGATGATGTGAATACCGTGCAATTTTCCCCCGACAGCCGGTGGCTGTTGTTGGGTGGAACGAACAAGTCGCTGGAAATCTGGAGTGTGGAGCAAGGCCAACCCGTCCACCGGCTCGCCGGTCACGATCTCGGCGTTTCGGTACTCACGATTTCATCCGATGGCGCGCGTCTCGCCACGTCCGGCGATGACGGAAAAATCCTGATCTGGAAATAACGAAATCGGCCTCTCTGCCCGGGCCGTTCCTGTATCTCATGGCCGCGGGCGACCGCGCCCACACGCCCGCGGCCGGTATCCGGCCACAATCCGGGGCCGACAAGCCGCGCGCGGTGCGCTAGACTGGCGGATTCACCCTGTTTTGCCGTACCGGCCATGACCGACCCGATCAACAATCTCAACGTCCTCTCGCAGGACCTGCTGCCCACGCCGCAGCAGGTCAAGACCGCGCTGCCGCTGACCGAGGACGCGCAGCGGACGGTGTTGCGCGGGCGCGAAACGGTGCGCTGCATTCTCGATCGCCAGGATCACCGCCTGTTCGTGGTGGTCGGTCCGTGCTCGATCCACGACATCAAGGCCGCCAAGGAATACGCCGCGCGCCTGAAACAGCTGGCGCAGGAAGTGAGCGACACGCTCTATCTCATCATGCGCGTCTATTTCGAGAAGCCGCGCACCACGGTCGGGTGGAAGGGGCTCATCAACGATCCGTTCATGGACGATTCCTTCCATATCGAAAAGGGCCTGCACATGGCGCGCGAGCTGCTGCTGCACCTGGCCGAGATGGGGCTGCCGGCCTCGACCGAGGCGCTCGATCCGATCACGCCGCAGTATATTTCCGACCTGATCACCTGGACCGCGATCGGCGCGCGCACCACCGAATCGCAGACGCATCGCGAAATGGCCAGCGGCCTGTCCACGCCGCTCGGCTTCAAGAACGGCACCGACGGCAGTCTCACGGTGGCGATCAACGCGCTGCAGTCGTCAGCGCGTCCGCATCATTTTTTAGGCATCAACCAGGAAGGCCAGTGCGCCGTGTTCCGCACCCGCGGCAACCGCTATGGGCATATGGTGTTGCGCGGCGGCGGCGCACGTCCGAATTACGATTCGGTTTCGGTCGCCCTGGCCGAGAAGGAACTCGTCGCGGCCGGGCTGCCGGTCAACATCGCGGTGGACTGCTCGCACGGCAATTCCAACAAGGACCCGGCGCTGCAGCCGCTGGTGGCGGAGAACTGCGTCAACCAGATCCTGGAAGGCAACCGCTCGATCGTGGCGTTGATGCTGGAGAGTCATCTGCATGCGGGCAGTCAGCCGATCCCGGCGGATCTGTCCAAACTCAGGTACGGCGTGTCCGTGACCGACCCGTGCATCGACTGGGCGACCACGGAAAAACTGCTGCGCAGCGCGCGCGAGAAACTGAAGGACGTCCTGCCGGCGCGCCGTGCCGCCGGCAAGCAATGCTAGGAATCCTGAAATCCAGTTCGCCTGAGCTCGAAGGTGAACGCAAACCGGTTGCGGCCGCCTCCGTCGGGTTGCAAGCTGTCATGAGCGGCCGCGATTTGTCGTCGGGCGCAGGCGTCAAGCTTTGGCCTTCGACGGGCTCACCCGAACGGACTTAATCAGACCTTCCCTAGTCCACGTTCAGAACCACCTTGCCCATCGTCTTGCCGGAGGCGACCAGGGCATGGGCCTCGGCGGCGCGTTCCAGCGGAAAAGTCTTGTCCACGTGCACGCGCAGCTCACCGGCCTCGAACAGCTCGGCGCCGCGGCGCAGGATCTCGCCCTGGTGCGTCATCGCCTCGCTCAGGCCGAAGAACACCGGGACCAGCATCAGCTCGAAACTCACGCGCTGGTTGCGCCCGCGCGGAACGTTCCAGTCCATTTCGGGTCCGGGCGCGAGCAGCGTGACGACGTCGCCGTAATAGCGCACCGCGGAAAAGGTTTCGGCGAGGGTTTTGCCGCCGACGGTGTCGAAGGCGATGTCCACGCCTTGGCCGCCGGTCCAGTCGAGCACCGCCGTCACGAAATTTTCATCCTTGTAATTGATCGTGCGGGTGGCGCCGAAGGATCGGGCGAACTCGGCCTTGTCCGCCGAACCGACCGTGGCGCAGACTTCGGCGCCCGCAATCCGCGCCAGCTGGATCGCGACATGCCCGACGCCGCCCGCGCCCGCGTGCACCAGCAGCTTGTGCCAGGACTTGATGTCGACGCGGTCGTGCAGCGCCTCCCACGCGGTGATCAGCACCAGCGGCGCCGCCGCGGCTTCGGCGAAACTCAGGCGCTTCGGTTTCTTCGCCACCAGCCGCTGGTCCACCAGCGCATACTGCGCGTAATTCCCGAGCCGGTCGTGATGCGGCGCCTGGCAGTAAAACACCTGGTCGCCCGGCTTGAAATCCTTCACGGCCTTGCCGACCGCTTCGACAACACCCGCGCCGTCGCAGCCCAGCACCGGCGGCAGCGGCGCGGGATAGACCGTCGGCTTGGCGCGCATCTTGGTGTCCACCGGATTTATCCCCGCCGCCTTCACGCGCACGAGGATGTCGGTGTCCTGGCTTCAACACCGGGTCGGGCAGGTCCTGGAGCTTCAAGACTTCCGGTCCGCCGGGGGTGGTCATGACGATGGCTTTCATGATCAATTCTCCTTTAAAGATGAATCCGTGTTCTCGCGTAATGCAGCTGAACCTGTCCGCCAGGTTGTCTGTTGATTTATTTCTGTTAGGACTACGAATACTGTAGGGCATCGAAAGGACGGAATCCATCGCGCGATTTATTAATGTGATTCTTTGGCTTACAAAAAGAACTGTCACACTCCGCTCAATCCCCATCCCTGGTAATCGCACGGAAACCGCAACGTATAGGATTCGAGCAGTCGAACAAATTGCGCGATCAGCGAATCGATTTCCTGTGCAGGGCTTCCCCCCGTTGCTGAAACCAGGGCAGGTTCTATTTTCGTGACGAATGTCCCGTCCGGCTCACGCACGGTAAAAACAGGCAGAAGCGCCGCGCCTGTCGTCACGGACAGCGAGGGTGCTCCCTCGGCCAGCTGTATGGTGCCGCTCAGGAAAGACGGCGTATGGGGGTACTTCCGCCCCTCGTGATTCGCCGTCACCGATACCAGTCGGTTGGCGTGCAGTCGCTTGATCAGCAATCGCAGCGGGCTCACCTGGGTTGTGGCAGACATCACCAAACGCTCTGCGAGAAAGCGTTCCTCGATCCGCGTCCAGAGTGGGTTGAACAAGCGTGCGCCCCAGAGGCTGATTGAGAAGCCGTGATCGAAGCGGCTGAGATGGGAGACAGGGTAGCCCGCCTGATGAAACGCCATCTTGGTTATCAGATCTTTCGAGGCCATGGGGGCGATCCAGAGAACGGCGCCTTTGCCCGCTGCCAGTGCGCGTTCGATGTGTTCCCGTCCTTCGAGACGCAGGTGCGGAGACCACCCCCCCGGCGCATAGCATTGCATACACTGCACACGCGCAAGGTGGTTCTTCGCCAGGTAACATTTTAGAATTTCATCGACATCGAGCGATGTACGACGCTCTCCGAGAATTTCGGTCAATTTCCGGCAATGCCCGCGCGTGCGGGAACGATGCAGCGCCATCGACAGGCGGGCGGCCGCGTTGCAAACGACGGTCCACAGACGCTCCGGCAGACACCAGGCAATCAACGTGATGGCCGGAATGTAGGCGAGCAGGAAAAAATCCTTGCGGTGCCAGCGTGCCCGGCCCAAGTGTGGGGTCCAGTTGGGATCCTGGGGAGCGGGTGTAGAAGTTTGTTGTGTTTTGTTCGTCACAATCATGGTTCCGCTGGTTAAACACCAGCCTTCTCATTGTGCATTGTGTCGTACGCGGCGCGCCCCTCGCAGCCTGTACAAGGCGCGACTGACGCCGTATTGTGTTAAGAATTTCACTGCCCGCCAATAGCGATTCCCCTGGCTTTGCTCCTTGTGGGGATTGATCGGTTCAGCCATTACTTCCGGCCACAGGCGGCCGATTAACGCGTTATAAATGGTGTAGTCAGGAGCCATACGGTACCGTGCCGGTACCGCTAACAAGGTCGTCAGTACAGCGCGGCAGTTGAACGGCGTAAAAATTTCACGCCATGCGATACTGAACTCGAGTTGCGTCATCGCCAGCCAGTTGCCACAGCCCTGTTCCCATTCAAACAAATCGAGGGGATGGATACCGTGGTTATGCGGCACGCGCTCGCACCACTCACGTAGGCTCTGTATCGTGAATGGATGCAACCCGCCTATGTGTTGCATCGCCAGGAATTCCGGACTGGGTCTGCGCTCGAGCAGCGGTAGACCGAGCCGTAGTTCCTCACGGCAGATCTCGGAACCGCTTCCGGTCACCGCCGCCTTGGTGTGGCCGTAGTGTCCTAGTATCGCTTCGGTGTCGGGTCCATAATGTGCGTGCGCCAGGTAAACGCTTTTTTCGTATGCGAGCCGAAAGGCAGGGCTCATGGACGGACGAGCAACGATCACTTCGTGACGCAGCCCCAGCTTCTGCAAGACATTGGCTGCGACGGTCAGGTCCGCATGGTCTGCTGGCATGACGGCCTGCCGGACTGAGACGTACGAAATCCGCTCGCGGATAGCCCTCGAAGCGGCTAACACCAACCGGCTGTCGATTCCGGCGGTCAATCCCAGCACCAGATCAAAGCGGTTCGCGGCGGCCTCAAGAAGTCGCGGCATGCGATCGGCCACACGATCGATCGCCTCGTCGAGCGAGATCTGCTCAAGCCGCTCGCGCGGCCAAAAACGGTGACATCGACCCGTATTGATATCGAGGTAATGATTCGGCAGCAGATGTCAGAATCTCCCGGAAGGGACTGGTCGTGCCCGGCCACATATATTCATGATGCCCCTGAGACATTCGCCATTCCATGTAGTCGCGGGACGATGGATCCATTGTCAGGCCGAGCAGTTCCGCCCCCATGCCCGCTTGCGACATCACCCAAAGATCGTTGTCGGTGCGCACCGTGTCGGTATAAAACGCCTGCCGCAGGCCCAACGGATCGTTGAAAAGATAACGGTGGTTTCCGTCTTGCGCGATAAGCACCCACCGCCCGCCAAACCGAAAGGTCGCGTTAATGAGTTCCTGAATCGAGGAATATTTTCCCAGCAGCTCGTCGACGACGTCCGAGTCAGTGGCGTGCACTCGGTCAGGGTCGACGATGTAACCGATCAGCGTGAGCGAACGGTTCCCGGCGGATCGATGGCAAAGGGACAACGCTGGATGGGCGGTGATTTGAAGCGCAGACCCGAGAGATAATCTTTGCCATCCGGTCAGGTTTTCGACGAACGACGGCCCGAGGACAAATTGACCGCTATACAGAAGCGATCCCAGATTCGTTTCGTTCGTCGGATGCGGTGCGGGGCGTGACCGCTCAGCGTCAGGATTTTTCTCACTCATTGAAGATTGCGCTCATGGTAGTGAGTATTAGTTCGTGTTTTCCTTCAGCCTAAGGGATACTTAGCGTAACGAAGGGGGCATATGCAATTAGTTACCGGTGCTTCCCCAGAGCGCTTCCAGCGCTAATCGACCATATTCGAGGGTTTTCCATTGAGATAGTTTTCAACATTTTCAATTAACAACCCTAACTTTGTTTGCTTGGCTTCTTGCGTGATACACGCGATAGAAGGGTACATGACACAATTCCTGTATCGAGCAAGGCGTACCGCCTGTTCAGGGGACAGTTCGTCTGAATGGTCCAGGATAAACGTTATGTCATCGAGTTTTAGTCTTTTCTCCAGTTCGTCCAGGTCGATAACCTCGATCGGTGCCAGGTGCACGACGACAGCGCCTGGTTTGATCAGATTTATCCGATCGGCATTGATGAATTTTTCCGTCGCCGGAACATGAGTCAGATTGATTGAGAGGAAGTCGCTGCTGCTCAGTACGGCGCTGATATCCGCGTAACGAAAGCCAGTCTTTTCGGCGTCCGGTTTTCGGTTCCTCGACCAATAGGAAACGTCGGCACCAAACCCATCGCTGGCAATCTCCGCAATTCTTCTGCCAATTCGTCCCAATCCTATCACTCCAAATTTCTTGTTTTTTATTTCGTGTCCTCGATATCCGAATCCTGAATAATTACCACCACGCGCCTGGGACTTGGCTCTTTCAATTTCTCTTATATGTTCCAATATCAATCCAAAAGCAAACTCGGCAACGCCCTCCGTGCTGTAACCGGGTGTGTTACATACCGTGATACCCCTGCTGGCTGAATATTTAACATCGATTCGACCGCATCCTGTCCCGAACACGCCTATGTATTTCAAATTCGGGGCTGCGTTAATCATTGTCTTATCGACCGCAATCCCGGTTTCCACCAGCAGACAATCTGCCTCGGCCAGGTGACGGGTGACTTCAGGGCTATTTTCGGAAAGAACCCTGTTCTCCTCGCACACTGGTTCCAAACGCCGATATGCTTGCTCGCTAAAATCACTCTGAGAATAGCTGAGCATCACAATTTTTTTGAATTTCACGGTTTTATTGAATTCGATTCATGAAGTCCCACGCCATCAAACCATTAATGGCAAATCGACTTCATTGATGGTGGTCATTCCCCTTACGGTAAGCATAGCAATTCCACTCATGATATTTTTGGCATGCAAAATGGCGCTTTACAGACTGGGTGCGAGCTGCCTCGGCCCTATGAGCTTGTCCGCGGAAGAAGGCCTCTGGTTTCCGCTTCAGTGCCGAGTTAGCGGGAAGATCTAAGGGCCACAAAATAACCACGTATGCCGGTGCTGCCTACGATCAGCAGCGCGAAATAAACGAGAGCGAGCAGCCAGCCACGCGGATGTTCCCAGCTCACGTCGGGGCAGCGCGAAATATTCACGAACTGTACAGGGCGACACGATATAGGCATGGCGCCACGTGGATGCGGCGGTAATCGTTTTATTTCGTCGCGGCCGCGACGATGATCCGTGCGCCCATGGACATACGGATCGCGGCGGGTTGAGCCGACATGCCAATCCTCCCTTGTGCCGATGGCCGATTCTACTGGATAGTGCGTCGCCGGAGCATCCCATACACGACCAATAGCGCCGTCGCCGCCAGCAGGTGCTTGAGCGAATGGCCGCTGATGATTTCTCCGGTCAGCGCGAACACCGCCCGGTCGTAATGTTCGGCCAGCTTGGAGACTAAGTAAACCGCCAGCGCCGAGCAGCAGCAACCCGTGATCGGTATCACGGGCTGTCGAACAGAAGCAGTACCACCGGAAGCAGGAGCAAGGGCAGGAACTGCACCAGCACGTACAGCCGCAGGTCGTCGGTGTAGTGCCAGTAGATCACGCTCGCGAGGCCGAGAACGATCGCGGGTGCCAGCAGATATTTTTCCAGCCGCGGATTCACGTATTCGGACAGCACCGCCACCGATAGCGCCATGAAGCCGACGCTCATGGGCAGCCGGTCCCACACCAGCGTGCCGTTGTTCGGCGCCAGGTGATAGTAGCCGGAGCCCAGGGACACCAGCGCCACGCCGGTGAAGCAGGCCATCCATGCCCAGCGCGCCCCGAGCCCGTGCCGCCTGCGCGCACACAAACCGATCCCCGCTATGCCCACGGCAAGGAACGCGAGATTGGTGGCGACATTGAGGAAACTGGAGATGCCGAGCAGGCCGCGGCGATCGGCAAAGACATGATACATCGGGTCCTGTGCGATCGGTGGCAGCGCCATGACCGCGGCCAGTGCCATGATCGGCAGCAGGACTAGCAGGTAAGCGCGACGCGTGGAATGAATCACTCGCATAATTCTCCGAACCGGGAAAGGTTTTTACTGGATATCCCCTTATAACGTGCTAAAAATACATGAAGCATCATAACAACAACCGTAAAAAGAAAATTAAGGGGACCGCTTGGAAAAGCGTATTCACGAACGTCAGGAGGTCTCGCTTACCGTTGAAATTCTTGACCCGCCCCATCTCGGCAAGGTCTCGCTTGTCACCAAGAACATCAGCAAGCACGGCGCGTTCGTTCTGTTAGCCAAGGAGAAATGCCTGCCCGTGGGACGCATTGTATCGCTGCGCATGTCGGGTGTGTTATGGGGCGAAAAACTCTCCACGGTTTCCGCCCGGGTCGTGCGCGTGACCGATGAAGGGATGGGTTTGCAGTTCCTCGATTTTGATTTCATGTAGACGCTACGTTACCGGACCATCGACGGCCCAGGAATTAATTGGGCCCGAGCTGATCCGGGGCACCCTATTTTTGCTGCTAATCCCTCGGAAAACCCTGACGTCGCCGCCTTGCCCGCCAAGCATCGCGGCCCGGGCAATTTGCCGTTTTCTCATGGCGTTGTCGGCGCCATTTGTATGTGCCCGGCAAGAAGCGTAGCGTAATGAGGACCGAATCCGGAGCGCCGTCCGCCGGGAAAATCGACCGCGGCGCACAGCGCGTATCTCCTGTCGGCATTGCTCAAGGGAGGTGTAACCATGGCCACGATTACCGCCAAGATCGAACGCCACGTGGTGCTGCTGGACGAGAACCGGACCACGTACGAGGCCGCCGTGCTCATGTCCGAAAAGCACATCGGTTCGGTGGTCGTGACCCGCGAATCCCGCGTCATCGGACTTTTCACCGAGCGCGATCTGATACGCGACATGGCGCAGAAACGCCGCGATCCGATAACGGTCAAAATCAGGGACGTGATGCGCCCGGAGTTCGTGCGGGTGATCACCGGCGGAGCGCGGTGAGCGCTGCATCGAACTCATGAAGCAGCACCAGTGCCGGCATCTGCTGGTGTTCGACGGCGATGCCTTCGTCGGCATCATTTCGCTGCGCGACCTGCTGCTGGTGCTGCTCGAGGAAAAAGAGGAACTCATCCGCCAGCTCACGAGGTACGTCACGAGCTGACGGGGAAGACCGATTCCGTTCGCCCTGAGCTAGTCGAAGGCGATTGATGTAACGTACTGATTTCCCGGTCCTCCGTTCATGGTTCGACAGGCTCACCACGAACGAATTAATCAGAGGTTCTCCTTCTTGCCCCAGAGTTCCTCGAGGCGCTGATCGCGTCCGCAGCAGTAGCGATAGTATTTGTAGCGCAGCGGATTCTTCTTGTAGTAATCCTGATGGTAGTCCTCGGCCGCGTAGAACGTCGCGGCCGGGCGGATCGTGGTGACGACCGCTTTGCCGAGCTTCTTCTCGATCGCCGCTTTTGACTGTTCCGCGAGTTTTTTCTGTTCTTCGTTCTGATAGAAGATCGCGGATGGTGTAGGTGCTGCCGCGGTCGCAGAATTGTCCGCCCTTGTCGAGCGGATCGACGTTGTGCCAGAAGACTTCCAGCAGTTTTTCGTAACTGATCTGCTTCGGGTCGTAAGATGATCTGCACCGCCTCGACGTGCCCGGTGTCGCCCGCCGACACCTGCTCGTAGGTCGGGTTCACCTTCTGCCCGCCGGTATAGCCCGAGGTGACCGACACCACCCCCGGCAGTTCGTCGAACGGATGCACCATGCACCAGAAGCACCCGCCGGCGAACACCGCCGTGGCTGTCGCCTGTGCCTTGGCCACCGGTTCCGCCGCCGTTGCCGCCAACGACACGCCCAGCAGCAGCCCGGCCAGCAGCGCCATGAATCTTGATAGGTTCATACGCATCGAAAGCCCCTTATTGAATATAGCTCGTGGGCTTTATGACCCGTCTTTGGGTCAATGGTTGCGAGAGTGATAACCGACCGGAAATAAAAAAGCCGTCTATCAGACGGCTTCTGGCTTTATGCCGGGTCAATAATTGGAGCGCTAGGGGCGAAGCGGGGTGCCGCCACCGTTTCCCGAAGGTCCTTTGGGTTCGGCGGCCTCAGCCAGGGCGGGCGACACCAAAAGCGCGTCCTTGCTCCCGGCACAGTTGCTCAGCACCAGCTCGGGCGGGTCGACGGAGAAGGTGAAAGGGGCGGCCTTGTTGAGGGCGGAGAGGCCCAGAATCTGGCGCGTGCGGGCCGGGAAGACAGCCGCCTCGACGTTGCGGAGGGTGCAGGTGCCGATGCGCAATTCGTTGATCGAGTAGACCGGGATCACGAGCTCGGTCCCGTTGGCCAGGATGGCGCGCAACTCTTTCACGTACTGCACCTGTTTTCGTTCCTGCAGGGCATTCAGTGTTTGTTCGTTGATGGTCAAATAACCCGAACCGGTATCGACCATGAACTCGCTGATGCCGAGGTCGGCGATCTGGGCGTTCACGTAATAGGTCGCCATCCCCTTGTCATGCATGGGTACGGTAACGTCGAACTCGTCCCCCAGAACAGGGGTTGAGACGAGCGTCAGCCGCAACGGCCAGCCAGGAACAATGTATTGCGGACAAGGACATGCTTCTCCCACATAAGCCACGCCGGTTAGTCGACCTTCGGCGTGTCGTGTTGCGACATCCTCAACACTTATATTTATGAAATAGTTGACGCCAGCACAAAGATCAAGCGCGTGGGGGGCGAACTGCGCCTGTCCTGTTCACGGGCGCTGCTTTTCCGGTGGTTATATGCTTCGATCTACTCGATGCCGACTGTGAAGAAACTCGTATCGCACCGCGAGCACTGTTTATGATAGGGACAAAAAAAGCCCCATTCCCCGCGATCGCGGGGAATGGGGTGCAGATCCCCGCGCGGGGGAATAACCTCGTTACTTGGTTTCCTTCGGCATGGGCATGGTCTCTAACGCGGCAAACTCCGCCGCATCGAGTTTGCCGTCCTGGTTGGTATCGGCCCGGACGAACCCTTTGCTGACCTCAGGCGCTTTCTTTGCCTCGTCAAGGCTGATCTGGCCGTCACGGTTCGTGTCCAGGTCCTGGAACGAAATCTTGCCGGATCCAGCCCAGGCGAAGCCCGAGACCGCCATCAGTGCCAGTGCGGTGAGTGTGTATTTCTTCATCATGGTAACCTCCTTTGTCGTGTGGATGAGCTAAAACCACTTCCTTAATTAATGAAGCGGTCTATTAGTAACAAATTCTCGACGAAGGTTTCCACTCGCCCCGATTGGCGGTTCGTCAATCCTGATCGGTGGTTGATAGAGCGACAAAAAAATCAATAACCCTTACATTCATTATGATGATAAGGGGCAAAGAAAAACCCCATTCCCCGCGACAGAGAGAATGGGGCGTAGACACTCAGCGGGTGAAGGAATCGTCGTTATTTGGTTTCCTTCGGCATGGCTTCTTTTGGCATGGCTTCCAACGCGGAGAACTCTGCCGCATCGAGCTTGCCGTCCTTGTTGGCATCGGCCTGATTGAACTTATTGTTCACGTCGGACGATTTCTTCGCTTCATCACGGCTGATTTGACCATCATGGTTCGCATCCAATTCCTGGAACGCGGCAGTGCCAGCGCCGGCCCAAGCGAAACCAGAGACCGTGATCAGCGTCAGTGCAGTGAGCATGTGCTTCTTCTTCATAACAACCTCCTTTGTCGAGTGGATGATAAAAATCGCTTCACAAAAAAGAAGCGGCATATTTAGATAACAGACTGTCGACGATGGTTCCAACTCGTCCCGATTGTCGGTTAGCAGATCCAGATCGGAGGTTAGCGAGGTGATGGAAATCCTCGATCAACTCCTCGTGGTCTGTCGGTGGCCATGGCGATTGAAGCCATGCACAACAGCAGCCCGGCTAGTGTAAGCGCTAATCTCGCTAATGTCATGCGCATCGAAAGCCCCTCGTTTAATCTAATCAGTTCGTGGCGCATTCGGCAGGGACTTAAGGTTATTGGTTGCGGGGAGCCTACATTCTATTCTTCCAATCCGGCTCGCACGGCGAGTTAGGCGCGTGCCCAGCTTCGTGAGGAGCGCAGGGTAGTACCGCACGCGTTGTCTGTGTGCGGCGAAGCGACCGGGCGGCCTTCTCTTTGGTTTCTTTCTCTTGCCGGACAAGAGAAAGAAACCCGCCTGCGGTGCGGGGAACCGCAATTAATGCGCCGCCGCAGGCGGCTCGCCCCGCAACCAATAATAGTTGTAGCTATTCGCCCCCACTCCTGTATAGTGCCCGGGTTGCAGCGCACTTCTTTCAGTCAGTTCGGTAGTTCCTCCCAGATTTCTTCGGCAGTTACTCCCGCGTTCGCTTTCAGGAATGAACTGCAAACCATCGCAATTCAACTAAAAGAGGTATTTTCGTGATTACAGGAACAGTAAAGTGGTTCAACGACGCCAAGGGCTTCGGCTTCATCACCCCGTCCGACGGCAGCAAGGATGTCTTCGTGCATCACTCCGCCGTCCAGGGTTCGGGCTTCAAGAGCCTGACCGAGGGACAGCAGGTGAAATTCGAGCTGGAACAGGGCCCGAAAGGTCCGTCGGCATCGAACGTTCAGCCGGCTTAACGCCAAGCACTGCGAAAGCAGCGTTTGAAACGAAGACCCCGCCGAGTGGCGGGGTCTTTTTTTTGCATCAAAGTAGGAGGGGAGAATTATTCCGGCGAGTCGCATTTCCTTCTCCATGTCCTTCTGCACCTGCTCCCGCTGTTTCGCGTTGATCTCCTCGCGGCGCTTCATGCGCTTCTCGACGGCATCCGGTTTCTCGGGGATGGTTTTCTCGCCGAACAGCACCTGCTTGAGATAACGCGACGCGAATTTCAGAAGCTCCACCTCGTCGGACAGCAGCTTCTGGAAATACGCCGGTTCGATGTCGTAGACGTCGTGGAAGAAGGGGCTGGCGACGAACACGCGGAAGTTGTCGAGGTCGTAGCTCGCGAGATAGAAGAGGTCCAGGCTCCTCTGCGACGGCGCGCCGACGGTCGGGCCGCTGGAGCGTTTCTTCAAGATGATGTCGCGCCATTCGCGGGTCAGCTCGTCGTACTGTTCGACGCCTTGCTCCTGGCGGTATTCGCGCACGGTCAGCGTGCGCGGCTCGTCGTGGCCGAGGCAGTGCTCTTCCTTCACCACAAAATAGAAATCTTCCGGCTTGGAGGAGTCCTTGGAGCGCATGGTGGTGGCGCCGAGCGCGTAATAGCGGCAGGCGGTGGGGCGGTCTTCGTACACGCCGCAGCCTTCGGGCGTCAGGAACTGGCAAGCCGCGCTGCCGGGCTTGGTCTTCATGCGGATGCCCGGAATGCCGTGGCCATCCATCTCGAAAACGACGGCGTGCTTGTCGAGAAATTCCTGTGACGTCACGCCCAGGCGGTTCTTGAGCCGCAGGATGTCGTAGGGCGTGAGCATGATGTTGATGTTCTCGCAGCACTTGTTGAAGCAGGCGATGCCCTTGCGGCAACGGAACTGGATTTTGTCGTCCAGGCCGAGCTTCACCGGCACGACCGGGCTCGACGGACGCGGGTCCTTGATGTTCGGATCGTTGAAGTCCTGGCTCATGGCATCACCTCTGAATACGGCCGGCGGGTACCGGGCCGGCAATCTTACACCTTAAAACAAAAGGGGTCCGGGTTGCCCCGGACCCCCACATTTACAGCGTTACGGCTCGATTACTTGACCAGCTGCACGTACGGGACTTTCTTCAGCGCCCACTTGTGAGTGTTGCGGTCGTACGTCGAGTTCACGAACACCTTCCAGTTTGTGTCATCGATAAAGTTGTAGTCCGCGCGGTAGTAGAAGCCCGGGTAACGAGTTTCTTCACGGAACTGGATGTGCTTCATGTGCGCTTCGGCGGTGAGGATGCGGTGGTAGTTCTCCCACGCGCGCAGCAACTCGTGCAGGTCCTTGGCGCGCATCTTCAGGGAGTCTTCCTTCAGCATCTCGAGCTTCTGTTCGCAGATTTCCAGCAGCTTCGCGTTGGTCTGGTAGTAGGTCGACACACCCGCGCAGTACTCGTCCATGATCTTCTGCAGACGGAACTGCAGCATCTTGGGCGTGATGTAGTGCGGGTTGATGTCGATCGCCGTGGTGTAGTTCTTGTGCTCGAGGAAGGTTTTTACCGGACGGTAGATCTCCTCGACCAGCTCCGCGACCGTGTGCTCCATCTCGGGCTTCCAGTCCTTGTTGTCCATGACGAACTTGACCATGCCCTTGGCGGCGATGCGGCCTTCGGCATGCGAACCGGAGGAGAACTTGTGACCGGAGGCGCCCACGCCGTCGCCGGCGGTGAACAGACCCTTGACGGTCGTCATCGAGCGATAGCCCCAGCTCCACTCCTTCGGCGCGCCGACGTCGGTCGGGCCCGAGACCCAGATACCGGCGCAGCCGGAATGCGAACCCAGCAGGTACGGCTCGGTCGGCATGAGTTCGGACGGCTTCTTGTCCGGCTCGATGTTCTCGCCGGCCCAGATGCCGCACTGGCTGATGGTCATGTCGAGGAAGTCTTCCCAGGCTTCCGCCAGCAGGTGCTGCACTTCCTTGGGCGTCATGTTCTTCGCCAGATTGGCGAGCGCCGTCGGGGTGTCCATGATGATCGGGCCGCGGCCGGCGCGCATCTCTTCGAGCATGATGTGGTTGCGCAGGCAGGTGCCCGGTACGCCCTGGCCGTATTTGCCGAAGCGTTTCTCGTCTTTGATGATATGGCCGTGGATGGCGTTGTAGTCCTCGCCCATGCCGTTCATGACCTTGGCCTTGAACAGCAGGAACCAGGCGCCCACCGGACCGTAACCGTCCTTGAAGCGGGCGGGCACGAAGCGGTTTTCCATCATGGTCATTTCGGCGCCGCATTCGGCCGCCATCGCGTAGGTCGAACCGGCGTTCCACACCGGGTACCAGGCGCGGCCGCCGCCTTCACCGATGGAGCGCGGACGGAACACGTTCACCGCGCCGCCGCACACCAGCAGGCAGGCCTTGAACTTGTAGACGTAGAGGGTGTTTTCGCGCACCGAGAAACCGGCGGCGCCGGCGACGCGGTTCGGGTCGTTCTTGTCATTGACCAGACGCACGATGAACACGCGCTCGCGGATGTTTTCCATCCCCAGCGCCTTCTTCGCGGCCTCGGCGACGATCCACTTGTAGGACTCGCCGTTGATCATGATCTGCCATTTGCCGGAACGCACCGGTTTGCCGCCCTGGGTGAGCTTCTTGCTTTCGTCACCGGGCTGCTTCCACACCGGCAGGCCCCACTCTTCGAAGTGATGCACCGAGTCGTCCACGTGACGGCCGACGTCGTACACCAGGTCTTCGCGGATGATGCCCATCAGGTCGTTACGCACGTAGCGCACGTAGTCGGCCGGATCGTTCTCGCCGCAATAAGTGTTGATCGCGGACAGGCCCATGGCCACGGCGCCGGAGCGGTCCATGGCGGCCTTGTCGACGAGCTTCACCTTGATGTTCTGGCCCTTGGCCTTGGCGGCCTCGGTCCACTGTCCGATTTCGTACGCGGCGCCACACGCGGCCATACCGCCGCCGATAATGAGGATGTCGACTTCTTCCTCGATTACCTGCGGATTACCAAAAGTACCTTCTGCCATGATTGTTCACCTTCTGTGACGGCGACCCGCCGGGGCACACGGCCCCTCGCGGCAGATTCGCCGGTGGTTGTTGAAATGTTTAACCGCTGATCAACTGGCTGCGGTCGGTCTTGTGAATGCTGTCGGCCGAATAGAACTCGATGGCATCGATCTTCGACACATCGGCTTTGGGCTTGCCTTCATACGGCTTGATCGAGCCTTCCGGCGTGGTGCGAATCGGGAACTTGAAGCGCTTGATGGTGCCGTTGCGGAACTTGATGGTCCACATGATCGAGTCGGTGCCACGCAGCGGCTGTACGGAACCGCCGAGGGGGACGACGTCGGCATAGTGACGGCACTCGATGGCCTGTTGCGGGCAGATCTTCACGCAGGAATAGCATTCCCAGCACTGCTCGGGCTCCTGGTTCCAGGCCTTCATCGCATGGCCGGTTTCGGAACCGTCCTTGTCGAGTTTCATCAGGTCGTGGGGGCAGATGTACATGCAAGCGGTCTTGTCCTGACCCTTGCAGCCATCGCATTTGTCGGTACGTACGAATGTAGGCATGGTGTCACTCCATCTATCTAAGGTTGCAATTAAAAACGGTTAAAGCGAACTTAACGAACTCTAGCTTCTGAAATCTTATCGGGCCGAATGGCCGGTAAGCTTGACCTTCGACGTTCTCGGTGAGGCTGGCGTAATACGTCGCGCAGCACCTCGAGCACCTCCGGGCGGCGAGAACTCGGCCGGCACGTCGCCGCCCTCGGAGAGCATCTTGCGCAGCTTGGTGCCGGACAGCAGCAGGCGGTCCTCCTTGTCGTGCGGGCAGGTGCGCGGCCGAGGCCATGCCGCCGCACTTGTAGCACCAGAAGGTCCAGTCGATCTTCAGCGGCTTGGTTTCGAGCGCGTCCTTCGGGATCTCGTCGAAGATGTTCTGCGCGTCGAACGGGCCGTAGTAGTCTGCCGACGCCGGCGTGGTCGCGGCCGACGATCAGGTGCGAGCAGCCGTAGTTCTGGCGGAACAGCGCGTGCAGCAGCGCCTCGCGCGGACCGGCGTAGCGCATGTCGAGCGGATAGCCGGCCTGGATCGACGGTGTTCTTGACGAAGTAGTTTTCGATCAGCACGTCGATGGCCTTGGAGCGCACCTCGGCGGGGATGTCGCCGGGCTTGAGCTTGCCGAGCAGCGAGTGGATCAGCACGCCGTCGCAGGTCTCGATGGCGATCTTGGCCAGGTATTCGTGGGAGCGGTGCATCGGGTTGCGGGTCTGGAAGGCGGCGACCGTGGACCAGCCCTTCTTCTTCGAACATGGCGCGGGTCTCGGCCGGGGTCAGGAATTGGTCGCCGTATTCTTCGCGGGAAGCCGCCCTGCGACAGAACCTTCACCGGGCCGGCGAGATTGACCTCGCCCTGTTCCATCACCATCTTGACGCCGGGATGTTCCAGGTCGGTGGTCTTGTAGACCATCATGCACTCGTGCGCCTTGTCGATGGTGTACTTCTCGGTGACCTTCATGGTGGCCATGATCTCGCCGGACTCGCTGTCCACCAGCGCCACGTCGGCGCCGGTCTTGATGCCGTCGGCGGTGGCCTTGTCGGTGGAGAGGGTGATCGGGATCGGCCAGAACAGGCCGTTGGCCATCTTCATGCCGTCGCAGACGCCCTGCCAGTCGGCCTTGGTCATGAAACCGTCGAGCGGGGTGAAGCCGCCGATGCCGAGCATGATGAGATCGCCGGACTTCGCGCGAGCTGATGTCTTACCTTGGGCAGGTTTTGGGCGCGCTTCTTTTCTTCGGTGAGCGCCGCGCCTTGGAGGAGCAGGGTTTTGAGTTCCCCGCCGCCGTGTGGATTGACCAGTTTAGACATAGAGAACCTTTTCCCCTTTATGCCAGAAAAACTGAAAAGACGGTGTCGCTGCACCTGAGGCGCGAAACTGTATAGCGTCACCGACTCCAAAACTAATTAGAAATACTGGTGCCGCTCATAAGTTTCACTTATTTGCGGAGGTGACACGTTGACCCCTGGATTACGGAGATTGTTCGTAGCAAAGCAGAATGTCAGTGAGACAGGCTTGCTGCAAACCCTCAGGAGGGCGATTATTCTATCGCAGATTACCCTGTCGTCCACCTTATTAAATGCAGGGGATTTAATTCATGAGTATTACGGTCAGGTTTTTCGCCAGCGTGCGCGAGCGTCTGGGCAAGGCACAGGAAATCATCGATAGCGCGGGCATTAATAATGTTGCCGATGTCTGGAAGCAGAGCGCGCGAACTGCCTTGCCCGACAACCTGCTGGCGGCGGTGAATATGGAATACGCCCGGCCCGACCAGCCGGTACGCGACGGCGACGAGGTGGCGTTCTTCCCGCCCGTAACCGGGGGCGCGCCATGACTGTACGTTTGCTGGCCGCGGCCTTCGATCCCTGGCAGGAGATCGTGCGCTACCAATCGGGGCAGCCGGACTTGGCCGGGAAGTTCGGCGCCACGACCGTGTTCGTCGGCACGCTGCGCGATTTCAATCAGGGCAGCGCGGTGCAGGCCATGACCCTCGAGCATTACGCGCCCATGACCGAGAAGCATCTCGAGCGTGTGGCCCGCGAGGCGGCGGAGCGCTGGCCGATAGACGACCTGCTGGTGATTCACCGTTACGGCGAGCTGCGCCCCAACGACCCGATCGTGTGCGTGGCGGTGTGGGCGGCGCACCGCGAGGCGGCGTTCGCCGCGTGCCGTTATGTGATTGACGAACTGAAAACGCGCGCGCCGTTCTGGAAACAGGAGTTGACGGAGGAGGGGCGGCGTTGGGTGGCGCCGGAGCCGAAAGCCAAGTAAACGAGGTTCGACGCGGCGTGTGGTTTTTGAATCAGAAATTATTTCGAAGCAGGTATTTCACGGTTTTTTCGCGGTCGCGGGCGACTTGGCGGCCTGGCTTTTCTTGATTTCGCGGTAGCGTTCCATTTCGTCGGCGTATTGTTTGCGCAAGGCTTCCTGTTCCTTGCGCTTCTCCGCGACCACGCCCTCATGCCGCGCGATCTGTTTCTTGGTTTGTTCGATGTTTTTCACGGTGGTTTGATCCACCGCCTTGTTTCCCTTGCTTTCGTCCGCGGCCTGCGCCTCCATGCGAGCGAGTGCCGCACGCAGGTTTTTCAGCGTTTCCTCGCTCGCCTTGACCGAGGATTCGATCTGCGCAATCTTGCGGTCGCGGATATAAATGATGTCGTCCTCCCCACCGTAGGTGGACAGGAGCAGCGCATCTTTTTTAGCCTGATCCGCCGCTCTCTGCTTTTCCGCCGCTTCGGTTTCCTGGTGCGCTTCACGTTCCTTGAGTTCCTGTTCGGTCGGCGGCGCGGCAATCACCTTTTTGGTCGTGCCTTCATCCGACATCACCGTGACCTTCGACTTGGCGCATTCTTCGGCGGCACTGTCGCCGTAGTGCCACTGGCCGGTGGCATCCTTGCATTTCTTGATGGTCGTTGGACCCGATGCCGCGTGTACGCCCATCACGGGCAGACATAGGCCGAGGGCGAGGATGAAGGCATAGACAGACTTGTTCCGAGACATGAGGATGACTCCTTGATTATAGGGGCGGCACGAACCGTGTAAAAAATGGCACTGACTCAATCCACTGTCTGGCCATGGGCAAGGTTTTCCAGCCACCTAAATAACACATTACCTATGAATATTAATTATTGGTCCCGCATCCGCTGCCGGAGCCGATACCGGTGATTGATACAGGAGTAATTAATTCAAGATAGGCGTTGGCTTGTAACGATGTCAACCGCGCCCGCCGTGCGGCAGAGGGTCGCCGAAAGACGGCGCCCGGCCATGGCGGCCCGGCGATCTGTGCCATAATCCGCGGTCATGACCCCCCGGGACGACCTCCGCCATCCGGCACGCCGGTGAACTGGACCGAGCAGCTTGTTCTGTTGCTGGTGTCGCTGGTGGCAAACGTGTTCTCCGCGTTCGCCGGCGGCGGCGCGGGATTGCTGCAGTTTCCGGCACTGATCTTCCTTGGCCTTCCCTTCGGGGTGGCGCTCGCCACCCACAAGATCGCGAGCGTCGCGCTCGGCGTGGGGGCGACGCTGCGGCATCTGCGCGAGAAATCGCTCGAGTGGAAATTTTCGCTCTTTATCCTGGCCGCGGGACTTCCCGGCGTGGTGCTGGGCGCCGCCTACATTCTCGATGTGCCGGACGCGATCGCGCGCGTCGCACTCGGCATTCTGACGATCGGGATCGGCGTCTATTCCTTCCTCCACAAGAAACTGGGTCTGGAGCATGTGCCGGTTCACCGCACGCGGCGCGGTTATGCCTTGGGCGGTGCGGGATTGTTCGTGGTCGGCGTGCTCAACGGATCGCTCACCTCCGGTACCGGGCTGTTCTGCACCCTGTGGCTGGTGCGCTGGTTCGGTCTCGACTATCGCCGCGCGGTGGCTTACACGCTGGTGCTGGTGGGTCTGTTCTGGAACGGTGCCGGCGCGATCACGCTTGGCCTCCTTGGCGAGATTCGCTGGTCGTGGCTGCCGGCGCTGCTGCTGGGATCGCTTGTCGGCGGCTATCTCGGTGCACACTGGTCCATCGTCAAGGGCAATCTCTGGATCAAGCGCGCCTTTGAAATCGTCACGGTGCTGGTGGGGCTCAAACTTGTCGTTTGACCCCACCGGTTGCGGCGCCTGCTACTATTGGGAAAGGCCGGTTGCAGCGAGGCAAGAAACCAGAATGGGAAATCCAGGCTTGAAGATTGAAGAGATACTGAGGAAATTCGGCAGAAAACAGCGCCGCCGCACCCTCGACCACGTGGGTGACTTTACCGGGATGCTCGGGCCGCAGTCCGTGTACATGGGCACGATTCAGGGCAAGGACAACCATATCGTCTACGGTGAGGTGCATGGCGAGTGCGAGATCGAAGGCACGCTGGTGCTGGGCGAAGGCGGCCGCTGGAAAGGAAACATCCGTGCCTCGTCGATCGTGATCGCGGGCCACGTGGAAGGCGACATTCACGCGACGACCAAGCTGGAACTGTCACGCACTGCTTTCGTGCGCGGCAAGATCACGAGTCCGGTGGTGGCCATCGCGCGTGGTGCGGTACATGACGGCTCCATCCGCATGGCCAAGCAGACGCAGATCACGCGCTACCATGAGCGGCGCGAATCGCTGGAAAAAGACCGGAACGAAACTGAAAAATAGCCGGGCCGAACCGGTTCAGGTCCCGTAGGCGCGGCGGTAGGCGTTGATGGCATCGAGATAACGGCGCCCGCCGTCTTTCCCGTCCAGATAATCCAGCAGTGTCTCGAGCGCGACGATACTGATCACGCGCAGCCCCAGCGTCGTTTCCACTTCCTGTACCGCGGATGTCGTGCCTTCGCCGCGTTCCTGGCGATTGAGGGCGATGGCCACCCCGACCGGCGTGCGCGCCGGCGGTCCTGATGATCTGCACCGACTCCCGGATCGAGGTGCCGGCGGAGATCACGTCGTCCACGATCAGCACTTTCCCCTGCAGCGGGTGGCCGACGATGATGCCGCCCTCGCCGTATTTCTTCACTTCCTTGCGGTTGAAGGCGTATGGCACGTCGCGGTCGCCGATCGCCATGGCCGTGGCGCAGGCCAGCGGCACGCCCTTGTAGGCGGGGCCGTAAACCATGTCGAAGGCGAGGCCGCTGTCGGCGATGGCGCGGGCGTAGAACTGCCCCAGCCGCGCCAGTTTGTGGCCGGTGTTGAACAATCCGCTGTTGAAGAAATACGGGCTGACCCGCCCGGATTTGAGGGTGAATTCGCCGAAGCGCAGCGCCTGGCACTCGATGGCGAAATCGAGGAACTCGCGCTGGTAGTCTTTCATGGCCGCGATTCTAATCGGCGCGTCACGGCGTGGAAAGTCGGTTATGATAAAAACCCATGCGCGTCATAACGCTCAACGTCAACGGCATCCGCTCCGCGGCCAAGAAAGGCCTGTTCGAGTGGCTGGCGCGCCAAAACGCGGACGTCGTGTGCCTGCAGGAGGTCAAGGCGCAGCAGGCCGATCTGACCGACCAGATGCTCGCGCCCAAGGGGTTTCACGGGTTTTTCAACTGCGCCGAAAAGAAGGGCTACGCCGGCGTGGCGCTCTACAGCCGCCGCGAGCCGGACAGGCTGCGCGTCGGTTTTGGTTCCAAAGAACACGACGACGAAGGACGCTATCTGCAGGCCGACTTCGGCAAGCTCAGCGTCGTTTCCCTTTACCTGCCCTCGGGTTCCGCGGGTCCGCACCGCCAGGAATCCAAGTATCGCTTCATGGAACACTTCTTCCCGGTGCTGAAGAAGCTGCGACGGCGATGGGCGTGAATATATTCTTTGCGGCGACTGGAACATCGCGCACAAGGAAATCGATCTGAAGAACTGGAAGTCGAACCAGAAGAACTCCGGCTTCCTGCCGGAGGAGCGCGCCTGGCTCACGCAGGTGTTCGACGAGCTCGGCTGGGTGGACGTGTTCCGCACGCTCAACGACAAGCCCGATCAGTACACCTGGTGGTCGAATCGCGGTCGGGCGTACGAGAAGAACGTGGGCTGGCGCATCGATTACCAGATCGCGACGCCGGGCATCGCGAAGAAGGCGGAGAAGGAACGCATATATAAGGACAAGCGGTTCTCCGATCACGCGCCGTTGATTATTGATTACGATTACAATCTTTAGTCGAATCGCCTGCGGCGATTCGACCAGAATTACACGTGATCATCCTCGATTTTTCCCGTCACTCCGGGATAATGACAACCCATGATTACCAGTGAGCCGAAAAATAATATGGCGCGAGTGAAGGTCTACAGCACCGGTATTTGCCCTTATTGCACCAAGGCCAAGCAACTGCTGCAGAAGTGGAACATCCCGTTCGACGAGGTGCGCGTGGACATCGACAAGAGCAAGCTGCGCGAGTTCGCGCAGGTCACCAACGGTGCACGCACGGTGCCGCAGATCGTGATCGACGGCAAGTGCATCGGCGGCTTCACCGAACTGACCGAGCTGCACATGGATGGCGGACTGGACGAGCTGATCGAAGCCGGCGTAGCGATTGATTTCCGGCTTTAATTAATTCTCCCAGGCTTTTATTCCTGCCCCCAGCCCTTCTGCTGTTCCGCGTAGCCCAGCATTTTCTTCACCCACGGCAGAAACACGTAGGCCGGGAACGACAGAAAAAACGTCAGCAGGAAATAGTGCGCGTAGCCCATGTAGTGCGCGCCGAAACCGGAAGCATAGCCGGCGAGCTGGCGCGACAGCGCGAACACCGAGGACAGGATCGCGTACTCGGTCGCCGAATGCTGCTTGTTCACGATCGCCATCAGGAACGCGAGAAACGCGGCGGTGCCGAGCCCGCCGGTGAAGGACTCGAACGCGCTCGCGCCGTAGAGAATGATCTTGTAGTCCGGCAGCATCGGTGCGCCGCTGCTCGCGAGCGGCAGGGTGGAGGCGGCCCACACGTAACCGAGGTTGGACAGCGCCTGAAACAATCCGAGTATCCACAGCGCTTTGAATATGCCCACGCGGTCGGTGAACCAGCCGCCGGCGATGCCGCCGGTGATCGACAGGATCAGCCCGAGATTGACCGACACCAGCCCGATCTGGGTCGCCGTGAAGCCGGCATCCACCCAGAACGGTTTGACCATGAAACCCATGGAGCTGTCGCCGAGCTTGAAGATCAGCACGAACACGATGACCGGAATGATGTAAGGACGCTGAAGCATTTCCATCAGCGCGCCGAACATCGGCCCTTCAGTCAGTTTCGTGTCATTGTTTTTTGCCGATTTCGTCGGACCCCGCCGCACGAAACTCAATGCCAGCAGCGCACCGGCGATACCGAAGGCATACCACCAGAAGCCTTCCACCTTGCCTGACCAGTGCGTGGCATTGTTGATCAGCCACAGGGTTCCGAGCAGGAACAAGAGTACCAGCGCAAGCGCGCGCGGCCGGCGCAGGATGCCGGCAAATTCGCTTCCGAGCGTCATCGGTTTGCGCACCCCGAAGGACAGCTCTTTGGGCGCATACAGGCAGACGATTCCGAGCACGGCCAGGATGCCGGCGGCCGCGGTGTAGGCGCCGGGCCAACCGAGATAATCACTGAGTATGAGGATCACGCCCGCGGCAAGGATGCCGACGCGACCCATCCCGATGCGGATGCCGTTCGCCAGCCCCAGTTCTTTTTTATCCAGGAACTCGATGGTGTAGCCGTCGATCGCGACGTCATTGGTGGCGGAGAGCAGGGTGAACACGCCGATGGCGATCCACACCGGCGGACCGAAACCCGCCTGCATCGACAGGAACAGCAACACCACGCCCATGGCGAGATCCACCGCCAGCATCCAGCGGCGGTGATGGCGGTAATGATCCACTGCCGGCGCCCAGAGAAATTTGATGGTCCAGGCCAGCCCAAGCAGCGAGAGAAAACCGATCTCGCGCAGGTCGACACCGAGCTGGCGGAAGTGGACCGGAAAGACATCGTAGAAAAGTCCGAAGGGGAAGCCCTGCGCAAAATAAAGAATGCCCACCCAGAACATTTTTGATCTGAGCAGTTTTTGTTTGGGCACGGGTGTCTCGAATTGTTTTCGGTTTGAATGTCGCGCCGCCGTTTTCGGCGGGCGTGAAAAACTATTTTATCTTAGCACCGCCAACTGCCTTCTTGTTTTCCGGTTCGCCTGAGGGTGAGCGCACCGGCGGGATGGATGGCAGGGCGGTGATTTTCCTGCCGCGGGCACCTCGGCCGGAAAATCTGGCCCGCCAGACAGCCGATCCTCCAAGAATCGTCAACCGGGGCCTGATTCCGACCAGTTAACAGGGAAAACAGCGCCGCTGCCGGCCGATCAACCCTTTGATTCTAAAGCTGTATACCGGGTGGCATAGCTCTTGCACTTTCTGCCTCAAGACAAACGTATTTTTTGTATTCGGGGAGAGGGTCATGTCCGGCGTTACAAAGGAAAGAAACGCGTGCTTTGCCCGCGTGTGGGCGGCAAGGGCCGTGTTGGGGCTGATGTCCGTGCTCTGTAGTGCGTCACTGTCGGCGGCACTATCGGAATCGGCCTTTCCAGCGATTCAAATTCGCGCAGAAACTCACCCGGCTGAGCATCCCGTAGCATCGAATCAGGTTGCGCTGGTGCAATATAACAGCGGTCATCGTTCCGAAGCCGTGAAGGTATGGCAATCGCTCGCCGAGCAGGGCGATTCCGAGGCACAGTTTACCCTGGCGGTTCTATACAACCGCGGTGACGGGGGCGTGGCCAAGGACATGATCGAGGCGGTACGCTGGTATCGCAAGGCGGCCGAGCAGGGACATGTCATTGCCCAGTACAATCTGGGTGTGCTTTATGCCACAGGCACCGGGGTAACGCGCGATCTCAATGCCGCCTTACAATGGTGGCGCATGGCCGCCCTGCAGGGGCATTCGGAAGCCCAATTCAATCTGGGTCTGTATTATGCCGAGGGAACTGGTGTGATGCCGGACCCCGCCGAGGCCGTGAAGTGGTGGGCCATGGCCGCCAAACAGGGATATGCAGCGGCGCAGTTCAATCTTGGTCTCATGTACATGAAGGGCGAAGGCGTGGATGAGAATCAGGACGAGGCCGTGCGGTTATGGCACATGTCCGCCGATCAGGGCTTCAACCAGGCCATCACTGTCCTTAAGGTTCTGCATCTCAGCCCGTAAATCCCGCGGCTGCCTTCCTGGCAGCCACTTCCGGTTATTTTATTTAGACCTGAACGATTTTGACCCCTCACCGGCTTTGCCGATGAGGGGTCAAGCGTCGTCCTCGAGGGATAAATTCATGCATGTATTTTTGACGAGAAACTCTTAAAAAGTCCAATATAATCAATAAGAAAATCATATATTTTGACAAGCAGTTGCAGACTAGCGCGAGAATCAGCACAATGCTCGGCAGGGGTTTAAGTCCATAACGGATTAGAAACCTGTAAAAGCAGTTTCAACTAAGAGGCATTTGAGGAGGAGAGTCCAAATGAAGTCTAAATCTACAAAGCTTAGCCAGCTTTTTGCCCTGATTTTTGCGTTCGTATTGGGGATCGGCAACGCCTTCGCGGCGGAAGAATACGGGATTTTTGAGCGCATTCTGGAGGCGTCGGGATCGTTCGATGACACGACGGCAGCGCTGGAAAAGGCCTTGCCCGAATCCAAGCTAAGCCTGCAAGCCAAGCGCGACCTGGCCCTCACCGACAAGGCGCAGCGGGCCCGGGTCTACATTCTGACGTCACCTGCTTACATGGAAGCGGCCAAGGGTGAGTCGCCGGACACCATCTCGGCGCAGGTGCTGCGCATCGGCGTGTACGAGTTTGGCGAAGGCAAGAAAGTCCAGATCAACATGGGCAATCCGACTGCTCACGCGATGGTCTTCTACGCCGGCTCCAAGAACTACGCCAATCTGTTGACCGCGGCGAAAGCGGCTGCGCAGGAAATCAAGGACGTCGTCGCCAAGGTTCCGGGCAAACAAGTTTCCGTGCAGCTTGAACCGATTCGCACCGAGAGTACGCTGAACAAGTTCAACGGTGACGGTCCGGCCAAGATGATGGCCAAGTTCCGTAACTGGAAGGAAAGCCAGAACGAAGTATTCAAGGACAAGTCCGAGAACTTTGACGCCGTGGTAGCCCGCGTGGAGAAATCGCTGGCTGCAAGCAAGGACAAGGGCGCGGATGACTCTTCCGGCTGGACTCTGGTGAGCAAGATTCCAGTGGGCGCCAACGCGGTCTACTTCGGCATCACCAACGAGTACACCGAGAACAAATGCATCCGCATCAACTCCGACTTCCGCAGTGATGGCAAGACCAAGGACGCGCCCTATCCGGGCGTGGACCATACTCCGGCCATGCCGATGGAAGTGCTTGTCATCAATGACGGCAAAGAGACCAAGGTGGTGCAGTACGGCGAGATGTGGCGCATGCAGCTGTACTTCTGGGATTCCGGTTACATGGCGTTCGCCAAGAACACCCTGATCCCGAGCATCATCTTCTCGTCGATCGATCAGACACTGACGGCCACCGCGTCTGCGGCTCCGGCGGCAGCAAAGTAATAATCCGTTTCATCAACGGATGCACCAGGCCGGAAGGGGAAACCCTTCCGGCCTTTTTTTGTGTCAACGCAGGAACACCATCAGGCCCGACAGCCGTGGAGCGGTGGGAGTTTAGGGATCAACCGGCAGCGGTTGGTTGATCTTGCGCAGCATGTTGCGGATGACCAGCTGCTGGTTTTCAAGGTTCTGGTGATTCGATTCCAGCTCGGCGATGCGGCCGCTGAGGTTGTCGAAATTCTCGTGGACCCGTTTCAGATTTTCGAGCCGCTGATCCATGAGGATTTTGTGCTCGCGTACCTGCGACAGGATTGGCGCCATGATCGCCTTGCTCCAGGCACGGGCAGCGGTGTTGCATTCGCTGAATAGCTCGCGCGCCTGGCCGACCAAGGTGACGAAAAATTTCTGTACCACAAAGTGCTGTTCCGTGATGATCATCATCGGGCTGTTGCGAAACCTCTCGGCCTCCTCATACAGCTTTTGCAGCTGACTGCGGTAGGGCAGCAATGAAAAGTTGACCGGCTTGATCTTGGCCAACCCATGTTCGCTGTGAAACTTGCTGTAGACGGCCTGAACCAGGGCCCTTATCTGTTGGGTCTGCTTGTTGGCCCTTTCCATTGAATCGAGGGCCCCGTCGAAGAGGACCTTCATTCCTTCGCGTAATCCCGGGGTAGTCCACGACTCCGCCATGCCCTGACGGGTTTTTTCCGCCAGGCCATCAAAGGCCTCGACGCTCAGATAATCGAGCAGAATCTTGACCTGATCGGAAAGCACCGCGCGCATGTTCTGAAAACTCACGAGCGTCTGGTCATAGGCCTGCTTTTCATCGCGCAACCGCGTGACCAGGTCATGAATGGCGTCGCGGTTTTCGCCACCCAGCGCCTGTAACTCCTCGATCTGTTCCGCCACAGCGTTAAGCCTTGCCTCGATCATCGCGCTGGTGGTTTCGACCATGGAGCCGATGTCGTGGATCACGCGTTCGCGCAACAGTTCCTGACGTGCCGGGATGATATCGTCCGATAATTTTGTTTCCAACAGCGGCAAGCCACTACGCTCGATCAGCGCATAATCCGACTTGATTTTGCCGAGCAAGCCTTTCTGCGCGGAGACAGCAATAACCTGATTCTTGCCGATGCCGAGTACCCGTGCTGCGTCTTGCGATTGGCGCGCGATCGCTGCAGCGATGGCGGCATCATTGCTCAATTCATCCCACAACGTGTCGATCTTATTAAGCGCCACCAGGCGACCTTCGGCTCTGCTTCCTCTGGCGGGACAGACGTGATTCTTCCAGACTTCCAGATCGGTTTTGGTAACGCCGGTATCGGCCGCGAGCACAAACAGCACAGCCTGCGCGCCCGGCAACATGCTCAGCGTCAGTTCCGGCTCGGTGCCGAGTGCATTGAGTCCTGGTGTGTCGAGCACCACCAGTCCCCGTTTCAGCAGCGGGTGCGGATAATTGATGATGGCGTGCCGCCAGACCGGAATCTCCACTGTGCCATCGTTGTTGAGCAGCTGCGACATATGCTCCGCATCGTGAAGATTGAGACCAAGCTCTTCGGCTTGATCCACGCTGACCGGTTTGGTTTTGACGATCTGCTGAAAGGTCTCGGCAATTTTCTTTGGCGAATCGAGATCCAGCGGCATCACGGTCCAGGCGGCGGGTGTGCGGCGGTATTCTGAAATTGTGGTGGCGGTTTTGCGCGTCTCAATCGGCAGAAGCTTGAGGCACGGCGGTTCGCTTTCGTCGTAACGCAATTCCGTCGGACACATGGTGGTGCGGCCGGCTTCCGAGGGGAGCAGTCGTTGCCGCTGATCGGCGAAGAAAATGGCGTTGATGAGTTCGGTTTTGCCGCGGGAGAATTCGGCCACCAGCGCGATGGTGAGCTTGTCGGTGCGGAGTGCGTCGATGAGCTCGTAAAGCTGCAAATCCTCCTCGCCGCTGGCGAGCCCGTGGCTTTCCACCCACGTTTGGTATTCGTTGATGATTTCGATTAATTCGTCGCGCCAGCGTTTGTAATCCCCCAATCGTCGACTGAATTCATTGATGGCCAGCCGGGGCCGTTCTGCTAGCTTTTGCGCGCTTATCATTATATTGAATCCCCCTTTAATACAGGTGGTTAGAATATAAACTTAAATAAGAACTATATCCAGCCCCCGCGTGGAAGAACTCGCCGGGGGTGGGAGGGGGGGAGAAGGGGCTAGATATCCCAGTCGAGGTTTTCGGGCAGCTTTTTCGGCGAGCGGATGCGCAGCTGTTTTTGCCTGGAGGTGTCGCCCCGCTCCAGGATCACGCTGTTTTTAGGGACCCCGAAAAGCTTGGCCAGATAGACGATGAGATGTTCATTCGCCCGGCCTTCGACGGGCGGGGCCGTGAGCCGGACTTTCAGACGATCGCCAATCACCCCAGCCAAGGCATCGTTGCTGGCGCGTGGCTGGACCCGTACCTGAAGTATGAGGTCCGATCCATCCCGGCGGAACCAGCTCACGTAACCGCCAGATCCCGTGGTACCGGGTTGCCGTCTCCGAAATCCTTCACCTCGGGCACTGGTCGCTAGCGCAGTAGATGCGCCAGGGCAAGCTGCAAAAGCTGCAGTGCCACAAGCACCACGATCGGGGACAGATCCAGTCCGCCGACCGGCGGAATCAGTCGGCGTGCCGGGCGCATCAGCGGCTCCGTGAGACTCACCAGCAGGTCGCCAGCAGGGTTTTGGCGCACGCCATAAGGCATGAACCAGCTCAGGATCACGCGCACCAGGATGGCATAGAAGAAGATATTGATTGTCAGCCGCAAAAGATCCACCACCGCTGCGATGATTACCGGCAGCGGCTCGAGCGCATAGCCGCCGAGCGAGAAGATGAGGAATACCTCCAGACCCTTGAGCGCCACCAGCAGCACCAGCGAGGCAACATCGATGCCGTACATCCCCGGTATGACGCGGCGCAGGGGTTTCAGCAGCGGGTTGGTGAGCGCCACAAGGAACTGGGATATTGGATTGTAGAAATCCGCGCGCACGAGCTGGAACAGGAAACGCAGCAGGACTGCCAGAATATAGAGACCGAAAACTACCTCGATGATGAGAGCGGCGGCCTCGGTGAAAAACGTGGTCATGCGCCCTTCCCAAACATGTCGGCGATGGCGCGCGCCCGGTCACCGGCCGCCTGCATGGCGTTTTTGAACAGACGCCGCAGGCCGCCTTCTTCCAGGACTTTCACCGCCTGTTCGGTCGTGCCACCGGGCGAAGTGACACGGCGGCGCAATTGCGCGGGCTCCTCGTGACCTTCCAGCGCCATCTTGGCGGCGCCGAAGGCGGTCTCGAGCGTGAGCAATCTTGCCTGTTTCGGATCGAGACCCGATTCGATGGCTGCCTGTTCGAGCGCTTCCATGACGAGAAAGAAATACGCCGGTCCGCTGCCGGACAGGGCGGTCACCACGTCCATCAGGTATTCGTCCTCAAGCCAGACCGTGACGCCCACGGCGCGCAAGATGGATTCGGCCTGATTGCGCATGTCGTCGTTGACGCGATCGTTGGCGTACAGGCCCGAGGCGCCGCTGCCGATCAAGGCGGCGGTATTGGGCATGGCCCGCACAATGGCGAGTCCGCCGCCGAGCCAGCGGTCGATATCCTCGATGCGTACGCCGGCGGCGATGGTGATGACGAGCGGTTTTTTCTTCTGTACTGTGGGTGCCAGGGGCTTGGTCACATCCGCGAGAATCTGCGGTTTAACCGCGAGCACGAGGAGATCGGCGCGAGCCGCGACTTCGCTGTTGTCGGCGAAGGCCTTGATGCCGAGCACGGTTTCAATGGCCTGGCGCTGGGCCGGCTCGGGGTCAGAGAGGATGATTTGGTCTTTCTTCCAGCCGTTTTTCAGCAGCCCCCCTGTCAGGCTGCGCGCCATGTTGCCGGCGCCGATGAAACCAACCAGGGGATGAGCCGTATTCGTGGAATGGATGGTCATGGCCGGCGAAGTTTAAAGCGCCGCTCCGGCGAACGGAAGTCAAAATCCCGGCTGCGCAGGCGCTAGAAAGCCCGAAATTTACCGACCGGCGGGCCGGCAACTGTTTGCAGGACGGGCCGGAATAGACTAGAAATTAATGCAAGGGTCGAATTTATAACGTTTTTAATCATCCGCGGCCCCCGGAGAACCTGAATGGATATCGCCGAGCTACTGGCGTTTGCCTTTAAACAGAACGCCTCGGACCTGCATTTGTCATCCGGTCTGCCGCCGCTGATCCGCGTGGACGGCGACATCAAGCGCATTAACGTGGATCCCCTGGACGATCGTACCGTCCACAACATGATCTACGACATCATGTCGGACAAGCAGCAGAAGGACTTCGAGGAGTTTCTTGAAACCGATTTTTCCTTCGAGTTGCCCAACATCGCGCGCTTCCGCGTCAATGCCTTCAACCAGAACCGTGGCCCGGCCGCGGTGTTCCGAACCATTCCCTCGAAGGTGCTGACGCTGGAACAGCTGAACGCGCCGCCGGTGTTCAAGCAGATTGCCGATCAACCGCGCGGTTTGGTGCTGGTGACCGGTCCGACCGGTTCGGGAAAGTCCACGACGCTGGCGGCCATGGTCAATCATGTCAATGAAACGGAACACGCGCATATTCTTACCATCGAGGACCCGATCGAATTCGTACACACCAGCAAGAACTGCCTGATCAATCAGCGCGAAATCGGCAAGGACACCCTGGGATTCAACAATGCGCTGCGCTCCGCCCTGCGCGAGGATCCCGACGTCATTCTCGTGGGTGAAATGCGCGATCTGGAGACGATCCGGCTGGCGTTGACCGGCGCCGAGACGGGCCACCTGGTATTCGGAACCTTGCATACGAGCTCCGCGGCCAAGACCATCGATCGTATCATCGACGTGTTCCCGGCGGCCGAGAAGGATATGGTGCGTGCGATGCTTTCCGAATCGTTGCGTGCCGTGATTTCGCAAACCCTGCTCAAGAAAATCGGCGGCGGGCGCGTGGCGGCGCACGAGATCATGATTGGCACGCCGGCGATCCGTAACCTGATTCGTGAAAACAAGGTGGCGCAAATGTATTCGTCCATCCAGACCGGCCAGAACGTCGGCATGCAGACGCTGGATCAGTGCCTGCAGGATATGGTGCGCACGCGCCAGATCCACGTGGACGACGCCCGCACCGTGGCCGCGAACAAAGACGTGTTTACGCGCGGCGGCCGTGACGGCGGCCGGGAGCAGAACCAAATGAATTTCATCGATCTCCTCAAGCTCATGCATCACAAGAAGGCCTCCGACCTGTTCATCACGGCCGGGGTCCCACCTTCCATCAAGGTCGATGGCAAGATCATGCCGGTGACAAAGCAGGCGTTGACGCCCGAGCAGTCGCGCGCGTTCGCCTATGGCATCATGAATGAGGATCAGCGCCGGCAGTTCGAGGCGCACAACGAGTGCAACTTTGCGATATCCCCGCAAGAGATCGGCCGGTTTCGCGTGAATGTGTTCATGCAGCAACAGCGCGTCGGCATGGTACTGCGCACGATCAACACCGATATCCCGCGTTTTGACGACCTGCATCTGCCCAAGGTGCTGGCGGATCTGGCGCTGACCAAACGCGGCCTGATCCTGTTCGTCGGCGGCACCGGTTCGGGCAAATCCACCTCGCTGGCGGCGATGATCGGTTATCGCAACGAGTACAGTTATGGTCATATCCTCACCATCGAAGACCCGGTGGAATTCGTGCACGACCACAAGAACTGCATCGTCAATCAGCGCGAAGTCGGGGTCGACACCGCGTCGTACGAGGTGGCGCTCAAGAACGCCATGCGCCAGGCGCCGGACGTGATCCTGATCGGGGAAATCCGCTCGCGCGAGACCATGGACCTCGCGATCCAGTTTTCCGAAACCGGCCACTTGTGTTTGTCCACGCTGCACGCGAACAACGCCAACCAGGCACTCGATCGCATCATCAACTTCTTTCCCGAGGAGAAGCGCAACCAGCTGCTGATGGACCTGGCGCTCAACCTGAAGGGCATTGTTTCGCAGCGTTTGATTCCGATGAAGAGCGGCAAGGGGCGTGTGCCGGCAGTGGAGGTCATGATCAATTCGCCGCTGGTCGCCGACCTGATCATGGAAGGCAAGATTCCGGAGATCAAGGATCTCATGGGCAAGTCCACCGAGGCCGGCATGCAGACCTTCGACCAGTCGCTGTTCAGTCTGTATGAGGCCGATCTCATCTCCTACGACGATGCGCTGCGCAATGCCGATTCGGTCAATGACGTGAGACTCCGTATCAAGCTCGAAGGCAAAGATTCGAAGAGCCGCGAGCTCGGCGAGTCCATGCGTAACGTGACCTTCAAATAAAACACTGCCATCCGCCTGGCTGGAGCGAGAGACTCATCGGGCAACGCGACTAAAACAAAAAGCCCCTTACGGGGCTTTTTGTTTTGCGGTGTGGATCTTCGGGCTAAAGTTCGAACACGAGTTTGCCGCCAATGAGCGTGTGCGTCACGCGTCCGCGGAATTCCTGACCCAGGAAAGGTGTGTTGTGACCACGGGAGACAATTTTGTCTTCCGTCAGCACCCATCGCGCTTCGGGGTCGAAGATGCAGACATCCGCCGTGGCGCCGATGCCGAGATGCCCTGTATCCACCCCGATTATTTCTGCGGGTTTATGCGTCAGCAGTGCGACCGCTTCATTCAACGTTAGCAGTTTCTCGTCCACCAGCTTGAGCGTCAGTGGCAACAAGGTTTCCAGGCCCGAGATACCCGGTTCTGACTGGGCGAAGGGAGCCAGCTTGGCGTCCGGTTCGTGCGGCTGGTGATCAGAGCAGATGGCGCTGATGACGCCGGTTTTCAGCGCCTTGCGTAATCCCTTGCGATCGTGCGTGCCGCGCAGCGGCGGGCGCACATGGCACAGGGTATTGAAGTCGCCGATATCGTGCTCGGTCAGGTGCAGATGATGCGCCGTGACATCGGCGCTGACGGGCAGACCATTTTTTCGCGCTTCGGCCACCATGACCACGGCGCGTGCGCTCGACAGGCCACAGAAGTGCGCCCGGCAGCCGGTCTGTTCGATCAGCGCCAGATCGCGCGCCACGCCCACGGTTTCGGCCGCCTCCGGTATGCCCGGAAGCCCCAAGCGTGTACCGATCTCGCCTTCATGCACGCAGCCGCCGTTACGCAGCCACGGATCTTCGGCATGCAGGAACACCGTGAGATCGAGGGTCGCGGCGTACTCCATGGCGCGGCGCATCACGAGTGTGTCGGTGATGGGCGCGAGCGCGTTGGTAAACCCGACACAGCCGGCCTCATCGAGCGCTTCCATGTCGGTAAGCCGTTTGCCTTCCAGGCCCTGTGTCAGCGCCCCCAGTGGATGGATGAAAGTCAGCTCGAAGCGCCAGGCGCGTGACTGGATCATCTGCGCCATCGCCGGCGTGTCGATCACCGGGTGGGTGTCGGGCGGACAGCAAAGCGTGGTGATGCCGGCGGTGACCGCGGCATGCACCTCGGATTCAATCGTGGCCTTGTGCTCGAGGCCCGGTTCGCGCAGGCGCGCGCGCAAATCCACGAGGCCCGGACAGACGATCTTGCCGCGCGCGTCGATGCGTCTTCTTCGCCTTGAATCCCGGCGGCGCCTTGCCGACACCGATGACAAAACCGTTGTCATCGATGTAGAGATCTTTCTGGCCGTCCACGCCGTTGGCCGGGTCGATCAGGTGCCCGCTTTTGATTACCAGGCCCATGTCAGCGTCTCCCTCCCGCGGGTTCGGCCGATCCGCCCATGATCAGCGACATCACCGCCATGCGCACGGCGATGCCGTAAGTCACCTGTGGCAGGATCACGGACTGTGGACCGTCGGCCACGGCCGAATCGATTTCCAGACCGCGGTTCATCGGGCCGGGATGCATGACGATGGCATTTTTTGCCGCCAACGCCAGTTTCGCCGGCGTAAGTCCGTACAGATTGAAGTATTCCTGTTCGCTGGGAATAAGCGCCCCCTGCATGCGTTCGCGTTGCAAGCGCAGCATCATGACCACATCCACCCCGTCGAGACCCTCTTCCATGCGGGTGTACGGGTGTACCCCGAGTTTCTCGACCGCCATGGGCAGCAGGGTTTTCGGGGCGACCACGCGCAGCTCCGCCACGCCCAGCGCTTTCAGAGCTTGAATCTGGGAGCGCGCCACGCGCGAGTGCAGAATGTCGCCGACGATGGCCACTTTGAGTTTTTCGAAAGCGCCCTTGTGTCGGCGGATGGTGAACACGTCGAGCAGGCCTTGCGTGGGGTGCGCGTGGCGGCCGTCGCCGGCATTGATGATGTGCACGTGCGACGGGCACATGACGCGCGATCATGTGCGCCGCGCCGGATTCGGCGTGCCGCACCACGAAGAGATCGGTGTGCATCGCCTCGAGATTGCGAATGGTATCGAGCAGGGTCTCGCCCTTGCTGGTACTCGAGGCGCCGACATTCAGATTGATGACGTCCGCCGACAGCCGCTTGGCGGCGATCTCGAAGGTGGTGCGCGTGCGGGTGCTGGATTCGAAGAACAGGTTGACGACGGTCTTGCCGCGCAGCAGCGGGATCTTTTTGATCTCGCGCTGGCCCACCGAGATGAAGGACTCGGCGGTGTCGAGAATTTCAAGAATGGATTGACGGGAGAGACCTTCAATGGTGAGCAGATGGCGCAACCGGCCGGCGTCATCGAACTGAAGGTTTTGTGTCACCCGTTGGCCTCCTGGATGCGCAGTTCGAGTTTATCCGGCCCGAGCAGCTTGACGTGCTGGTTCTTGCCGAGCTTGACGTGTTCGCCCACCACCTGCGGCTCGATGGGCAGTTCGCGCCCGCCGCGCTCGATCAGGCAGGCGAGCATCACGGAAGCCGGCCGGCCGTAGTCGAAGATTTCATTGAGCGCGGCGCGGATGGTGCGTCCGGTGTGCAGCACGTCATCCACCAGGATCAAATGCCGATTCTCGACGTTCACCGGCAGGTGCGAGGTGCGGACCTGCGGGTTCATGCCGATGCGCGTGAAGTCGTCGCGGTAGAAAGAGATGTCGAGCGTGCCAAGCGGTTCTTTGAATTCCAGCAATTGATGCAGGCGCTCGGCGACCCATACGCCACCGGTGTGGATGCCGACCATCAGCGGATCGCGCTTGAGCATCGGGCGCAACTGCTCGACCATGCGCGTCATGGCGGCGTCGATGTCGACCGCCACCGTCACGGAGAATCTCCAGGGAGTTCGTTCAGGAAGGCCTGCAGGATGGTCTGGGCCGCCACTTTGTCGAGACGGGATTTGTGGCGCCTCATGGGAACGCCGGCCTCGTTCAGGATATCCCGGGCGACCAGCGTTGAGAGGCGTTCATCCACCATATGTACCGGCAAATTGTAGCGGTCCTTGAGGCGTTGTCCAAACGCCCGGGCGGCGCGGGTCATGGGGTTGTCGCTGCCATCCATATTGAGCGGCAGACCCACCACCAGCGCGTCCGGCCGCCATTCCTCGATTAACTGTGAAACGCGCACCCAGTCCGGGTTTTTGGCGCTTCCGCGCAGGGTCGTCAGGGGCTCGGCCAGGCGCGAATGGCGGCTCCCGACGGCCACCCCGATGTATTTTTCCCCATAGTCGAAGGCGAGATAGGTCACCGCCGTTTTGCGACGGGACATGATGGTGTCGGATCGATGGGGAAGAGTTTACCGGGTGCGGACCCGGATTTCACGCGTGGCCCGCCTCGCCGGATAGTGTGGTGAGGTCCACGCCCACGAGTTGGGCCGCCGCTTTCCAGCGGTGTTCTGCTGGCAGGTTGAATATGATTTCGCGGCTGGCCGGTCCGGAGAGCCAGGAGTTTTCGGCGATCTCGCGCTCGAGCTGCCCCGCGCCCCAGCCGGCGTAACCGAGGGCCACCATGAATTTTTCCGGGCCGCGATTTTCCGCAATCGCCTCGAGGATGTCGCGCGAGGTGGATACGCCGAACCTGTCAGTCACCGACAGGGTGGATTCCCAGTTACCGAGGGGTTCATGCAGCACGAAGCCGCGGTTGTTCTGCACCGGACCGCCAAAATAGACGGCGGTATCGGCGTGGCTCTCCGGGTTCGTCTCGATGCCGAGCTGTTCGAAAATCTCGCCGAGATGCAGATCCATCCGGCGGTTGATCACCACACCCATGGCGCCCTCTTCCGAATGCTCGCAAATGAGCGTGACGCTGCGCGCGAAATTCGCGTCCGCGAGATTCGGCATCGCGATCAGGAAATGGTTGGCAAGCGAATTCGTGTCATTCATGTGCCACAGTATCCGGCAGTCGGCTGCCAGACTCAAGACACCTAGTTTTCGCTGGTGAGTCCGGATTCGTTGAATTTCCAGGTGCGGGTGATATGCAGCACGTCCAGATCTGCGCGAATCTCGGACGGGAAGGGCGCAAAAGGCGCGGCGAGTTCGACGATGCGAATGGCGGCATCGTCGAGGATCTGCTGGCCGGAAGAGCGCCGGATCGAGATTTCGTTGATGCTGCCGTCGGCATTGAGCGCCACGTCGAGCAACAGGTTGCCCGTCAAATGGCGTCGCTTTGCCTCGCTGGGATAATTGAGATTGCCGACGCTTTCGACCTTGGCGCGCCAGGCGTCCATGTAGGCGGCGAATTTATATTCCTGCGTGCGGGCGTTCAGAAACTTATGCCGTGGACGTTTCTGGTACTCCTGCCAGGTGCGGCTGATCTCGGCGTTCAGGCGCGCGCGTTCCTGAAGTAGTTCCGCCCGCGCCATGAGACCGAGGTTGGGCGGTTGCAACTGCAACTCTTTTTTGTCCGGCTTGGCGTCTTGCGCCTTGATTTTCCGGGTGGCGTCCTGGGAAAGCAGCGCGGTCATTTCGCGTTCGGACGGCACGCGCTTTTGAGGAACGGATTGGAACGTCGGGAAGTCACGGTTGACCGGACTGATCTCGCGTACCGGTAGCGGATTCTTGGCGATCTCGGGGGTGTCGCTGTCACCGCCGCCGTCCTGGTTGGCCTGGGCGAGGAACTCCGGGTCCAGCGTGCGCTTGTCGCTCGAGGTTTGTACCAGCGTGATTTCGAGCGTCGGCAATCCCGGCAAGTTACGCAATATGGGCAAAGTAAAGGTGACGCCCAGAATCACGACCATGTGCACCAGGAATGAGCCGAAGACGCTCACCCCGAGACGGTCGTTTTGTGAAAGACCTGAAATTGTTTGGGCCGTCATGCGCGAAATACAATGATCACTCTGAAATATGTAGCCCTTAATACAAAAAGAAAAAATCAGAATCCTTAATGCTGTAAATCCTGAGAAATCCTGTTGATCCTGTCGAATATATTTTTTAGTAATTCTTAATAATATGGAAAGTATATCTTAACCTGGCCGGCGTACCTTCAGCTTGGAAAGCCGCGCGGCGATGGCATCCATGAGCCCGGCGCTGATATGGAGTCCGTAAAGCCGGTCAAGTTCCCGGATGCAGGTCGGGCTGGTGACGTTGATCTTCCGTCAGGTAATCGCCAATGACGTCCAGTCCCACGAACAGCAGCCCCTTCTCGCGCAGCACCGGACCGACTTGCGCGCAGATCCAGCGGTCGCGCTCGCTGAGCGGCACGCCGACCCCGGTGCCGCCGGCGGCGAGATTGCCGCGGGTTTCGCCCTCGGCCGGGATGCGGGCCAGCGCGTAGGGAATGGGCTCGCCGTCGACCAGCAGGATGCGCTTGTCGCCCTGGGCAATTTCGGGGATGAAGCGCTGCGCCATGGCAAAGCGGGTTTCATCGGCGGTCAGGGTTTCGAGCGCCACGTTCGTGTTCGGATCGCCGCGGCGCAGACGGAATACCGATTCGCCGCCCATGCCGCCGAGCGGTTTGAGGATGATGTCGCCATGTTCGGCGAGGAAGCCGCGAATGCGCGCGGCGGAGCGCGTCACCAGGGTGGGCGGCGTGCACTGCGGAAACCAGGCGGTGAAAAGTTTTTCGTTGGCGTCGCGCAGACTGCGCGGTTTGTTGACCACCAGCACGCCGGCGTCCTCGGCGCGTTCGAGCAGATACGTGGTGTAAATGTACTCCATGTCAAACGGCGGGTCCTTGCGCATCAGGATGACATCGAGCGCGGCAAGCGATTCCGTGCTTTCCTCGCCCCATTCGAACCAGCGACTCGGCATTATCGAACAGCTTGAGCGAACGCTGCCGTGCGAACGGTTGCCCGTCGCGCAGGAACAGGTCTTGTTGTTCCATGTAGCGAATCGGCCAGCCGCGCGCCTGGGCCTCGAGCAGCATGGCAAATGTGCTGTCCTTGTTAATCTTGATCGACCCGATCGGGTCCATCACTACGCCAAGCCGGAGTGTCATCAATGTAGCCCTACTCGTTCGTCCTGTCATAAGATCAGTAGCCCTACTCGTTCGTCTTGATATATGACAGTAGCCCTGCTTCGCTCGTCTTGTCATTCCGAGAGGGCGGATTGTTACGGTTCAGACGCTTGCTTTTTTCATGCCTTCAGAAGCCGGTGCCGGCGCCTGGGCGGCTTCCTTGGATTCGCGCGCCGCGGCGAGCAACGCCAGGCGCGCCAGGACACCATAGGCGTAGAATCGGTTGGGATTGGCATCGGGTGCCTGGTGCGGGTCGGGATAACTGCAGGGGTCGGCGAAGGCGAGCGGTTCGAACTGCATGCCGGGGGCATTCAGATTCTCATCGGTGCGGCGTTCGGTATGCACGCGGTAGAAGCCGCCGATGACGAAGTGGTCGATCATGTACACCACCGGTTCGGCGACCGCGTTCTTCGCGCCCCAGGTCTCGAAGGTGTACACTCCTTCCTGCACCATGATGTCGGTGACGGCCTGTCCTTCCTTCATGTGCGCCATTTTGTTGCGCTGTTTCCGATTGAGCGCGCGCACGTCATCGGCGCTCTTGACGGTCATGATTGCCATGCCGTAGGTGCCGGCGTCGGCCTTGACGATGGCGAAGGGCTCCTGGTCGATCCCGTTCTCGCGGTATTTGAGGCGGGTCGCGGCCAGCACTTCTTCGACGTAATTGACCAGGCACTCCTCGCCCGTGCGTTTTTCGAAATTGATCTTGCCGCACTTGCGGAAGATCGGATCGATGAGCCATGAGTCGATTTTGATCAGGTCGGCGAATTCCGTGGCAATGCGATGATAGTGGGCGAAGTGATTCGACTTCAGGCGCTTCCACCATCCGAGCGACAGCGGCGGGGCGACGGGCTGTTCGAGGTTTTGCAGGATCGGCGGCAAGCCGCCGGACAGATCGTTGTTCAGCAACACGAAGCAGGGATCGAAGTCGGTTACCGTAATCTTGTTTTCCTGGCGCACGAGCGGTTCGAGCGTGAGCCGCCGTCCGGAGGGAAGCTCCACGATTTTCGGTTCGCGCAGATCGGGCAGCATCGAACCGAGCCGCACGCGCAGGCCGGCCATGGTCAGGATTTCGACGAGGGTGGCGAGACTTTCGAAGTAGAAAAGGTTACGCGTGTGGTTCTCGGGAATGACCAGCACGCCACCGGCGCTCGGACAGATACGCTCGAGCGCCGCCTGGACCGCCTGGACCGCGAGTGACTGGAAGGCCGGGTTGAGATTGTTGAACCCGGCCGGAAACAGGTTGGTGTCCACCGGCGCCAGCTTGAAACCGGCATTGCGCAGATCCACGGAACAATAAAAGGGCGCCGGGGTCTCCTGCCACTGGGAACGGAACCAGCGCTCGATCCCGGCCTGGTTTTGCAGCAGGTGGGTTTCAATCTTCTGCAACGGCCCGGTCAGGGCCGTGGTCAGATGTGGAACGGCAGGCCGAGAGTCGTTACCCATGGTTCCCTGGTATTGGCGTCATGACTGGTCTTGGCCCCATGGTAGCCGATTGCCTTGCTTCAAGTTAAGTCCAGCGGGCGCCATGGCACGATTCATGCTGCTATTTGGCCATTTTTGCCGCCTCCTTGGGGGCCTCTTGATAGGGTTAAGGGCCGCGGGCTGTTTCGGGACGACTGGCCAAAGCATGGACTATATTGAGTAGGGTGAGCCGGCACAGGCCAGTGCATGGATTTTGGGTGGTATTTGTGCTACCAAATCATTGTTATAGGAAAATAATTGCACAAATTACATCACTAACCGACCGGATTTCGCGTGTTGGGGTGGAGAATTGCGTCCAATGGGCAGAGTTTCGGCGAGGATAGCGCACGTGAGCATCAAAGTGATGATTATCGATGACAGCAACACGATACGGCGCACGGCCGAGGCGTTGCTGAAGAAGGCCGGCTACGAAGTCTACACGGCCGCCGACGGGTTCGAGGCCATGTCGATGATCACCGATAACAATCCGGACATTATTTTCGTCGACATCATGATGCCACGGCTCGATGGCTACCAGACCTGCCAGTTGATCAAGAACAACAAGAAATTCCGGGACACGCCGGTCATCATGTTGTCGAGCAAGGACGGACTCTTCGATCGCGCCCGCGGGCGGATCGCCGGATCGGAAGAACACGTCAACAAACCGTTCACCCAGGAAGAGCTGATTGATGTGATTAACAAGTATGTGCACTGATCGGGCCGGGTGCGCCCGACGCGCCGGGGATTTTAAAAACGAAACGCATGGAGCTGTCATATGGCCATCAAAAAAGTATTGATCGTGGATGATTCGGCGACGGACACCCATCTGATGAGCGAGATGCTCAAGAAAAACGGGTACACGGTCGTGACCGCGACCAGCGGGGAAGAAGGCATCGCCAAGGCGAAGCAGGAAAGGCCCGACCTGATTCTCATGGATATCGTGATGCCGGGCATGAGCGGTTTCGAAGCCACGCGCGCGATCACCAAGGATCCGGAAACCGCCGCCATCCCGGTCATCGTCTGTTCGACCAAGGGCCAGGAAACCGACAAGGCCTGGGGCCTGCGCCAGGGCGCGAAGGATTACATCGTCAAGCCGGTTATCGAGAAGGTCTTGATGGAGAAGATCAGGACGCTCTAGCCATGACCAGAACCCAACAGGACCCGTTCGAACTTCTGCGCAAGATGCAGCAGGAAAGTCTGGAAAACGCCCCCGGGCTCCCGCAGGAAGTCGAAGTCACGAAACTGTGGTCGGGGGTGGGTTTCCGGATCGGCGACATGATGCTGGTGACGCCGCTCGATCATGTGCTCGAGATTCTCCCGCCGCCGCCCGCGACGCTGGTTCCGGGCGTCAAATCCTGGCTCAAGGGCGTGGCCAATGTGCGCGGCAACCTGATCACGATCGTCGACCTGCCGGAGTATTTCGGCAAGCCGCCGGTTTTTCTCGATGAGAAAGCGCGCATGCTGATCATGAACGTGCCCGGACTCAACGCCGGCGTGCTGGTCAATGAAGTGCTGGGCTTGCGGCATTTCGACGAAGAGCTGGAACGTCAGGATCTGTCCGGTCTGGACGACCCGGTCGTGGCCCAGCTGAATGGTGCTTTTTTGCGTGACAACGTGTTGTGGGGAGTGTTTGACATGAAATCGCTGGCGGAGAGTGATTCTTTCCGGCATGTCGCGGCCTGAATCGCGAAGCAAAGCCGGGGCGGGCCTGTTTGGATGAATGTATAACGGTGACATATCTCAAATGAGATGAGGTGGACAGTATGGCTAGGAAAAAATCAACGAAGGACGGCTTGATCGATCAACCCTCCGAGGACATTATCGATCTTTCGGGTGGGACGCCCGGGGCCTCGGCAGACGAGTTTGTCGATGTCGGCAAACCGGCAGCGTCGCTGCTGCCAGGCGGCATCATGAACATGTTTTCCGGCCTGTCGTTCCTCCTGGGCGGTTTGGTCCTCGCCATGATCGCCATGATCTGGTTGCTGGTCCTGAACGCCCAGCGGTCCGAACGCGAATCCAAATATATCGAGCAATCATCGCAGCTGCTGATGTTGTCGCAGCGACTGGCGAAAGACGCGCGCGAAACGGTATTGGGTCAGCCGACCGCCTTCCGCACCCTCAAGGAATCACGCGACCGCTTTGACAGCATCGTGACGTCGCTGCGCGACGGAAATCCCGAGCTGGGGGTTGCGTCAAGCCCGCCGGATATCGCCGACAACCAGCTGAAGGAAATCATCAAGATGTGGTCGCCGAAGCCGAACGAAGGCTTGCGCGGGCAGGTCGACCAGATTCTTTCGCTGGAGAAATCGCTCTTCAGCATGCATGACTCGGTGATGGCGATCAACCAGATGAGCCCGATGCTGCTGACGGCCTCCGACGAAATTGTCGAGCTCGGTTCCCAGGCTGGCATGAAGCAGGACCAGCTTTATCTCGCGAGCCGTCAGGGCATGCTCTCCCAGCGTATTGCCAAGGACGTCAATCTGTTCTCGCAGGGCGGCAACGAAGCCGCGGTGGCCGCCGCCGAATTCGGCAAGGACGCCAAGCTCTTCAAGGAAACCGACGAAAAGCTGCGCAAGGTGGCGCCGCCGAGCGTGCGTCCCAAGCTCGATGAATCGGCCGCCATCTTCGCTGAGATCAACAACCACGTCGAAGGTATCCTGGGCAACGCCGCGGAATTGTTCGTCTCCCAGCGCGCGAGCCAGACGGTATTCGAGCAGTCCGACCCCTTGCTTAAGAAATCGAAGGATCTGGTCGAAGCCTACTCGAGACTGTCCGAGCAACGCGCCGGTGTGCGCACCGCAATCTTCGTCGCCGGTTTCGCGACCGTACTCTTTCTGTTCCTGCTGGCCCGCAAGCTGGTCGTGGACGCCCGTGACCGTGCGCACCACAGCTCCGAGCAGAACCGCCAGAGTCAGGACGCGATTTTGAAACTGCTCGACGAAATGGGCGACCTCGCCGACGGTGACCTCACGATTCAGCCGGAGGTGACCGAACAGATCACGGGCGCGATCGCGGACTCGATCAACTACGCGGTGCGCGAAATGCGCAACCTGGTCGTGCGCATCAAGAACGCCGCACAGCAGGTGGCCGTGGCTTCCGAGCACTCACGCCAGACGGCGACCGAACTGACCGAAGCCGCGTTGCGGCAAGCGGCGCAGATCACCGAGGCGACCGGCAAAATGGTGGCCATGGCGCGTTCGATGGAAGACATGTCGAAGAGCGCCGAACGCTCCGCCGAAGTGGCGCAAGGTTCGGTGGCGACCGCCAAGCGTGGCGCGGCGGCGGTGCAGGACACGATCAAGGGCATGGACGAAATGCGCGAGCAGATCCAGGAAACCGCCAAGCGCATCAAGCGTCTGGGCGAATCCTCGCAGCAGATCGGTGAAATCGTGGAACTCATCAATGACATCGCCGAGCAGACGAACATCCTGTCGTTGAACGCCGCGATTCAGGCGGCCATGGCCGGCGAGGCGGGCCGTGGTTTTGCGGTGGTCGCGGACGAAGTTCAACGACTCGCGGAGCGTTCGGCCGAAGCGACCAAACAGATTGCCGATCTGGTGAAGACCATTCAGGCCGACACCAACGAAGCGGTGGCTTCGATGGAGCAGGCGACCAACGGCGTGGTGCAGGCCACGCGACTGGCCGATGCCGCGGGACAGGCGCTGGGCGAAATCGAATCGGTGTCCGAGCAGCTTTCGAGCCTGATTGTGAATATCGCGCGCGACGCCCAGCGGCAATCGCAAACGGCGACCGACGTTTCCGGAAGCATGGCCAAGATTCAGGAAACGACCACGCTGACCTCTTCGGGCAGCCGGCAGACGGCGGAAGCCATCGGAAAACTTTCCGATCTGGCGCGCGAGCTGCAGGCTTCCGTGGCGGGTTTCAAGCTGCCGGCCTGATGCCGCCCGCCGGGTGGCACGGTTCGGCGGTGAGTTTCACGTCTTCCGGAAGAGCGAGAAGGCGGAACGCGGCGGAGTTTTGTTATTTCAATGAGTACGCACAGCAAAATTGACCTGAGCACGCTTGGTTGGGTCAAGACCGAGATCGACGAGACGCTGAAACAAGCGCGTCTCGCGCTCGAGTCGTTCGCCGAAAATCCCACCGACAAGACACGCTTGCGCTTCTGCGCGACTCACCTGCATCAAGTGGTGGGCACGCTGCTCATGGTTGAGCTCGACGGAGCGGCCATGCTGGCCAAGGAAACCGAGGCGCTGGCTGAAGCGGTCATCAACGACAAGGCCGTGCCGGATTCGAAGATTTTCGATGTCCTGACGCGCGGCATTCTCACGCTACCGGATTACCTGGCACGGCTGCAATACGGCCAGTTGGACGTCCCGCTCAAGCATATAACGCTGATCAACGAGTTGCGCGCCGCACATAATGCCCCGCCCATCTCGGAGCTCGAACTTTTCTCGCCCGATCTCTCGGTACGTCCGCCGCCCGCCGCCCAGCCGGCGGAGAAACTGGCGGAGACGGAATACCGCGATTTTGCCAAACAACTGCGCGGCACGTTCCAGCCCGCGCTGCTCGATTGGTTGCGCGATATCGTCGAACAAACAACCGCTGCGTATCATCATGGACGTCTTCGAGCAGTTACAGGCCAAGGCGGGATTCGCCGTGATCGAGCAGCTGTTCTGGGTCGCCGGTGGCCTGCTCGAGGCGCTGATCGACGACGGTCTGGAAGTGACGGCCGAGCGCAAGAAGCTTTTCGCGCGCCTTGACCAGCAGATCAAGAAGATCATCGACGGCGCGGAAAAGTCGGTATTGCGCCATTCCTCCGAATCTCTCATCAACGCCATCCTGTGGGACGTGGCGCACGCGAAATCCACGGGACCCAAGGTCACGCAGCTGAGCCAGGCGTTCGAGCTTGAATTCCTGCTGACCGGCGGTGTCGCCGAGGTTCCCGCGACGGGCGACCTGCCGACACCCGAGGCGCTGCAGTCGGTATCGACGGCGCTCGGCAAGGAGATCGAGGCAGCGCAGGACTTGATGTCCACCTATTTCGATCCGGAAAATCGGGGCACGGTGTCGCTCGAACCGTTGCTCGAATCGTTCCATAAGATGTCCGGCACGCTCGACATGCTCAACGTGCCGATACTGAAGTCACTGGTGGACGAACTGTCGCAGGTCTGCCGTGCCATCCTCGACAAGCGGATCTCCAATCCCGAAACGGTTTCAATGTCCATGGCCGAGGCCCTGCTCATGATTGAGAGCAGCACTCGCGACATCAGCCGTTCGGCCTCCGAATGGAAGAAGCAGATCGAGGAGGCCGTTCACCGGTTGCACGCGTTGCACGCACCGGACGATGCCAGGGAAGCGCCCGAGGCCGAGGGACTTGAAGTTACGGATGCCGAGCTCACGGAATCCGATTACAAGCAATTGTTGAACGTGGTGGCCGGCGAGGTAAGCGTCAACCTGGGACGCATCGAGGAGGCGCTCGAAGGTTTCGCCTCCGACACCACGCGCGTACAGGCGCTGGACGATGCTCCGCAGTTGCTTTCGCAAATTCTGGGGGCGATGCAGATTTTGGGACAGGCACGCGCCGCCGAACTGGTGGAGGCGACGAAGCAGCACGTCGAAGATATACGGTCCGGCGCCCTGATCATTGACAGCGCCATCATGGACGGGCTGGCCGTGTGTGTCGGCACGATCGGTGCCTTTGTCGAAGGCTTGCGCGCCGACCGGCCGAATCTGGACGCGCTGATCGACGCGGCATTCAAGGAGATGGACGCATCTCTGAGCAGCGGCCACGGCAAGCAGCGCGACCCGGCCCTGCTTATCGACGGTGTGCGTCTCAGCCTCGAGTCCTGGCTCGATGACCCTGAAAACGAGGCGACGCGCGAACCGCTCGGCCGGCAGCTCGATGAACTCACCAAGCTGGCCCAGACGCAGGGGCAGGAAAAGATCGCGAAGATCGGCGCGGAAATGAACCATCTGCTCGAACTGGTGACCGAAGATCCGTCGCGGATGTCAGAAGTGATCGTCGATACCCTGAAGCAATCGTTTACGGCCATATCGGTGTTGGCCGGCCGGCGCATGACCTTGCGTACCACGTCCCCGGCCATGCCCGCCCCCTCGGAGGTCGAATCCGAGCGCGATGCATCCGTGCACGAGGCGAGCGTACCCGTCACCCGCGACGCTCCCAAAGCGGTTGAGCCGGCGCGTGTTCCCGCTCCTCCCCCGGCACGCGCCGCGGTTGATGAGGAATTCGATGCCGAGATTATGGAGATCTTCGTCGAAGATGCGCGCGAAGTGATCGAGAACATCAAAAATAAATTCATTGTCTGGCGAGAGGATACCGATAATCAGAATGCGCTGACTGAGCTGCGCCGCGGTTACCACACGCTCAAGGGCAGCGGGCGCATGGTGGGCGCCTCCGAGGTGGCGGAACTGTCCTGGGCCGTGGAGAACGTGCTCAACAGAGTGCGCGAGGCCAAGATCGTTCCTTCCCCGGCGATCATTGAGCTATTGGAGCAGATGCTGAATGTACTTCCGCGCATGGTCGATGTTCTTGCGGGTGGGCCACCGCATGGCATCGATGTCGAAGCGCTGCGCGAGACGGCGCATGCCCTGGCGCAACCGGGCGCCGCCCCTGCCGCGCCGTCTCCCGCGTCGCCGACCGTGGCACCGGCGAGCGCGCCGGCGCCCGTCGTCGAGACCGGGGACTTGCCCAAACTCGAACCCACCTTGCTGGAAATCTTCACTACCGAAGCGCAAGGAAATCTCGCCAATATCCGGCAGCAGATCGCCGCCTGCCGCGAAGCCGGCGGAACGTGCTTCGTGTCGGACACCCTTTACCGTTCCGTGCACACGCTGCAAGGCAATGCCCGTTCGCTGGGTCTCGATGTAATGTCCGAGCCCTGCGCGGAAATTGAAAAGTTGTTGCACGCGCTCAAGAGCGAAAACATTCCGTTAACCGAGAGGTATCTGGATCTGGCGACCCGTTTCGAAATAGCGGTCTCCGATCTGGTTGAGCGCATGAACACCGGCGCGACCTCCTCCGGCGATCTGCGGCGGCGTTTTGCCGACCTTTCACACGACCTCCGCGCGGAAAGCATCCATCTGGTGCAGAAGGATTCCGCCGCCGAAACCGCTGCTCCGGTCGCGGAACGCGTCTCCGCGGTTGAAGAAGAAACGCCAGCGGAAATGCCGTTGCCGGAGGAGCCCTGGGATAGCGAGCCGACCGCGGAAGCACCCCCCGTTGTGCACGAACCCGAACCGCGGGTTGAATCCGTGGTGCCGGCACCGACCGCCGCCGTTCCTGCGGTGCCTGAATCGCCGCCCGCGCCGGCAGCGGCCGAGCAGCTCGATCCCGAGCTGCTGGAAATTTTCCAGGAAGAGGCGACGGATATTCTCGGCGGCATCGAAGAGGCGCTGTCCCGCTGGCGCAGCCGTCCGGATGATATGGCGCTGGTGCAGGATCTGAAGCGCTCGTTGCATACGCTCAAAGGTGGCGCGCGCATGGCCGGCGCGATGACCATGGGCGATTTGAGTCACAACACCGAAACCCTTCTCAAGCACATCGAAGACGGTCAAGTGTCCGCCAACGGCGACTTGTTTGACCTGCTCGACGAAGTCCACGACTTGCTCGTGACCATGCTCGATCACGCCCAAAGCGGCAGGCCCGCGCCGGATGTTCGTGGCCTGAATGCCAAGTTGCTGGCGCTGTCCTCCGGCCAGCCCGAATCGGAGGTTCCCGATGTTTCCACACCAGTACCGGTAATCAGCACACCTCGGGAGGAGCCGGTGGAAAAGCCGGTCGCACGACCCGTTGCCGAGCCGGTGCCAACCGCCGTGTCCGCCATCGAGGCACCAGCCCCGGCGTTGACGGCGGCGGAGATCGAAGAGCGCCGCGAGCTTCAGGAAGCCGAAGAGAAACAGTGGCCGGAAAAAATGGAGCGCCGCGGTCAGGTGCGCGTCAACACCAGCCTGTTGAACGAGCTCGTCAATTACGCGGGCGAGGTGAGCATTTCACGCTCGCGCATGGAACAGCAGATCTACAGCGTTCGCGACAATCTTTCCGAACTGTCGCGTAACATCACGCGCTTCCGCGAGCAGATCCGGGAACTCGAAATCCAGTCCGAATCGCAGATTCTCTACCGCATGGAACACGAGGCGGTTGCCGAAGGCCGTGCCGCCGATTTCGATCCGCTGGAGTTCGACCGCTTCAGCCGCATGCAGCAGTTGTCGCGGTCGCTCACGGAAAGTCTTGCACGACCTGGGGACCATCCAGAACAGCCTGGGTAACTTCGTCGGCGAGGCCGAATCGGTGCTGCAGCAACAGGCGCGTATCAACACTGATTTGCAGGAAGGTTTGATGCGCACGCGCATGGTCAGTTTTTCGACACAGGCGGCGCGTCTGCGGCATATCGTGCGCCAGACCTCGCGCGAGCTGGGCAAGCGTGTGGAACTCAATCTGGAAAACGCCGAGGTGGAGATCGACCGCAATGTGCTCGAGCGCATGATCGGGCCGTTCGAGCACATGATTCGCAACAGCATCGACCACGGTATCGAATCCGAGGCCGTGCGCCGCCAGAAAGGCAAGCCGCCGCACGGGCGCATCAACATCGCCACCTCGCAGGAGGGGACCGAGGTCATTATCCGTTTCTCCGATGACGGGGTGGGGTTGAATATCGAGGCGATCCGTACCAAGGCGATCGAACGCGGGCTAATGTCACCCGACGCCAATCTGACGGAGGAGGAACTGATCCAGTTCATCCTCATGTCCGGATTTTCCACGGCGGAGAAAGTCACGCATGTCTCCGGCCGCGGCGTCGGCATGGACGTGGTGCACAGCGAAGTGAAGCAACTGGGCGGCAGCATGTCGGTGGACACCGAGCGCGGCGTGGGCACGACGTTCATCGTCCGCCTGCCCCTGACGCTGTCCATCACGCAGGCGCTGATGGCCTACGTGGGCGACCAGCTTTTCGCGCTCCCGCTCGGCTCGGTGGTGAATATCATCGAATTTCCCATCGAAAAGATCGACAGCCTCGCGGTCGGCAACAATCCGCTGCTTTCCCATAACGAGCAGGTGTACCCGTACATGCACCTCGGCCAGCGTCTGGGAATTCCCTCGACGCCGCGCAACGGTAAAAAAGTGCCGATACTGATCGCGCGCACCGGAACACGCGAGGTCGCCATCCAGGTCGACGGCCTGGGCGGCACGCGCGAAGTCGTGATCAAATCCATTGGACCGCAGCTTTCCGCGCTCAAGGGGCTTGCCGGCGCCACCATCCTCGGCGACGGGCGTGTCGTGCTGATCCTGGATATTCCCGGCCTGTGGTTCCGTGAAGACGTCATCTATTTCGAACACCGGCCGGAAGGCAAGGTGGCGCAAGAGGTCCGCGCGCGGCCGGTCGTCATGGTGGTGGACGATTCGCTTACCGTGCGCAAGATCACGAGCAAGCACCTGCAGAAGCGCGGCATCGACGTGCTGGTCGCCAAAGACGGCATCGACGCCGTCGAACAGTTGCGCGACCACGTGCCCGACGTGATGCTCGTCGATATCGAAATGCCGCGCATGGACGGATACGAGCTGACGACACGCGTGCGTTCCGACGAAAACCTGAAGCACATCCCGATCATCATGATCACCTCGCGCGCGGGCGCCAAGCACCGGCAGAAGGCGTTCGATCTGGGCGTGGACATGTACATGAGCAAGCCCTATCAGGAAGATGAGTTGTACAAGAACATAGACACCCTGTTGGCGAAGGGCAGGACGACATGAGCCGCCCGCGCACGGCGGCTGAATGGCTTGGAGCGCTGCCGGTGTTCGGGATTAAACGACCGTGACCGATCCCAATCAGTACATGCGCCTGCAGCTCGGCGATACCAGTTTCCTGCTGCCGAGCAGCTCCGGTTTCACCATCGAGCAGCGCGAAAACCTGATCACCAATAAATCCCCCGAAGGCAATGTCGCGGCGTGGCGCGTGGTGCAGAACACGCGACTCCCGGCCTATTGTCTCGACGCCTCTCTGCGCGTGACCCGGCAGCACCTATGGCACCGTGCGGTGTTTCTGGATACGGTGCCGCAGGCGGTGGGGCTGGCGGTCGACGAGGTTCAGCTGCTGCCGCGCGCCGAAACCGTGATTTCGCCCTTCACGCCCCTGGGCCTCGCGCCCACGCGTCTTGGACATCTGTTTTCCGGGGCCTGGGTGACGGGCCATCGCGCGATGCTGGTTTTCGAGCCGAAGGCCCTGGCCGCGTATCTGCAAAGCCTGGGGGAGGAATGAAAAAGCCGCGTGTCGGTCCGCGTTTGCATTCGCTCGAAGTGCCGCTGGATGGATTGACCCTGATCGTTCCCAGCGCGGCCGTGGCGGAGGTCATCAATCCGCTGACGCTGACGCCGGTTCCCTTCAGCCAGCCTTGGCTGAAGGGCGTCTTTGGCTGGCGCACGCTCGCGGTGCCGGTCATTTCTTTTGAAGCGCTGGTTGGCATGCCGGAGCCGGCCAGTCCTGCGGCCGGCAAGATCGTCATCTTTTATCCCCTGAGCGGACGCAGCGATTGGGAATTCTACGGGATGTTCGCGACCGCGGAACCGCGCCCGCAGGCGCTGAGCCACAGCGAGCCGGTGGCCACCGATTCGGAATTGCCCAACCTGCCCTGTATCGCGGCGGGCCTCAAGGTAGGCGGCAAGTTGATGCTCATCCCGGACATGGACGAGATGAAGAAGGTGTTTTATCCGGCTTGAGTATCAGGCGGTGGCGCGATCAATCCCTTCCCGCGCCACCCTTGCCAGCAGATCGATTTCCTCCGTTGTGATCACGTACGGCGGCATGAAATAGATCACGTCGCCGAGCGGCCGCAGCAGCGCGCCGTGTTCGAGCGCATGGCGGTATACCGATAAACCACGTCGCTCCTGCCACGGATAGGGCGCGCGCGTTTTTTTCTCCCGCACCATTTCGATCGCGAGAATCATCCCGGTCTGCCGCACCTCGGCCACATGCGGGTGGTCGGCCAACGGCGCCGTCGCGCGCGCCATGTGTGCCGCGAGTTCCCGGTTGCGGTTGATGACATCGTCGTCGCGAAAAATATCGAGCGTGGCCAGCGCCGCGCGGCAGGCGAGCGGGTTGCCGGTGTAGCGGTGCGAATGCAGGAACGCCTTGCGCGCGGTGTAATTCGCGTAGAACGCCTGATAGACCTCATCCGTCGTCAGGCACACCGACAGCGGCAGATAGCCGCCGGTCAGGCCCTTGCCGAGGCACAGGAAATCCGGAGCGATGGCGGCCTGTTCGCAGGCGAACATCGTGCCGGTGCGCCCGAAGCCGACGGCGATTTCATCGGCGATGAGATGCACGTGATATTTGTCGCAGGCCTGCCGCAGCAGTTTCGAGATAAACCGGATCGTACATGCGCATGCCGCCGGCGCACTGCACCAGCGGTTCCACGATCACGGCGCAGACTTCGCCGGCATGGCGCGCCAGCGCCGCCTCCATCGCGGCAAACGCGCGCGTCGAATAATCGGCCCAGGATTCGCCGGGCTCGCGGTGATAACAATCCGGGGATTTGACGGTGATCGCCTCGAGCAGCAGCGGACGGTAGGTTTCCTTATATAAGGCCACGTCGCCCACCGCCAGCGCCCCCAGCGTTTCGCCGTGGTAGCTGTTGGCCAGACTGATGAAGCGTGTGCGTTTTTTTTCGCCACGGTTGTGCCAGTAATGAAAACTCATCTTGAGCGCGATTTCGACGGCCGCGGAGCCGCTGTCCGCGTAGAAGCAGCGGCTGAGTCCTTTCGGAGCGATCTGCGTCAGTCTTTCAGAGAGCTGCACGACCGGCTCGTGCGTGAAACCCGCGAGGATCACGTGTTCGAGATTTTGCAGCTGATCGGCGACGGCGGCGTTGATGCGCGGATTGGCGTGGCCGAACAGGTTGACCCACCACGAACTGATGGCGTCGAGATAGCGCTTGCCGTCGAAGTCCTCGAGCCACACGCCCTGGCCGCGGCGAATCGGGATGAGCGGCAGCGTTTCATGGTCATGCATCTGCGTGCAGGGATGCCAGACCACGCGCAGGTCACGTTGCGTCAGGGAGTCGTTATCCATAGACTGGATGATGATACAGGGCGAGTTGCCCCGTGTTAAATAGGTTTTTAGGTATTCCCAAGCGGCTTCGTGGTTTGGTAGAGAGGGCGAGTGGAGAAAGATTTTGGAGGTCATGGTGCGTACTGAAACCCCGGTGTGCGATTTCGGCCGGCCGGCCCTGGATTTCCGCCTCAAAGGTGTGGATGGAAAAATCTGGACGTTGAACGAGACCCGCGGAAAAAACGGCCTGCTCGTGATGTTCATCTGCAATCACTGTCCCTACGTGAAGGCCGTGCTCGATCGCATTATTCGCGATGCGCGCGAGCTGAAAGACGCAGGGCATTAACACCGTGGCGATCATGTCGAATGATCCCGCGGATTATCCGGAAGATTCTTTCGACAACATGAAGCGCGTGGCGCAGGAGCTGAATTTCCCGTTCCCGTATCTGTACGATGAAACCCAGGAAGTTGCCAAGGCCTACGGTGCCGTGTGCACGCCGGATTTCTTCGGCTACAACAGGGATCTCAAACTCCAGTACCGCGGACGGCTGGACGAGTCGCGCAAGGAGCCGGCGCCGAACGCCCGGCGCGATCTGTTCGAGGCGATGAAATCCGTTGCCCAGACCGGCCACGGGCCGAAGGACCAGATTCCGAGCATGGGCTGCTCGATCAAGTGGAAGCAGGAATAGCGGACCGGGGACGCATGATCGTCGAGGAGACTTTCTACCGTCCGCCCGAGTTGTCGCGCGAACCGCGCACGCTGCCAGCCGAGACTTACAATCTAGCGCACCTGCTGCTGAAACGGGCGGCCACCGGCTGCCTGTTCGTGCCGCTGCGCAGCATGCAGTTTCTCGCGGTGCTGGATGCGGAGGAGTTTATCTTCGTGGACCGCGAAGGCCGGCGCATGATCGAACTCGCCTGGCAGCGCTTTGCACCGCAGGCGCGCCGCGCCCTCGATGAACCGGTTTCCTATGAAGCGGTGTATTACTCGGCGGCGGGCGCGGAGGTCATGCGCCGGGCGCAGGGCGAATTCCACAAGGCCTTGCGCGAGGTGGAACAGAAAATCGTGCCTCCAGGCGCAGCGCGGGTGATCAAGCTGATGGGCGGTAACCGCTGATGCTTCCCGATCTGATATTGCTTCAGAACATCGTGCGCACGGCGTCGCGCGAAGAACTGTTGCCGCGGTTTGCCGATGTCATCCGTCACGTCAAGCATGACGGCAGCATGGTGACCGAAGCCGACGTGGCCATGCAGCAGCGCCTGAAGTCGGATCTCGCGCATCACTGGCCGGAATACGATTTTCTGGGCGAGGAGATGGCGGGGCACGAGCATGAGCAGCTCACCGGCACCGCGGGCAAGGGCTTGTGGTGCGTGGACCCCCTCGACGGCACCAGCAATTTCGCCACCGGTATTCCGTATTTCGCCGTGTCGCTGGCGCTGCTCGTCGACGGGAAGCAGGAACTCGCCCTGGTTTACGATCCGGTGCGCGACGAATGTTTCATGGCGCGCCGCGGGAAAGGCGCGTGGCTCAACGATATCGTGCTCGGCGCGCATGAGCCGATCCCGCCGGAGGCGATACGCCGCTGCATTGCCTGCGTGGATTTCAAGCGCCTCGCCCCCCTGCTTGCCGCCCGGCTGGGCGCGCAGCCGCCCTACGGTTCGCAGCGCAATTTCGGCGCGAGCAGCCTCGAGTGGTGCTGGCTGGCGGACGGGCGCTTTCATCTCTATCTGCACGGCGGCCAGAAGCTGTGGGATTACGCCGGCGGCAGCCTGATCCTGGCGGAGGCCGGCGGTCATGCCTGCACGCTCGAGGACGAAGCGGTGTTCAGCTACGGTCTCGCGCCACGTTCGGTGGTGGCCGCGGCGACGCCGGCGCTGTTTTCGGAATGGAAGGCCTGGATCGACCGCAACCGCGCGCCGGGCCAAACCTGATCCCGGCGCGATTTCCCCTGATAATCGTCACAGGCCCGTTTAGCTCACAAAGTCTTGTTTATGGGCGGATAACGGATTGCCAAGGGACGTTCGGCTTGCCCTAGAACCGGGTGTGAGCGAAAATGCGCGCGGTTCGAGGAGCCTCTAACCAGGGCGGATTGCCGAGCCGTACAGAAGGGAAATGGCAATCCCGGAAGACAAGAATCATATGACGTAACCGGTTTCCGTTCTCTTTGGCGATGACCATGCAACTCCGCCAAGGGGATTTTGTTATTGGTCATCCGTGCGCCATGATGGCCGCGGACCGGAAGATCGCCGGTTTCGGGCTCCGCCAGTTTTCAAGCATTGAGGATTAATCCATGACAGTGAAAATCCACGCCCACAAGGCGGGCGAAGGCAAGGCATTAACCAATCGGCGCGAGCTGGCGAACGCCATCCGCGCGCTCGCGATGGACGCGGTGCAGAAGGCGAACTCCGGACATCCCGGGGCGCCCATGGGCATGGCCGACATCGCCGAGGTGCTGTGGAACGATTTCCTCAAGCACAACCCGGCGCAACCCGAAGTGGATGGATCGCGACCGTTTCGTGCTGTCGAACGGTCACGGTTCGATGCTGATCTATTCGCTGCTGCATCTCACCGGCTACGACCTGCCGATGGAGGAGCTCAAGAACTTCCGCCAGTTGCATTCCAAGACCCCGGGTCATCCGGAGTACGGCTATGCCCCGGGCGTCGAAACCACCACCGGTCCGCTCGGCCAGGGCATCACCAACGCCGTGGGCATGGCGCTCGCCGAGAAGGTATTGGCCGGCCAGTTCAACCGCGACGGCCATCACATCGTCGATCACTACACCTATGTATTCCTCGGCGACGGCTGCCTGATGGAAGGCATCTCGCACGAAGCCTGCTCGCTCGCCGGCACGCTGGGCCTCGGCAAGCTGATCGCGTTCTACGACGACAACGGCATCTCGATCGACGGTCACGTCGAGGGCTGGTTCACCGACAACACCCCGAAGCGTTTCGAGGCCTACGGCTGGCACGTGGTGCGCGATGTCGACGGCCATGACGCCGAGGCGATCCGGAAGGCGATCCACGAGGCGCGCTCGGTCAACGACAAGCCGTCGATGATCTGCTGCAAGACCGTGATCGGCTACGGCGCGCCGAACCTGTGCGGCTCGCACGACTGCCACGGCGCCCCGCTCGGCGACGACGAGATCAAGGCCACGCGCGAGAACCTCGGCTGGAATTACGAGCCGTTCGTGATTCCGGAGGAAATCTACGCCGGCTGGGACGCCAAGGCCAAGGGCGCCGCGGCCGAGAAGCACTGGAACGACAAGTTCGCCGACTACCGCAGGCGAATTTCCGGACCTGGCCGCCGAATTCGAGCGCCGCATGAAGGGCGAGCTGCCGAAGGACTGGAACGCCAAGGCGGAAGAATTCATCAAGGCCGTGGACGCCAAGGCCGAGACCATCGCCTCGCGCAAGGCCTCGCAGAACACGCTGAACGGTTATGGCCCGGTGCTGCCGGAATTCCTGGGCGGCTCGGCCGACCTGGCCGGTTCCAATCTCACCATCTGGAAGGGCTCGAAGGGCGTGAGCAACACCGTGTCCGACGGCAACTATATCTATTACGGTGTGCGCGAGTTCGGCATGTCCGCCATCATGAACGGCATCGCCCTGCACGGCGGCTTCATCCCCTACGGCGCCACCTTCCTGATGTTCTCCGAGTACGCCCGCAACGCCCTGCGCATGGCGGCGCTCATGAAGATCCGTTCGATCTTCGTCTATACCCATGACTCCATCGGTCTGGGCGAAGACGGCCCGACCCATCAGCCGGTCGAGCAGACCGCGACCCTGCGCCTGATTCCGAACATGTCGGTATGGCGTCCGTGCGACGCGGTGGAATCGGCCGTGTGCTGGAAGGTCGCCATCGAGCGCAGGACCGGTCCGAGCATGCCTGATCTTCTCGCGCCAGAACCTGACGCACCAGAAGCGCGACGCCGCGCAGCTCGCCGCCATCCGCCGTGGCGGCTACGTGCTGTCCGAAGCCGAAGGCGGCAAGCCCGCAGGCGATCATCATCGCCACCGGCTCCGAAGTCGGCCTGGCCGTGGAGGCGCAGAAGCTGCTCGCCGCCAAGGGCAAGAAGGTGCGCGTGGTGTCGATGCCGTCGACCGACACGTTCGACGCCCAGGATGCGGCCTACCGCGAGAGCGGTGCTGCCCAAGGGCGTGAAGCGCGTGGCGGTCGAAGCCGGCGTCACCGACGGCTGGTACAAGTATGTCGGGCTCGACGGCAAGGTCGTCGGCCTCGACCGCTTCGGCGAATCCGCCCCGGCCGGCGCGCTGTTCAAGGAATTCGGCTTCACCGGCGAGAACGTCGTCGAAGGCGGTGGAAGAGATTCTGTAATTAATCTTGCGCGACCTTGCGGCGGATCTTCAGAGTTTTCAAATTTAACTTTCTGGAGATTTGGTCATGGCAATCAAAGTCGGTATCAACGGTTTCGGCCGCATCGGCCGTATGGTGTTCCGCGCGGTCGCGAAGGACTTCAAGGACATCGAGATCGTCGCGCATCAACGACCTGCTCGAACCCAGACTACCTGGCCTACATGCTGAAGTACGACTCCGTGCACGGCCGCTTCAACGGCGACATCAAGGTCGAGGGCAACAACCTGATCGTCAACGGCAAGAAGATCCGCCTGACCGCCGAGAAGGATCCGGCCAACCTGAAGTGGAGCGAAGTCGGCGCCGACATCGTGATCGAGTGCACCGGCTTCTTCCTGACCAAGGAAACCTGCCAGAAGCACATCAACGCCGGCGCCAAGAAGGTCGTGCAGTCGCGCCCCGTCCAAGGACGACACCCCGATGTTCGTGTACGGCGTGAACCACAAGACCATACGCCGGTGAGACCATCGTCTCCGCCGCCTCCTGCACCACCAACTGCCTGGCCCCGGTCGCCAAGGTGCTGCACGACAACTTCGGCATCAAGCGCGGCCTGATGACCACCGTGCACGCCGCCACCGCCACCCAGAAGACCGTCGACGGTCCGTCCAGCAAGGACTGGCGCGGCGGCCGCGGCATCCTGGAAAACATCATTCCGTCCTCCACCGGTGCCGCCAAGGCCGTGGGCAAGGTGCTGCCGGAGCTCAACAAGCAAGCTCACCGGCATGGCGTTCCGCGTGCCGACCTCGGACGTGTCCGTGGTCGACCTGACCGTCGAGCTGAACAAGGAAGCCACCTACGAGCAGATCTGCGCGGCCATGAAGAAGGCCTCGGAAGGCGAGCTGAAGGGCGTGCTCGGCTTACACCGACGAGAAGGTGGTCTCCACCGACTTCCGCGGCGTGCAGCGCTCCCGTCCATCTTCGACGCCGAAGCCGGCATCGCCCTGGACGGCACCTTCGTCAAGGTCGTGTCCTGGTACGACAACGAGTACGGCTACACCTGCAACATGCTGCGCTTCGTGCAGCACGTCGCCAAGTAATACGATAGCATGTAGGGCGGGTCAGCGCGCGAAGGCGCCGTAACCCGCCGGATCGATCGGCGGATTATCGGCGGTATGCGCCGCCTAGCTCCGCGCTAACATTTCTCGGAGTGATTACAATGTCCGTTCATCAAGCTGACCGATCTCGATCTCAAGGGCAAGCGCGTGCTGATCCGCGCCGATCTCAACGTGCCGGTCAAGGACGGCAAGGTCACGTCCGACGCGCGCATCACCGCCTCCATGCCGACCTTCGAGCACTGCCTCAAGGCCGGCGCCAAGGTGATGGTGATGTCGCATCTCGGCCGTCCGACCGAAGGCGAATACTCGCGAAGAGAATTCGCTCAAGCCGGTGGCCGACGATACTCGCCAAGAAGCTCGGCAAGCCGGTGCGCCTGGTCAAGGACTGGATCAACGGCGGTTTCGATGTCGCCGCCGGCGAACTGGTGCTGCTCGAGAACGTGCGCTTCAACAAGGGCGAGAAGAAGAACGTCGACGAGACCGCGCAGAAATACGCCAAGCTGTGCGACGTGTTCGTGATGGACGCGTTCGGCACCGCGCACCGCGCCGAGGGTTCGACCCACGGTGTCGCCAAGTTCGCGCCGGTGGCCTGCGCCGGCATCCTGCTCACCGAAGAACTGGATGCGCTGACCAAGGCGCTGCTCAATCCGAAGCGGCCGATGGTCGCGATCGTCGGCGGCTCCAAGGTCTCGACCAAGCTGACCGTGCTCGAATCGCTGTCCGAGAAGGTCGACCAGCTGGTGGTCGGCGGCGGTATCGCCAACACCTTCCTGGCCGCGTCCGGCAAGAAGATCGGCAAGTCGCTGGCCGAGGCCGATCTCATCCCGACCGCCAAGACGCTCATGGAGAAAATGACCAAGCGCGGCGCGACCATTCCGATCGCGGTGGACGTGGTGGTGCGGCAAGAAGTTCGACGCCAACGAACCGGCGGTGCTGAAGGACGCCGGCGACGTGGCCGACGACGACATGATCTTCGACATCGGCCCGAAGAGCGCGCAGCAACTCGCCGACATCATCATGAAGGCCGGCACCGTGGTGTGGAACGGCCCGGTCGGCGTGTTCGAGTTCGACCAGTTCGGCGCCGGCACCAAGACGATCGCCGATGGCCATCGCCAAGCACCAGCGCGTTCACCCTGGCCGGCGGCGGCGACACCATCGCGGCGATCCAGAAGTACGACATTTACGACAAGGTGTCCTACATCTCCACCGCCGGCGGCGCGTTCCTGGAATTCCTGGAGGGCAAGAAGCTGCCCGCGGTGGCCATGCTCGAAGAACGGGCCAAGAAGATAAGCCAACGAAAACCGCCGGCAACGGCCGGCTGGTTTGCACAAGGATTTTATCTGCTGCGTAGAACCAAAATCGTCGCCACCCTCGGTCCGGCCACGGAAGATCCGAAGGTGTCTGGATAAGCATGATCGAGGCCGGCCTGGACGTGGTGCGCCTCAACTTCTCGCATGAGGGGCCCGAAGATCCACATGCAGCGCGCCGAGACCGTGCGCGAGCGCGCCAAGGCGCACGGGCGCGCAAGTCGGCGTGCTCGTCGACCTGCAGGGGCCGAAGATCCGCATCGGCAAATTCAAGAACGGCCGGTGTCACGTTGCAGGAAGGCGAGACGTTTCACCCTGGACGTGGACTGATCCGCTCGATGCCGGCAACCAGGAGCGCGTGGGCATCACCTACAAGGCCCTGCCGCAGGACGTCGAACGCGGCGACACCTTGCTGCTCGACGACGGACGCATCGTGTTGTGGGTGGACGAGGTAGATCGGCAGCAAGGTGATTTGCCGCGTGGTGGTCGGCGGCGAACTCTCGAACAACAAGGGCATCAATCGTCAGGGCGGCGGGCTTGTCGGCGAAGGCGCTGACCGACAAGGATCGCGAGGACATCCGCGCGGCCGCCCGGATGCAGGCCGATTACGTCGCCATTTCCTTCCCGCGCAGCGCCGATGACGTGAACGAGGCCAGGCAGCTGTTGCGCGCGGCCGGCGGTCACGGCGGGATCATCGCCAAGATCGAGCGCGCCGAAGCGGTTGACGCACATCGAGGAGATCATCGATGCCGCGGACGTGATCATGATCGCGCGCGGCGATCTCGGTGTCGAAATCGGCGATGCCGCCGTGCCGCCGATTCAGAAGCGCTGATCAAGCTGGCCCGGGAACACAACAAGGTGTCGATCACCGCGACGCAGATGATGGAGTCGATGATCGAAAATCCGATCCCGACGCGCGCCGAAGTGTCCGATGTCGCCAACGCCGTGATCGACGGCACCGATGCGGTGATGCTGTCGGCCGAGACCGCCGTGGGCAAGTATCCGGTGGAGGCGGTCGTGGCCATGGACCGGGTCTGCCGCGTGGCCGAGCAGGAGCCCGAAGTCACCATGTCCGCGCATCGCATGCGACGCCATGTTCAAGCGCGTCGACGAGGCCATCGCCATGGCCACGATGTATACCGCCAATCATCTGGCGTGAAGGCCATCGCCGCCCTTACAGAATCTGGGTCTACTGTCGTTGTGGATGTCGCGCATCAGTTCCGGCGTGCCGATCTACGCCTTGACGAGCCAAGTCGAGACGCGTAGAAAGGTGACGTCTTTACCGCGGCGTCTACCCGGTCGCTTCGAAGTCACAACGTCGGATCATGCGACTGGTCAACAAGGAGGCGATCGATGAACTGTCGCCGCCGGGGCACTGTGCGCGACGGCGACCTGGTCATCATCACCAAGGGCGACCTGACGGGCGTGATGGGCGGCACCAATGCCATGAAGATCGCCATGGTGGGGAATCTGCCGGAATTTACGTAACCGCAGGACTTTTTTTCAACGCATACAAGATCAAGAGGAGTTTGTTATGGCACTGGTAACACTACGCCAACTGCTGGACCACGCCGCCGAACATGCCTACGGTGTTCCGGCGTTCAACGTCAACAACCTCGAACAGATGCGCGCCATCATGGAAGCGGCGGACGAAACCGACAGCCCGGTGATCGTGCAGGCCTCGGCCGGCGCGCGCAAATACGCCGGCGCGCCGTTCCTGCGCCACCTGATCCTGGCCGCGATCGAGGAATGGCCGCATATCCCGGTCGTGCATGCACCAGGACCACGGCGCCTCGCCCGGCGGTGTGCCAGCGCTCCATCCAGCTCGGTTTCTCGTCGGTGATGATGGACGGCTCGCTGAAAGAAGACATGAAGACCCCGGCCACCTACGAATACAACGTCGACGTCACCAAGCGCGTCGTCGACATGGCGCACTGCCTGCGGCGTTTCGGTGGAAGGCGAACTGGGTTGCCTGGGTTCGCTCGAAACCGGCATGGCCGGTGAAGAGGACGGCTCCGGCGCCGAGGGCAAGCTCGATCATTCGCAGCTGCTGACCGATCCGGAAGAGGCCGCCGACTTCGTGAAGAAGACCAAGGTCGACGCGCTGGCCATCGCCATCGGCACCAGCCACGGCGCCTACAAGTTCACCCGTCCGCCGACCGGCGACATCCTCGCCATCGAGCGCATCAAGGAGATCCACAAGCGCATCCCGAACACGCACCTGGTGATGCACGGCTCGAGCTCGGTGCCGCAGGAATGGCTGAAGATCATCAACACCTACGGCGGCGACATGGGCGAGACCTACGGCGTGCCGGTGGAAGAGATCGTGCAGGGCATCAAGCACGGCGTGCGCAAGGTCAACATCGACACCGACCTGCGCATGGCCTCGACCGGCGCGGTGCGCAAGTTCCTGGCCGAGAACAAGAAGGAATTCGATCCGCGCAAGTGGCTCGCCGCCTCGACCAAGGGCATGAAGGAAATCTGCAAGGCAGCGCTACGAGGCCTTCGGTTGCGCCGGCCAGGCGAGCAAGATCAAGGTGCTGTCGCTCGAAGCCATGACGACACGTTACGCCAAGGGCGAGCTCGATCCGAAGGTCAACTAACAGATCAGTCGCATGCAGTAGAAAAAGGGGCGGGCAACCGCCCCTTTTTTTGTTTTCCATTCTGGTGGATTTGCGAAGCAAACCGGATAGGCCTATGGTTGAAATATGATGGATCTCGATAAATATCCCTGTCCCTGCTGCGGTCACCGGGTTTTCCAGCGCCAGCCGGGAAACCATGAGAAGTGCCCCATCTGCCTGTGGGAAGACGACCTCGCGCAACTGCGGTTTCCGCGCATGCCGGGCAGTGCCAATCACGTCTCGCTCGAACAGGGGCAGCATAACTATGCCGAGATCGGCACCGCCGAACGCCGCTATCGCGGCGAAGGGCGCGCGCCGTTCGAGGAAGAACCGCGCGAATCCAGCTGGCGCCCGCTCGACCCCGCGCGCGACAACGTCGAGGAACCGCAACGCGGCATCGATTACGGCGATTCCTATCCGCTATCCGACACCACTGTCCTTTACTACTGGCGCGAGACTTACTGGCGGCGACTGGCGAGCTGAAGAGCCCCAAGGTGATGCCGAAGGAGCAGTGGTTCACGGCGCCAGCGGCGAAGCACAGCGAAATACCCGGCGACAAGCCCTGATCTTGAATCACAGAGTGATGACGATGAAACGGAGCTACAGGGCATATGGCAGGATTGCGATGCTGCTGTTTGCGGCATGGGGGCTTGTCCCGGTCGCGCAGGCCGTGGATATCGCGCCCTTGGTGGGCTATCGCTTCGGCGGCAATATAACTGTCAATGACAGCGGAACGACAAGCGGAACGACAACCGAGAACGAGTCCAGGCTCGAGCTCGGCGACACGACGAGCTACGGCCTGATCCTCGATTTCGATCTCGATCCCCAGCGGCAGATCGAGATCTATCTCAGCCGCCAGAACACACAGCTGACGGCCAGCCAGCCGTACCTCGGCTATTCGCAGTTCGACCTCACGGTTGATTACTACCACATCGGCGGTCTCTATTTCCCGGAGGAGGGAGAGATCGGACGTTTCCGCCCGTTCGTCTCCGGCACGTTCGGCCTGACCCGCATGGACCCGAAGGGTACCGGCCTCAGCACGGAGAACTTCTTTTCCCTCGCGCTCGGTGGCGGCGCCACGTACTTCCCCGTCAAGCACGTGGGGCTGCGCTTCGATGCCCGCGTCATCTACACGGCAGTCAACACCGACAGCGCTATCTTCTGCTCTGGCGGCTGTGTCGTCAGCGTCAGCAGCGAGGGCTTCACGCAGACGGAGATCGGCGCTTCGGTCGTGTTTCGCTTCTGACCGGCAAGGCGGGTTTTTCCTTCAGCGTCTGGCGTGCGACCTGCCAGACTCAAGGGCGGCGCGAGCCGCCCTTTTTATTTTTGGTTTCGCTGGTGCGCGCGGGTTTCGAGTGCTCATGCAACAGGCCGTGCGTTTCCTTGAGCATGAACTGCCTGAACGCCTCGGCCACGGCCGACAGGCGCTTGCCGCGCCGGTGCACGAGGTACCAGTGACGCATGATCGGGAAATTCGGCGACATCGAGCACGACCAGACGTTTCAGCGTCAGTTCCTGTTCGATCGTGGCGCGTGACAGCAGCCCCAGCCCTAATCCCGCCTGCACGCTCTGCTTGATCGCTTCGTTGCTGCCGACCTCCATGCCGGTTTTCAGATGCATCTCGCGTTCGGCGAAAAAACGCTCCATGGCGATGCGCGTGCCCGAGCCCGGCTCGCGCACGAGGAAGATTTCTTCCTGAAGCCGCGCCAGCGGAATTTTCTTTTCGCGCGCCAGCGGATGATCCGGCGGCGCGACGATCACCAGCGGGTTCTCCATGAAGGCATCCGCCTCGGCGTCGAGTTCCGCGGGCGGCTGGCCCATGATCACCAGGTCCACGGTGTTTTCTGAAAGCTGTTGCAGCAGTGTTTCGCGGTTGGTCACGTCGAGGCTGATCGTCACACCCGGATGGCGGCGCGAAAAGGTGCCGAGCAGGGTGGGAATAAAGTAGTTCGCCGTGGTGGCCACCGAGATGCGCAGGCGCCCGCCGGAAAGCCCCTTGATATGGTTCAGGACCCCCTCGAGTTCATCGAGCTGCTGGGTGACGGTGCGGGCATAGCCCAGCACCTCGCGACCGGCCTCGGTGAGGTGGATGCGCTTGCCCAGCTGCTCGAAGAGCGCGACCCCGAGGCTCTCCTCCAGTTGCTTGACCTGCATGGACACGGCCGGCTGGGTGAGGAAAAGCTCTTGCGCCGCGCGGGTATAGTTCAGATGCCTCGCGACCGATTCAAAGACCTTGAGTTGGCGCAGCGTGAGGTGCACAGTATCGGCCCCCGGAATAACTATAAGTAATAACTTATCATAATAATCATTAATTCGTGAGTATTATTTATGATACGGGGACGGTAAGGTAGCCGCCCATGACGGGGGTCCGTTAGGGCAGAACCGGCGGAAAACCCTTAAATCACACGATTTCTAACGAGGAGTCCACTATGTCAGGCAAAGTGAAGACGTACAAAGCAGGCGTCAAAGAGTACCGCGAAACCTATTGGATGCCGAATTACACCCCGAACGAGACCGACATCCTGGCGTGCTTCAAGATCACCCCGCAGGCCGGCGTGCCGCGTGAAGAGGCCGCCGCCGCCGTCGCCGCCGAGTCGTCCACCGGCACCTGGACCACGGTGTGGACCGACCTGCTGACCGACCTCGACTACTACAAGGGCCGCGCCTACCGCATCGAAGACGTGCCGGGCGACGACACCTGCTTCTACGCCTTCGTCGCCTACCCGATGGACCTGTTCGAAGAAGGTTCGGTGGTCAACGTGTTCACCTCGCTGGTCGGCAACGTGTTCGGCTTCAAGGCGATCCGCGCGCTGCGTCTCGAAGACGTGCGCTTCCCGATCGCCTACGTGAAGACCTGCGGCGGTCCGCCCCAGGGCATCCAGGTCGAGCGCGACATCATGAACAAGTACGGCCGTCCGCTGCTCGGCTGCACCATCAAGCCGAAGCTCGGCCTGTCCGCCAAGAACTACGGCCGCGCCGTGTACGAATGCCTGCGCGGCGGTCTGGACTTCACCAAGGACGACGAGAACGTCAACAGCCAGCCGTTCATGCGCTGGCGCACGCGTTTCGACTTCGTCATGGAAGCCATCCACAAGGCCGAGAAGGAGACCGGCGAGCGCAAGGGTCATTACCTGAACGTCACCGCCCCGACCCCGGAAGAGATGTACAAGCGCGCCGAGCACGCCAAGTACATCGGCGCGCCGATCATCATGCACGACTACATCACCGGCGGCTTCTGCGCCAACACGGGCCTGGCCAACTGGTGCCGCGACAACGGCATGCTGCTGCACATCCATCGCGCCATGCACGCCGTGCTCGACCGCAACCCGCACCACGGCATCCACTTCCGCGTGCTGGCCAAGATCCTGCGCCTGTCCGGCGGCGATCACCTGCACACCGGCACCGTGGTCGGCAAGCTCGAAGGCGACCGCGAGGCGACCCTGGGCTGGATCGACCTGCTGCGCGAGAAGTACATCAAGGAAGACCGCTCACGCGGCATCTTCTTCGATCAGGACTGGGGCTCCATGCCGGGCGTGTTCGCCGTCGCCTCCGGCGGCATCCACGTCTGGCACATGCCGGCGCTGGTCACGATCTTCGGCGACGACTCGGTGCTGCAGTTCGGTGGCGGCACGCTCGGCCATCCGTGGGGCAACGCCGCGGGCGCCGCCGCCAACCGCGTGGCGCTGGAAGCCTGCGTCGAGGCGCGCAACCAGGGCCGTCCGCATCGAGAAGGAAGGCAAGGACATTCTGACCAAGGCCGCCAAGTCCAGCCCGGAACTGAAGATCGCCATGGAAACGTGGAAAGAGATCAAGTTCGAGTTCGACACCGTCGACAAGCTCGACGTGGCGCACAAGTAAACATGTCGGCGATCGCGCCGGGCGCGCCGATGCGTCGCGCGCGGACCACCTCGATACCGATATCTGAGGAATAGACAATGAGCGAAATGCAAGATTACAAATCCAGCCTGACCGACACGACCAGCCGCAAGTTCGAGACCTTCTCCTACCTGCCGGCGATGAGCACGGACGAGCATCCGCAAGCAGGTGGAATACATCGTGAAGCGGGGCTGGAACCCGGCCATCGAGCACACCGAGCCGGAGAATGCCTTCGACCACTACTGGTACATGTGGAAGCTGCCGATGTTCGGCGAAACCAACGTGGACAAGATCCTGGCCGAGGCCGAAGCCTGCCACAAGGCGCACCCGAACAACCACGTGCGTCTGGTCGGCTACGACAACTTCAAGCAGTCGCAGGGCGCCTCGATGGTGATCTTCCGCGGCAAGATGAAGTAAGGCCGCTCTCGCGCATCCCTGCGCTCCGCGGCACTTGGGCATCCTGCCCATCGCAGTCGGACACGCAGAGCCGTCATCGGCCCCTGTCCGGCATGATCGGACAGGGGCTTTTTTTCCGGGGTTTACGAGGGCGAAGACAGATGAGCAAAGCAGAGCACAGCAGCGAAGGTTGATGAGCGACGCCGATGTCGCGCAATACCGGATCAAGACGGAACCGTATTACCGCACGGTCGGCAACGAAGTCGAGCTGTACGAAGCCGCCTACAGCGCGCGCATGCCGGTGATGCTCAAGGGCCCGACCGGCTGCGGCAAGAGCCGCTTCGTCGAATACATGGCGTGGAAGCTGAAGAAGCCGCTGATCACCGTCGCGTGCAACGAGGACATGACCGCCTCGCGATCTGGTCGGACGCTTCCTGCTCGACGCCAGCGGCACCAAGTGGCACGACGGCCCGCTGACGGTCGCGGCGCGCATCGGCGCCATCTGCTATCTCGACGAAGTGGTCGAGGCGCGCCAGGACACGACCGTGGTGATCCATCCGCTCACCGATCACCGCCGCCAGCTGCCGCTGGAAAAGAAAGGCGAGCTGGTCGAGCTGCCACCCGGATTTCCAGCTGGTGATCTCCTACAACCCGGGCTACCAGAGCCTGATGAAGGACCTGAAGCAATCCACCAAGCAGCGTTTCGGTGCGCATCGACTTCGACTACCCGGAGGCCGGAGTCGAGGCCGAGATCGTCATGCACGAAACCAAGGTGGACAAGGCCACCGCCGACAAACTGGTGCAGATCGCGCACCGTGCGCGCAATCTGAAGGGCCACGGCCTGGACGAAGGCATCTCCACGCGTCTGCTGGCCTACGCCGGGCAGTCTGATCGCGCGCGGCATCGAGCCCGCGTGCCGCCTGCCAGATGACGCTGGTGCGGCCGATCACCGACGACCCGGACATGCGCGAGACGCTGGATGCGGCCGTGGCGATGTTTTTCTCGGGCACATGAACCGTCCCACGGCCTACGTCGGGATTCACGCCGATATTCACGGCGGCATGACCGATATCGGCCGGATGATTCGCGACGCCTGGGTGTTCGGCCTGCTTCCCGAAACCGAGACTTGCGAAGGCTGGGAATTGCCGAAGTTCGATACCCTGTACGAGCAGGTGCACAAAGCGTGGGAACCCTACGGACACCTGGTCAGCCAATTGCCGGCGGAGTTACGCGCGCGCCACGAGCGCATTTATAACGAGGCGGTGAAGCGCGCGCGCGAACTCGGCTGGTCGCCCGAGCTCGACGACGACGAGTAGCGATTTACAGAAGCAATCACATGAGCATCGATCTCAAGGATTACCACGAGCAGCTCGACGGGCTGGACCAGCACGTGCGCGGCACGCTCGAGGCGAGCTTCGCCGAGGCGGCGCGCGTGATGTCGCCGCAGGGCCTGCACAACTGGCTCGAGGGCGCGAAGGGCCTGTCGCAGCTCGGACGCGGCAACGAGCTGGTCATGACCTACATCCAGGCGATGCCGGCGGTGGTCGAAGGAAGTCGGCGAGGACGTGCTCACGGACTGCATTATCGAGCGCCATGAAGCTCGCCTCCATGGTCAGCGGCGAGGTGATCCAGCTGCTGTTCGACACCCTGCCGACGGCCGCCAACCGGCTCGGCGACGCCGAACTGTTGCGCGGCTATCTCGGCCTGATCCACCAGCTCTCGGCCAAGGTGCCGCGCGGTCTGCGCCCGATGCTGGCGCACCTCGACGAACTGTTCGCCAAGCTGACACTCGGCGGCCTGCGGCGCTGGGCGCTGTGGGGCGCGCAGGCGCACCTGCGCGATTTCCCGGCGCAGATCGCCTACTTCGATCTCAAGAGCGCCGACAGCCAGGCGATGCTGCAGAAGGAACGGCGCGGCACGCTGTTCATCGACAGCCAGCGCAAACTGAATTTCTACCTGCGCGCCTTCTGGGGCCGCGATTTTTTCCTGCGCCCGACCTCGGGCGACTACGAGGCGCGCGAGGGCTACAAGCCGTTCATCGAGACGCGCGTCATTCACCTGCCGGACGCCTATCGACGACTTTGCCGGGCTGCCGGGCCGAGGATCTGTACCGCGCCGCCGCCGCGCACGCCGCCGCGCACCTGGTGTACACGCGCGAAGCCGCTGTCCATGGAGCAGCTCAACCCGGTGCAGATGTTCCTCATCGGTCTGTTCGAGGATGCGCGCGTCGAGCATCTCGCGATTCGCGAATTTCCCGGCATGAAGCAGCTCTGGTCGCAGTTCCACGCCAAGGTCCGCGAGGTCAGCTGCCCGACCGATCCGGTGGTCGGCCTGCTGGAGCGTCTCGCCTATGCGCTGCTGGATGAAAATTATCATGATGACGATGGGCTGATCCAGGAGATGGCGGCGGCGTTCCGCGACGAGTTCGCCAAACGTCCGCAAGACAATCGCATTGTCCTGGGACCTGGGCGTGACGCTGTACAACCGGCTCGGCGAGCGCGGCGGCATTCCGTCGCTGCGCGTGCTCGAGTCGATGGCGATTCCCGTATCGCGACGACAACCGCTATTGCTGGGCCTCGCGACGAGATCGCCTGGCACGAGGCCGAATACGTCCCGGCGCCGAAGCAGGTGCGCAAGCATGTCACGATCATGGACATGGTGAACGAGCTCGACTGCGAACTGGCCGGCGACGACGCCCAGGAAATCTGGGTGCTCGACACAGCCGTTCTATCTCGACCAGGAAGGCTGCACGATCAACGAACTCGAAGGCAAGGAGCCGGTTCAGCGAGCCGTATCACTACCAGGAGTGGGATTACGCCGTGCAATTGCACCGGCCCAACTGGGCCACGGTGCTGGAGAAGCGCCAGAAGCAAGGGCGATCCCGCGGAGATCGACCGGATACTCACCGAGAACAAGCCGGTGGCCGCGCGCCTGCGGCACATCATCGACGCCCTGCAGCCGGAGGGCGTGCAGCGCTTCCGGCGCCAGGAAGACGGCGACGAGATCGATCTCAACGCCGCGATCCGCGCCATGATCGACATGCGCATGGGCCAGACGCCGGACACGCGCATCAACATCCGCATCGTGCGCAAGGTGCGCGACCTCGCGGTGCTGGTGCTGCTCGACCTGTCGGAATCGACGAACGAGAAACTCGGCGGTTCCGAGAAGCCGGTGATCCAGCTGGCGCGCGAGGCGACGTCATTGCTGTCCTGGGCCATCGACCGCGTCGGCGATCCGTTCGCGATCCACGGCTTCGCCTCCGACGGCCGCCACGACGTGCAGTACTACCGCTTCAAGGATTTCGACGATCACTACGGCGACGAGGCCAAGGCCAAGCTCGCCGGCATGCAGGGCGGCCTGTCCACGCGCATGGGCGCGGCGCTGCGCCACGCGGCCTCGTTCCTGCTGAAGCAGCCGGAGCAGAAAAAGCTGATCCTGCTGGTCTCCGACGGCGAGCCGGCCGACATCGACGTGCGCGACCCGCAGTACCTGCGCCACGACACCAAGAAGGCCGTGGAAGAACTCGCCACCCGCGGGGTGCATACCTTCTGCCTCACGCTCGACCCCAACGCCGACGACTACGTGTCGCGCATCTTCGGCATCAAGAACTACATGGTGGTGGACCACGTCAACCGCCTGCCGGAGCGCTTGCCGATGCTGTATGCCGGGCTGACGCGCTGAGAGACACGCCAGTGAGGTGGAGGTACTGTCCGTGAGACCGTCAAGGTATAGTGCCGGCGGATATCGTTGAGATCAGGGAGCGAGACATATGATGCACGGTCCGAAACGTTACGCCAGTTTATCCCTGCGGATGGTCGAGAACGCCGGCTTGTTGGTCATCGCGGTGGCGACGGTGATCGCCGGCGTGCAGGAGGTCAAGGCCATGATCTCCTCCGGCCGCGTGACCCTGGCCGATCTGCTGTTGCTGTTCATCTACCTGGAAGTGCTGACCATGGTCGGCCTGTATTTCGAGTCCGGCAAGTTGCCGGTGCGCATCCCGCTGTACATCGGCATGGTGGCGCTGGCGCGCTACATGGTGCTGGAAATGAAGGAGATGGACGTATGGCGGCTGCTGGCGGTGTCCAGCGCGATCCTGGTGCTGGCGCTGGCGGTGCTGGCGATACGCTACGGCCACATCCGCCTTCCTTATCCGGAAGACGAACTGACGCCCGAAAAGCAGACGCAGGGCGGAGGCCGGCGCCGCTAGGCGGCGCCCCGGCCTTCGATCTTTTCATGACACTGGTTTCCGGCAGCAGCGGGCATTCGCCCTGCTCGGCGTGATGGCAGGGCACGTCGTTCACCTATTTCGGCGCCTGCTTGAGATAATCGAGAAAGGTGCGCGCCACCACCGACAGTTGCTTGCCGGACGGATAGGCGACGTACCAGTGACGCTCGATCGGAAATCCCTCGACGTCCAGAATCGCGAGTTGCCCCATCGGCGCATCGAGCGCCAGCGTGTGCCGCGACAGCACCGACACGCCGAGCCCGCCGACGATGGCCTGCTTGATCGCCTCGTTGCTGCCCAGTTCCATGCGCACTTTCATTTTGAGTCCGTGCGCGGCGAACAGCCGCTCGACCGCCATGCGCGTGCCGGAGCCCGGTTCGCGCAGCAGAAACGGTTCCTCGGCGAGGCGCGCGAGGGGAATTTTCTTTTTGCCGGCCAGGGGGTGGTTCGCGGGCGCGAGCACCACCAGCGGGTTTTCCAGAAACGGTTCGGCGACCGCTTCGAGTTCCTCCGGCGGCTGGCCGAGGATGTAGAGATCGTCCTGGTTGTCGGCGAGGCGTTCGAGGATGCGCTCGCGGTTCGACACCTTGAGCGACACCTCGATGCCCGGGTACTGCTGGCAGAACGGTCCCAGCAGTCGCGGTGCGAAATATTTCGCCGTCGTCACCACCGCCAGCCGCAGCGCGCCCTGTTTCAGTCCCTTCATGTCGGCCACCAGCATCTCGAAGCGCGTGAAGTGCTCGAAGATCTCGCGGCTGGTCTTGTGCAGCTCGCGCCCGGCGTCGGTCAGATAAATCTTTTTCCCCACCTGCTCGAACAGCGGCAGGCCGACGGCCTCGGTGAGTTTCTTGATCTGCATCGAGACCGTGGGCTGGGTGAGAAACAATTCCTCGGCGGCGCGCGTGAAACTGCCGAGCCGGGCGATGGCTTCAAAAACCTCGAGTTGGCGCAGCGTGCTGTGGCGCATGACGGTGCCTCCGTATGGATATGATAGACGTTAGTCTATCAATAATATCGAAAAGATTGACTGTTATTGATGATTCCACTTCGGCAGCATGCCGGCAACGTACTGAAATAAACCCCTGAAAATCGGAGGGTTACGACGCTCCGGGGCGGATTATTCGTCACAAGGGTCCGGTGCGGAACGGTTCAATCAAAAACTCTGGAGGCAGTCATGGGTAAAACCGAAACCATTAAGGAAGGGAAAGAACGCTATAAAGCCGGCGTCATCCCGTACAAGAAAATGGGCTATTGGGAGCCCGATTACAAACCCAAGGATACCGACGTCATCGCCCTGTTCCGCATCACGCCGCAGCCGGGCGTGGATCCGGACGAGGCCGCGGCCGCCGTCGCCGGCGAGTCGTCCACCGCCACCTGGACCGTGGTCTGGACCGACCGCCTGACCGCGTGCGAACTGTACCGCGCCAAGGCCTACCGCGTGGACCCGGTGCCGAACACCGGACCGGGCACCAAGAACGAGGCCCAGTATTTCGCCTACATCGCCTATGACCTCGACCTGTTCGAGGAAGGCTCGATCGCCAACCTGACCGCGTCCATCATCGGCAACGTGTTCGGCTTCAAGGCGGTCAAGGCGCTGCGCCTGGAAGACATGCGCATTCCGGTCGCCTACCTCAAGACCTTCCAGGGTCCGGCCACCGGCATCGTCGTGGAGCGCGAACGCCTCGACAAGTTCGGCCGCCCGCTGCTCGGCGCCACCACCAAGCCCAAGCTCGGCCTGTCCGGCCGCAACTACGGTCGCGTGGTGTACGAAGCGCTCAAGGGCGGTCTCGACTTCGTGAAGGACGACGAGAACATCAACTCGCAGCCGTTCATGCACTGGCGCGATCGCTTCCTGTATTGCATGGAAGCGGTGAACAAGGCCTCGGCCGCCACCGGCGAAGTGAAGGGGCATTACCTCAACGTCACCGCCGGCACCATGGACGAGATGATCGAGCGCGCCGAGTTCGCCAAGAGCCTCGGCTCGGTGATCGTCATGATCGACCTGGTGATCGGCTACACCGCCATTCAGACCATGGCCAAGTGGGCGCGCAAGAACGACATGATTCTGCACCTGCACCGCGCCGGCAACTCGACCTATTCGCGCCAGAAGAATCACGGCATGAACTTCCGCGTGATCTGCAAGTGGATGCGCATGGCGGGCGTGGACCACATCCACGCCGGCACCGTGGTCGGCAAGCTCGAAGGCGATCCGCTCATGATCAAGGGCTTCTACGACACGCTGCGCGAGACGCACACGCCGATGTAGCCTGGAGAACGGTCTGTTCTTCGATCAGGACTGGGCCTCGCTCAACAAGGTCATGCCGGTGGCCTCGGGCGGCATTCATGCCGGCCAGATGCACCAGCTGCTGCACTACCTGGGCGAAGACGTGATCCTGCAGTTCGGCGGCGGCACCATCGGTCACCCGCATGGGTATCCAGGCGGGCGCGACGGCCAACCGCGTGGCGCTGGAAGCCATGGTCCTGGCGCGCAACGAAGGCCGCGATTACCTGAAGGAAGGCCCGCAGATTCTGGAAGCAGGCCGCCAAGACGTGCAGCCCGCTCAAGGCCGCGCTGGAAACGTGGAAGGACATCAGCTTCAACTACGAATCCACCGACACCGCGGACTTCGTGCCGACCACCACGGCCAGTGTTTAACGCTATCAGGAGACACGATCATGATGACCAATCCCGGAAACCGCATTACCCAAGGCCAGTTTTCCTTTCTGCCCGACCTGACCGACGCGCAGATCACCGCGCAGATCAAATAGGCGCTGAAGCACGGCTGGGCGGTCAGCGTCGAGTACACCGACGATCCGCATCCGCGCAACACCTATTGGGAAATGTTCGGCATGCCCATGTTCGACCTCAAGGACCCCGCCGGGATCCTGATGGAGATCAACAACTGCCGCAAGACCTTCCCCAATCACTACATCCGCGTGACGGCGTTCGACTCCACGCGCGGCGGGGAAAGCCCGCGCCATGTCGTTCATCGTCAACCGGCCGAAGAACGAGCCGGGTTTCGGCCTGGTCCGGCGAGGAGCGCGACGGGCGCAGCATGCGCTACACCATCCAGTCCTACGCGACCGACAAGCCGGAAGGCGAGCGGTACAGCTGAGGCAGTTGGAAGTCCATCGCCCTCGGGAGCAGGCGGACGTGACGGCGTCGTATCCCGCTCATGCCGTCTCCCGAGGCAGACGGCTGTTCATGATCCGGTGGAGTAGCAGCATGAGCCAGACCAAACGCCGACGCCGCGACGCACGCGCCGATGCCGGTCAGGCGGACGACGTCGTCGATCTCGAGGCCGAGTTCAAGGCCTCCAACATCCAGGAAGTGCTGGACAAGCTCGACCGCGAGCTGATCGGGCTCAAGCCCGTCAAGACGCGCATCCGCGAGATCGCGGCGCTGCTGCTCGTGGACCGCCTGCGCAAGCAGTTCGAGCTGACCTCCGGCGACGCCGACGCTGCACATGAGCTTCACCGGCAACCCCGGCACCGGCAAGACCACGGTGGCCATGCGCATGGGCGAGATCCTCAAGCGCCTCGGTTACGTGCGCGAGGGTCATCTCGTCACCGTCACGCGCGACGACCTGGTCGGCCAGTACATCGGCCACACCGCACCCAAGACCAAGGAGGTCATCAAGAAGGCCATGGGCGGCGTGCTGTTCATCGACGAGGCCTATTACCTGTACAAGCCCGAGAACGAGCGCGACTACGGCGCCGAGTCGATCGAAATCCTGCTGCAGGTGATGGAGAACAATCGCGACGACCTGGTCGTGATCCTGGCCGGCTACAAGGACAAGATGGACAAGTTCTTCCTGAGCAATCCCGGCATGCGCTCGCGCATCGCGCACCATCTCGATTTCCCGGACTATTCCGCGGACGAACTGATGGCCATCGCCAAGCTCATGCTGGCGAGCCAGAACTACCGCTTCAGCCCGGAGGGCGAGAAGGCCTTCGCCGAATACATCCCGCTGCGCATGAAGCTCGCGCACTTCGCCAACGCGCGCTCGATCCGCAACGCGCTGGACCGCGCCCGGCTGCGCCAGGCGAACCGCCTGTTCGCCGGCGCGAAGCCGAAGCTCACCAAGCTCGATCTCATCACGCTCGAGCCGGAGGACATTCTGGTGAGCCGCGTGTTCAAGGAAGGCCAGCCCGACAGCGAGGCGAGCTGAGCGCCGGGCATCGCAGCAGAAAAAGCTCGATGCGTTAGCGAAAGTCGCATATGTATGATCATCGCGCAAAGGCTTGCGAAGGCGCATAAGCGAATTTCGGCGAGTAAAACCCGTCAAATCTTTGCGAACTCTGCGCCTTTCGGCAAGAACTCGATAAATCAGGAGGAACCATGCCGCTGGTGGACATGCGTGACATGCTGAACCATGCCTACCGCAACGGCTACGCGGTGGGCGGCTTCGATCTGGTGAGTCTCGATTTCCTCGAGGCGATCCTCGACGCCGCGGAGAACTGCCGCTCGCCGGTGATCCTGAGCCTGGCCGAATCGCACTTCGAGCATTACGACTTCGAGCTCGCCATGGCCGCCACCGAAAAGGCGGCGCGGCGCGCCGACGTGCCGGTCGCCATCCATCTCGACCACGGCGCCTCGCACGAATCCGCGGTGCGCGCCATCAACCTCGGCTGCAACGGCGTGATGGTCGACGCCTCGCACGAATCCTTCCCGGTCAACGTGGCGCAGACGCGGCGCGTGGTCGAGATGGCGCACGCCTGCGGTGTCGGCGGTCGAGGGCGAGCTGGGCTATGTCGCGGGCGTGGAAGGCGAGGACGCCGCCAGGCACCCGGGCGAGAACCAATACACCTCGGTGGAGGAGGCCAAGGCCTACGTGGCGCGCACCGGCGTGGATTGCCTCGCGGTCTCCATCGGCACGGTGCACGGGCGCCTGCGCGGCAAGCCCAAGCTCGATTGCGAGCGCCTCAAGCGCATCAACGACGCGGTGAAAATCCCGCTGGTGATCCACGGCGGCACCGGCCTGGCCGACGAGCAGTATCGCAAGCTGATTTCCCACGGCGTCGCCAAGATCAACTACTACACCGCGCTGGCCGACGCCGCCGGCAACCGCATCCGCGCCAACGCGCGCGCCGACAGCCGCAGCGGCTATACCGGGCTGGTGAAAGACGTTCGGGAAAGCATCCGCGAGGAGGTCGAGCGCTGCATGCGCCTGTGGGGTTCCGCCGGGCGCGCCGCCGAGGTGCTGGTGCAATGCCAGGCGTGGCAGCCGGTCGAGCACGTCATCCTTTACAACGTCGAGCATGTCCCGGACGCGCAGGTCGAAGCCATGATGGCGCGCGGGCGTGAGATGCTGTCGATGATCCCGGGGGTGCGGCGGGTTGTCACCGGCTGGGCCGTGGCCGACAAGCCGCGCTACCGGTTCTGCTGGCTGATCGAATTCACGCACCGTGCTGTGATAGATTCCTACCGTGAACATCCACTGCACAGACAGTTCGCCGACAACCTGTTCCGGCCGATCGCGGTCGACCGGGTGTCGGTGGATTTCGAGCATGTGGATGCCGCGCCTTCCGTGCCCGTCAGCCGGGTCCGGGAAAGCGCCACCGGCTGAATCCTTCCCGTAATTATTGACCCGGCACGATTACATTTAAAAAATACAGACGAGCCAGGACGGCAAGGTCGCTATGACGAGGAACGAGCGCCGGGTCAATAATGGAAATCATATGATTTTTCGATTATTACGGCGGCACGACTTTGATTCACAGCCACGGAACATCTGACCTGCACGCCATTTTTCAAATGGATTCATGCCGCCGTAATAATCTCAGGCCATGATGAGCGTCGGCACACCGCTGATGTGGATGCTGTTCGCGGCCTTCGTGCTGGTCGCGCTCGTGGTCGATTTCCTCGCCATGAACAAGCAGGGCGCCCACAAGGTCACGATGGGCGAGGCCGCGACGTGGTCGCTGATCTGGGTCGCGGTGTCGTTCGTGTTCGTGGCCCTGCTGTGGTGGTATCTCGGCGGCATGAGCGGCAACGAGGCGGACCGGGGCGTGGCCAACGTCAAGGCGCTCGAGTTCGTCACCGGCTACCTGGTCGAGAAGGCGCTGGCGGTGGACAACATCTTCGTGTTCCTCATGGTGTTCACGTACTTCGCGGTGCCGGCGGAATTCCAGAAGCGCGTGCTGATGATCGGCATCCTCGGCGCCTTGGTGCTGCGCGCGGTGATGATCTTCGGCGGCGCCTGGCTGATCGCGCGTTTCGACTGGGTGCTGTACATCTTCGGCGCGTTCCTGGTGTTCACCGGCATCAAGATGTGGTGGGCCGCCGGGCAGGAGCCGGACCTGGAATCGAACCCGGCGCTGAAATGGATCCGCAAGCACATGCGCATCGCGCCGGACTTCGACGGCGAGAAATTCTTCACCGTCGTCAACGGCGCGAAGCTGGCCACGCCGCTGTTCGTGGTGATCCTGCTGATCGGCATCGTCGACGTCGTGTTCGCCGTGGATTCGATCCCGGCCATTTTCGCGATCACGACCGACCCGTTCATCGTCCTGACGTCGAACGTCTTCGCCATCCTCGGCCTGCGCGCGATGTACTTCCTGCTCGCCGGCCTGCACGGGAAGTTTCATCTGCTCACCTACGGTCTCGCGATCGTGCTGATCCTGATCGGCGGCAAGATGCTGCTGATCGACGTCTACCATATCCCGGTGGCCTGGTCGCTCGCGGCCACGGTCACCGTCCTGGCCGTGACCATGGTGCTGTCGCTGTACATTCCGGCCAAGGGTTACACCGGCAGTGCCTACCCCTTCAAGGCCAAGCACGACAAGGGCCGGGACAAGGCGAAGAATTAGAGCCAGTTCAGAATGGTGCTTAAACTTAAGAGAAAAATATTTACTGTTTACGAAAGTAGGCGTCCGTTATTCCCGCGACGAGGACGTTGTTGCACCCGGTCACAGGGTTTGAAAAAACATCGGCCGATAGGCCGATTCTGCTCGAGTCAGCTCACAGATGAAAAAAATATTAATAGTATTGGTTTTGTTCCTGACGGGATGTGTCGGCATCCCCGAGAATGTGAAGCCCGTTGATAATTTCAAGTTGGAAAAATATCTGGGGAAGTGGCACGAAATCGCGCGGCTGGATCATCGTTTTGAACGAGGTCTGAGCCGGATAACGGCCGATTACAGTTTGCGCGACGACGGCGGAGTCCGGGTGCTGAACCGCGGTTATTCGGCGAAAGAAAATGAATGGAAAGAGGCCGAAGGGAAGGCCTATTTCGTCAAAGGAACCGATCAGGGTTACCTGAAAGTTTCCTTCTTTGGTCCGTTTTATGGTTCTTATGTCGTGTTTGAACTCGACCACGAGAATTATCAATATTCACTCGTCTGCGGCCCCGACAAATCCTATTTATGGATTCTGGCCCGAACCCCGGAAATGAAAAAGGATGTAAAGGATAAACTCGTGGCCAAAGCCGCGGCATTGGGTTTTGACACCAGCAAGCTGATATTTGTCGATCATCGTTGAATTCCGCATTGCAGGATCACCATGAATGAAATCAAGAAGCTGATCGAGGGCTTTCAGCGCTTCCGCGCGCATCACTATGAACGCGACGGCACGCCGTTCAGGCAACTGGTCAGCCAGGGCCAATCGCCCAAGATCATGGTCATCGCCTGCTGCGACGCGCGCGTGGACCCGGCCATCGTCACCGACTGCGACCCCGGCGATCTGTTCGTGGTGCGCAACGTGGCCAACCTGGTGCCGCCGTTCGAGGAAGGCGGCGGCTACCACGGCACCTCGGCGGCGCTCGAGTTCGCGGTGCGCTGCCTGCACGTCGAGCACGTGATCGTGATGGGTCATGCGCGCTGCGGCGGCATCCGCGCGCTGCTCGGCAATATCCGCTTCGAGGGCGGCGCCGGCCAGTTCATCACGCCGTGGATGTCGATCGCCGACGAGGCGCGCCGCGAGGTGGCCGCGACCCACGCGGCCGAAGGCGCCGACGCGCGCGCCGCGGCCTGCGAACAGGCCGCCGTGCGGATTTCCCTCCGCAACCTCATGACGTTTCCGTTCGTGCAGGACGCGGTCGCCGCGGGCCGCCTGCAGCTGCACGGCTGGTATTTCGATCTCGATCGCGGCGAACTGCTCGGCTACGACCCGGCCACCGGCCGCTTCGAATTGTTCGTGAATGATGGTGAATTGCTTGGCTACGACCCGGCAACCGGCGGCTTCGAATTGTTCGTGAAAGCTGTGGCGGGGCAGCCGGCCAGTCAGCACACCACGCTGCCGTGAGTGGCGCACTGCGCGACGAAACGGCTGCTTCCGACTTCGTCTCCTCGCCAGCGATCCCGGTTGGCGCTGACGCTATTGGAACGTGAAGAGATTTCACGAGGCCTGGTCGCTCACTTATCCCTTCGCGCGATGGCGGTAAACCTAAACCGTTCGCCCTCAACCATCAGTCGTGAAATCAACCGTAACGGTGGTTATGATCACTATCGAGCTACGCCAGCGGACCAAGCGGCGTGGGATCGAGCCTGTCGTCCCAAACGCTGTAAACTGGCTTGTCACCCGCCCCTGGTCAAAGTAGTGGCCGCCAAGCTCAGGCGGGGCTGGTCGCCCGAACAGATCGCGGGCTGGCTCAAACGAGAATACCCCGGAGACGAGCACCATCAGGTGTCACACGAGACCATTTATCGAAGTTTATTTGTTCAGGCGCGCGGCGTGCTGAAAAAAGAGCTGCAACAGTACCTCAGAAGCCAACGCGCGATACGTCGATCGAAACAGGCCAGCCTAAAAAGAATGGGCTGGGAAAAATCACCAACGCCGTGTCCATCCGTGAGCGACCGGCGTCCGTGGAGGATCGCACCAAATCAGACGTTCGCACAATACAGAAAACCCGTTGTACGTCCCCTATAACCACCCGTCTTAATTTTCTCATCAATCCTGGCCATTTTTCGGCACAGTGGGCCTCTTATGGCCTGTATAAACGTGACAAGCCCCACCATAGTCCCGGGGGTACCCCGTGCAGCGGTAAAAATGGCACATCTCTTGCAGTCGTGATGTCAACGGATAACCAAGGGTGTTTCACGGCGCTAGGACGCGACAGAGTCCTCGCGCCATTTTTTTACTTGTTCACAAGGTGGACAGGAATCAGTTCTTTCTGGATGACCTATGGATCAAGAAAATGAAGCCAACACGATTCGTGTAGAGGGTCGTGTTACACCGAACGCCAGGCCAGGTCGACCGGCAATGCCTTGTATCGTGAACTTCACGGGCCCAGAGACTGGTGTGACCCATTGGCTTTACACCAACAAAGAGCTGCTCATCGGACGCGCCTCGGAAGCCAATGTTTGTATACCGGATAAGCGCGTTAGCATGCGTCACGCCCGCGTTATCGTTAGTCCCGAGAGCGCGGTGCTCGTTGAAGACCTGGGCAGCACCAACGGCACGTACGTTAACGGCGAGAAGGTCATGCGGCGCGCGCTCCGCGACGGCGACGATATTCTGCTCCTCCCGGACCACAGACTGAAGTTCTGCTACCAAGTGAACGTTGCGACCGAAACGGCTAAAAAGGGCGAGGCGGATGCAACGCGGGACGCCAAAACCGGTAATTCTGCCAGGCAAGAGGTACTCAGGCGGATCGATCAGGATTTTGAACAGGCCAAGAAACAGAACGAAGACCTGGCGCTGATGATGGTCGCCGTAGACGGCTTCGCGAAGATCGCTGAAACGCACGGGCCGGATGCGGCCGCGATGGTGCTGCGCGAGGTCAAGAAGCTTGTCAGCTCCGCGCTGCACCAGAAAGAGCCTTTGGCCCAGTACGACAACGACACTTTTGTAATACTCCTGCATAAGTTGAATGAAGCGGAGACCGTGGTGTTGGCACAGCGCATCCGCCGCACCGTAAAATTTCACCACTTCATCCACGCGGGTGAAAGGTTTCGCGTGACCGTCAGTCTCGGCATCGGCAGTCTCACGACGAATATGAAAAATGCGATGGACTTGATCCGGGAAGTTCAGGCTCACCTGGACAAGGCCAAAAGCGCGGGGCCCGACACCATCAATGGCAGCCAAAGCATCCGCACCATTTTCCGCCAGATCGCGAACAAATACGTGGCTTGAGGTAAGACGCCGCGTGCACAAACACGACCCCAGCGAGCAACATTTACCCCCCTGATTTGAATTAAATAAATTTTTTATGGTGTCTTCTATGGAAGAGGAATGTGATGAGCGCAATAAATGGTTCCAAGAGTACGTTATGTCCACCAGGTTCTTAAGTCATTTACTAGTTTTTTTCTTATCGGTGACAAGCGTGTCGGCAGGTGCGGCTGGTCTCAACGATACTGATGATCGGCTGTTCCAGCTTCAGCGTGCTCAGGCCATGAAAGGTGATGCGCGCGCCCAGTACTATCTCGGTGAGATGTATGAACGGGGGCTAGGAACCAGCCAAAATATTGACGAGGCCTTAAAGTGGTATGCGAAAGCCTCCCAAAACGGGGACTCGTGGGCCAAAAGTAAATTGGCGCTCCGTGCCAAAATCGAGGAAGACCTGAGACTGAAAAAGCTCAGGATAGAACGGTAAATGCCCTGGAGGCACCCACACCGTCCTTGGGGAAACCGAAGCAACCGGATAGCGCATCCAAGAACACCGCCAAAGAAAATAAATCGGACATCGTGGTTGCGCAGAAAATAACGCCGACGAAGAATAATCAATTAGTCAGGAGAAAATTAAAGCGGATGAGAGAGCGAAGCAGCATGCTGCCGTGCGCTCGATGATTCTCGATCACATCCATCACCCCATCGTCGCCCCGTTCCGCTCAGGCGGGTTTCATTTCTGAACACCAATGAGTGTCCGGTTTTGGCCGATTTGAGACCAGGTCGAAAACGCGACACGGACGGAGAGCATGAATAATCGAGCCTAGTCCCTTTAATTCATTAGGAATATCCGGGACTTTCATTGCTTCAATCCGAGACAAGTGGCGCAACGACATTGTCCCGGGCACCCCGTGCGACATGAAAAATGGCACATTTATTGCTTTTTATTTAGGCATATAGATAACCAGGACGTGCTCACGGCACCTAAGGCGGCAGGGCTCCTAGCGCCATTTATTTCTGGTTCACAAGAGAGCAACAGGCGATTCGTTCGGGGTGACTCATGGTTAAAGACATGATGAAAAAACCGATCGTGCAGACGATCGTATAACGCCGGTCGAAGCATCCGATCGACCGGCGATGCCTTGCATCGTGCACATCTCGGACACACTTAGCGATACGGTCTACTGGCTGTCTGCCGACAAGGAACTAAAGATCGGGCGCGCGCCGGAGAACGAGCTGTGTATCCGGGATCAAAGTGTCAGCCAATTCCACGCCCGCGTCGTCTTGACCCCCAAGGGCACGGCATTCGTGGAGGATTTGGGCAGCACCAACGGCACATTCGTTAACGGCGAGAAGGTCGTGCGGCATGCGCTGTGGGACGGTGACAAGATTCACATCGGTCGGCACCAGATGCTGAAGTTCTGTTTCCAGGTGAATGCAACGCCGGAGGCGGCTGGCAGCAGCAAGACGGATGCAACCCGGGACGCCCTGACTGGCGTTTATACCAGGCAATACGCGCTCACGCGGATCGAAAAGGATTTTATCCGGGCCAAGATGCGGCACCAGGACCTGGCGCTGTTAATGTTCGATGTCGACGGCTTCGATGAGATCAAAGAAACGCACGGACCGGACATGGGCGATATGGTGCTACGCGAGATCGCCAAGCTTGTCAGCTCCGAGCTGCGCCGGGAAGATGTCTTCGCCCGGTATGACGATCACACATTTATGGTGCTTCTGCGCAATCAGACAGAAGCGACGGTCGTGGCGCTGGTACAGCGTATCGGCCGGGTCGTGAAATTTCATTCCTTCTCCCACGAAGGGAAAAAGCTCCGCGTGACTCTGAGCATCGGTATCGGCAGCCTCACCAGGAAAATGAAAAACGCGATGGACTTGATGAGTGACGTTCAGGCTTGCCTGGAAAAGGCCAGGCGCGCAGGGCATGACACCATCAACGGCACCCAAAGCATGCGCGTCGTTTTCCGCCAGATGGCGAACAGGCACGTGGCTTGAGGCAAGACGCCGCGCAAGCATTCACGAACCCAGCGAGCAGCCTGTCGGCAGCGGCTAACCAACAAAAACACGGCCTTCCTGACATGAGTGATTTAGCAAAAAAGAAAATAGATGTCATCGATCTGCGGCCGGGGATGTATATCTCCCAGCTCGACCGGCCATGGCTGGAATCCCCTTTCCTGTTCCAGGGGTTCGAACTGCGCACCGCGGAGGAGATGAACCTGCTCAAGACACACTGCAAATACGTCGTCATCGATGTCATGTTGGGTCTCGACGTCTTGCCGCTGCGTAATCGCCTTGAATTCGAGTCACGCATGCACGCGATCGAGGCGGAAGATGAAAAAATCGCCCTCAAGGTAAGGGAGATTGCCGAATCTCCCGGTACGCCACGTCAGCGCCCGGCCTATGAAGACCAGGTTCCGCTCGAAAAGGAAATCGTTTACGCCAAAGAGGCCGAAGCCGAAGCCAGGGAAACCATACAGGAGATAATCAAGTACGTTCACAAAGGCAAAAATTTCGGCATTGCGCTCGTGACCAAGGTCGTCACCAACATGGTGAACAGCATCATACGCAACCCGGATGCCCTGGTGTGCCTCACTTACATGCGAAAGATCAGTGACTACACCGCACTGCACAGCATCCGGAGCTGCATCTTGGGGATAACGTTCGGGCGGCACCTGGTATTTACCAAGGAAGAAATGATTGACCTGGGCGTGGGCTTCATGATGCACGATATCGGCATGTTGAAGATTCCCAGGGAAATTCTCGACAAGCCCACTGGCCTGGACGAGGAGGAATTTGAAATCATGAAGCGGCACGTCGGCTGGGGCGTGGCTCTGTTGAATAAGAATGGCGGTGTCCCTCCCCTCGCCATGCAGGTTGTCCAGCAACACCACGAGCGTCGTGATGGCGCGGGTTATCCGGTTCGCCTGAAAGGGGATGCGATCAGCCAGGCAGGACTTATCAGCTCGATTGTCGACGTCTACGACGCCGTGACGAGCGATCGCATCTACTCCGGTGGTCTCTCAGCCGAAGATACGCTGAAACGCATGTACGAATGGCGGGAGAAGGATTTTCACGCCGAGCTGGTGGAGGACTTTATTCGGTGTATGGGAATTTTCCCCATCGGCTCCCTGGTAGAGCTCAGCACAGGCAGCATCGGCGTCGTCATCTCGATCAACCGGGCCCGCCGTCTCAAGCCCAAGGTGGCGCTGGTGCTGACCGCCGACAAAACACCCTACAGCCACAAAATCGTCACCGATTTGATGGAACACACGGATGGCCAGGGACGGGAGATCAAAATCTCGCGCGTCCTTCCCGTGGGGACCTATGGCATCCATCCCATGGACCATATCGTTCAACTGTAAACGCCAGCCCCTTCCGAATATGTCCCCTCAGCGATCAAGCAGCCACTTTGCCTTATGGCCCATGATGCTCATTAGCTTGTGTCTGCTGGTCTCGGCATGTACCAGCACGCGCGATTTCTACGAAGCGGTTTACAACACGCTGCAGCTTCACGCCAAGGACGAGAATCCGCCGGATAGTGCGACGTTTCCAGACCGGCCCGTGAGCTTTCAGCAGTACGAAGCCGAACGCAAAACGCTCCTCGAATCCCAGGGCAAATCAACAAAGAAGTCACCGTAGTTTAAGGGCCGGCTATATCGGAAGGCCCCGCTCAGGCGGGGTTTTTGTTTCTGAACACTTATGAATCTCCGCTTCTGGCCGATTTGAGACCGTCGAAAACGTGACTCGGATCGAGAGCATGAATAATCGAGCCTGGTCCCTTTAATTCCACGTGAACGGCTGCTTCCGACCCAAGCATACGTTCATTTACGGCGCACGGCTGGGATGTCCCGAGTTACATACAGAATCATCCGTCTAATTTAATATACGGATCGGTTCCATACTTGTTAGGGTGTTTGACTTGAGGTTGCCGATCAAGGAGGTGAAGCATGTATCCTGAACACGCAATGTGGTGGCCCTGGGCGGGGATGTGGATATTCCCGATGATTATGTTCGCGGTGATCATAATTTTCGGGTTCTTGTTCGCCATGCGGTGGGGTTGTCGGCCTCCGTGGTCGGGTCCCGGCCGGCATCATGGCGCAGGTGGGGAATCAGAATCCGCATTAGACATTTTAAAAAAGCGCTACGCCAAAGGCGAAATCACAAAAGACGAATTTGAGCGGATGAAGAAAGATCTCTTAAGTTAATTGAAAAGACCGGCGCTTAACAAACGCTGGCAACCGATGTCGTAGGTGACGCGGCGCTCGGCTGAGCATTCGTTGAACGTCCGCTTTAGTAATAAAGC
>CAVVRV010000029.1:0-57932 GCA_963750625.1 uncultured Gammaproteobacteria bacterium | reverse complement strand
CGAACACACGTTAAGTGTGTTCACGAAAACCCCGCCTCACCCCGACACGCAGATATCAGTGCAGCGTCTTGGACTCGGCCTTCGGAGGGGTCGGCGAGGCCGGCGAGGCGTGGTGCAGGATCATGCGCCAACCGCCCTCGGTCAGGCGGTAAATGTTGGTGACCTGCATCGGCGCGGACGGAGGTTCGCCCTTGGTGCGGATGTGTTCCTCGACGATGTGCACCGCGATCTCGCCGTTCTGGGTGCGCGAGCGCTCGGTGATCATGAACTGCATGTCCGGCGAATTGCGGAAGATCGATTCCCACGAATCGCGCACCGCCGCGCGCCCCGTCACGATCTGGCCGAGCGGATGCACGCAGCTGATGTTGTCGCTCTCGGCCCATACCGCCATCATCGCGTCGACGTCGCGCTTGATGAACGCGGCGTAGAACGCGGTCTCGGCCTCGCGCGGCGTGTGTAAGCGTTTTTCGGTCATGGAAGCCATGGGTTGATCCGGGCCAGCTCGTTTTCGCTCAGGGTTCCCGCCGCCTGTTTCAGGCGCGGCAGGTTCAGCCGCTCGCCTAATCATACCGCGCCGGGTAAGGGCCGGTCAGCATGCCGATATTCGTGTTGACGCCAGCGGTAAATCCCCCGGTCCTGGCCGCCATCAGCGGTATCCCTGTGCGCGATTGATGGCTGGGGGGCATGCGTGCCGGGGCCGTTCAGTAGGTCGGCATTTTCGGGTCGACTTCATGCGCCCAGGCGTTGATGCCGCCGACCAGATTGTTGAGCCGGGTGAATCCCTGGCGCTCGAGGTAATTCGCCACCTGCTGGCTGCGCACGCCGTGATGGCAGACCACGACAATCTCCTGGTCCTTGGGCAGTTCCAGGTAACGCGCCGGGATCGCACGCATGGGGACGGAGATGGCACCCGGCATGGAACAGATATTCAGTTCCCACGGCTCGCGCACGTCGAGCAGCGTGAAATCTTTTTTCCCCTCGTCGAGTCGTGCCTTCAGCTCAAGCACCGTGAGTTGCCGGATCATGAACGAAACAACACTCAGAATACGAACCGGGCGGGCTCGATGGCGTTTTGCAGCGGTGGCAGGTCGGTATCGAACAACGAGTCTTCGGTGAAGACGTTGGCATCGAGACGCCGGATGCGTTTGACTTCCATCACCGGCGACTGGCCGACGATGGCGATCATGCGCCCGCCGGGCGCGAGGCTGTCGCGGAACGCCTCGGGCAGGATCGGCAGCGAACCGGTGATGAGAATCACGTCGTACGGCTTCTGGCGGTCCCAGCCGCGCGCGCCGTCGCCCACTTCGAGCGTGATGTTGCGGATGCCGTGGCGCGCGAGCTTGGTCGCGGCCTCGGTGGTGAAATCCGGGCGGATCTCGACGCTCACCACGTGCCGGCCGAGGTTGGCGAGCAGCGCGGTCACGTAGCCGCTGCCGGTGCCGATCTCGAGAATCTTGTCCTTGGGGTCGATTTCCAGTTCCTGCACCAGGCGCGCCTCGGTTCTTCGGCGTCATCATCACTTCGCCGTGCCCGAGCGGGATGTTCATGTCCACGTAGGCGAGGTTGCGGCTGGCCGCGGGCACGTAGTCCTGGCGCGGCATGCGCGCGATGAGGTCGAGCACGCGGTCGTCGTGAACGTGCCAGGCACGCATCTGGTTCAGGATCATGGATGTACGCGCGGCTTCGAAATTCAGCGAGGTCATATTACGCACACGGCATAGGGGTAAACGGCCGACTAGGGTAAGCAGTTTGGCCGGGGCGTGCAAGCTGGAGGCCTCTATGTGGGTATTAGCTGAGGGTTGTTACTGAGGCTTCAAAATTGCCGTCTCGCCCTGCGAAATCGGGGAGGGCAGGGTCCGGCGGACAGGGTGTGTGTTGTCATGCCCGCGAACGGGTGCAGGGTGTCTATGAACATCGCCCCTCATCCTGCAACGCTTCTCCCTCAAGGGAGAAGGAGAACAGGATACTCGTATGGGTTATCAGAGCACTCGTGCGGTTGCATTCCCCCCGTGAATCCTTTAGCTTGAAACCATCCGTATGAGCTAGGGGTGCTGGCCGGTGGCCAGCTGAGATACACCCTTCGAACCTGAACCGGTTAGTCCCGGCGTAGGAAAGCTTCTTGAAGCCTCCTCAGTTTTGCCCCGCCGCTCATACCTCCGATCAGTTTTAACGAGGTAGTCATTATGAGCGCCAACCCCAAAGATTTTCTGCAACCGACCTCGACGCTTGTCGGCCGAGGCCATCCGCCCGTTCCCGGCGTCGCGCAAGATTTACGTGACCGGCCCGCGCCCGGACATCCGCGTCGCCATGCGCGAAGTGACGCAGACGCCCACGCCCTCGAGCCACGGCGCCGAGGAGAATCCGCCGATCACGGTGTACGACACCTCCGGGCCGTACACCGACCCGACCGCGCACATCGACCTGCGCGCCGGCCTCGCGGCCCTGCGCGAGAAGTGGATTCTGGAGCGCAACGACACCGTGCAGCTCGACGGCCCCAGCTCCGAATACGGCCGCGCGCGCGCCAGCGACCCGAAGCTCGCCAGCCTGCGCTTCGAGCACATCCGCAAGCCGCGCCGCGCCAAAGCGGGCGCGAACGTGTCGCAGATGCACTACGCGCGCCAGGGCATCATCACGCCGGAGATGGAATACATCGCCGATCCGCGAGACCCTGCGGCTCAACGAGCTGCGCCAGGACCCGCGCTACGCCAGGCTCCTGAGGCAGCACCAAGGCCAAAGCTTCGGCGCCACCATCCCCGAGGAAATCACCCCCGAGTTCGTGCGCGCCGAAGTCGCGCGCGGGCGCGCCATCATCCCGAACAACATCAACCACCCGGAATCCGAGCCGATGATCATCGGCCGCAATTTCCTGGTGAAGATCAACACCAACATCGGCAACTCGGCCGTGTACCTCGAGCATCGAGGAGGAAGTCGAGAAAATGGTGTGGTCGGTGCGCTGGGGCGGCGACACGCTCATGGACCTGTCCACCGGCAAGAACATCCACGAGACGCGCGAGTGGATCATCCGCAACTGCCCGGTGCCGGTCGGCACCGTGCCGATCTACCAGGCGCTGGAAAAGGTCGACGGCAAGGCCGAGGAACTCACCTGGGAAATCTTCCGCGACACGCTCATCGAGCAGGCCGAGCAGGGCGTGGACTACTTCACGATCCACGCCGGCGTGCGCCTGCCGTAGATCCCGCTCACCGCCGAGCGCGTCACCGGCATCGTCTCGCGCGGCGGCTCGATCATGGCCAAGTGGTGCCTCGCGCATCACCAGGAAAGTTTCCTCTACACCCACTTCGAGGACATCTGCGAGATCATGAAGGCCTACGACGTCGCCTTCTCGCTCGGCGACGGCCTGCGCCCCGGCTCGCATCGCCGACGCCAACGACCGCGCCCAGTTCGCCGAGCTGGAAACCCTGGGCGAACTCACCAAGATCGCGTGGCAGCACGACGTGCAGATCATGATCGAAGGCCCCGGCCACGTGCCGATGCAGCTCATCAAGGAGAACATGGACAAGGAACTCGAAGACTGCTTCGAGGCGCCGTTCTACACGCTCGGGCCGCTGACCACCGACATCGCGCCCGGCTACGACCACATTACGTCCGCCATCGGCGCGGCCCAGATCGGCTGGTACGGCACCGCGATGCTGTGCTACGTCACGCCGAAGGAACACCTGGGATTGCCCGACAAGCAGGACGTGCGCGACGGCATCATCGCCTACAAGATCGCGGCGCACGCCGCCGACCTCGCCAAGGGCCACCCCGGCGCGCAGCTGCGCGACAACGCGCTATCCAAGGCGCGCTTCGAATTCCGCTGGGACGATCAGTTCAACCTCGGCCTCGACCCGGAGAAGGCGCAGGAATTCCACGACGAAACCCTGCCGCAGGAAGGCGCCAAGCTCGCGCACTTCTGCTCCATGTGTGGCCCGCATTTCTGCTCCATGAAGATCACGCAGGATGTCCGCGACTACGCCGCCAGCCAGAAGCTTTCGGAAGAGGAAGCGCTTGCAGAAAGGCATGGAAGCCAAGGCCGTGGAATTCGTGAAGCAGGGAGCGGAGATCTACAAGAAGGCCTGAGATTACCAATTGAATCGTAAGTATATATACTTACGTAATTAATAAAATAGTAAATATATATATTTACTATTTACAGCATTGACCAAGGTCCTGCGTACCTTGGTCCCGGTGAGCGAGCGCGTCACGCTACAACCTTCCGTAATAAGGCCCTCAATCATACCGGCCGGTTGACAGCTATACGCTGTTAGCGTATGGTCATTTTATGATCTTCGTCGAGCTCCCGGTGTTCACGCGTGTGACGGCCGGTCTGTTCGACGATGAAGCGTTGCAAGGCATCCAGGAGATACTGCTGGCGGACCCGGAAGCAGGCGACGTTATCCCCGGAGGTGGTGGTCTGCGCAAACTGCGCGTGCCGCTCCCGGGTCGCGGCAAACGTGGTGGAGCGCGGGTGATTTATTACTGGTGGGCGCGACGGGAGCATTGTTACTTCGTCTATGCCTATGCCAAGAACGAGCAATCGGACCTCACGCGCGAACAGCTCAAGCAGTTGGCGCGCATTATGAAACAGGAGACGCACGATGGATAAGAAGGCATTCGCGGAACTGGTTTCCAGTGTCCAGGACATGGGCCGCCAATTGCGCGGCGAGAAAGTGGCGGGGGCACGGGTCACCAAGGTCCGCGAGCCGAACGTGCGCGCGATCCGCCGCAAGTCGGGCTTGAGTCAATCGCAGTTCGCCGTGCTCATCGGCGTGAACCTGCGCACGCTCCAGAACTGGGAGCAGGGCCGCACCCGTCCCACCGGCCCGGCGCGCGCCTTATTGCGGATCGTGGAGAAGAATCCCAAGGCGATGTTGACCCTGCACGCCGCCTGAATCGCCGTTCGTATTCAATGGAGAACGGCCGCCCATTGGAATCTTCAAACCCGCCTGCGATTGAGACGTCGGACCTGACGCGCCGCTATGGCGAGTTGACCGCGGTCGATCGTCTGAATCTGGTGGTCGCGCAGGGCACCATCTTCGGCCTGCTCGGCCCGAACGGCGCGGGCAAGACCACCGTCATCAAGATGCTGACGACGCTGCTGCGGCCGAGCGCCGGCACCGCGCGGGTCGCGGGCTTCGATGTGCTGGCCGCGCCGCGCGCCGTGCGCCGCCGTATCGGCTACGTGCCGCAACTCCTGTCGGCCGACGGCGCGCTCTCCGGGGTCGAAAACCTGCGGCTGTCAGCGGTGCTCTATGGCGTTCCGGCCGCCGAGGTGCGCACGCGCGTCGACGAGGCGCTTGCACTTCATGGGCCTGGAGGAGGCGGCGCGGCGGCTGGTGCGAACCTATTCGGGCGGCATGATCCGCCGCCTCGAGCTGGCCCAGGCGATGCTGCACCGCCCGGCGGTGTTGTTTCTGGATGAACCGACCATCGGCCTCGACCCGGTGGCCCGGTCCAGCGTGTGGGAGCGCCTCGTGGAATTGCAGAAGCACCATGGCGCGACGGTCTTTTTGACGACGCACGACATGGAGGAGGCGGAGGTCTTGTGCAGCGAGCTCGGCATCATGCACGAAGGCCGGATCGCCGTGCTCGGTACGCCGCAAGGTTTGAAAACGTCGGTGGGTCCACAGGCCACGCTCAACGACGTGTTCGCGCACTACAGCGGCGGCGCCATCTCGGAGGCCGGGGAATACCGCAATGTCCGCACCACCCGCCGCACCATCCAGCGTCTCGGTTAGGCTCGCCGAGCTCGGCGAATTCGCGCGCGACAGCCACGCGATCGCGCGGGTCGAGATCCGCAAACTGCTGCGCGATCCGACCGAGTTGTTCTCGCGCGCCGTGCAGCCGGTGCTGTGGCTGGTGGTGTTCGGCCAGGTGTTCAGCCGCGCGCGCGTCATCCCCACCGGCAACGTCGACTACCTGGCGTTCATGACCCCCGGCATTCTCGGCCAGAGCGTGCTGTTCAGCGCCATCTTCTACGGCATCGCGGTGATCTGGGAGCGCGATCTGGGCGTGATCCACAAGCTTCTGGTCAGCCCGGCACTGCGCGGCGCGCTGGTGTTCGGCAAGGCGCTGTCGGCGGCGGTCCGCGGTCTCATCCAGGCGGTGGTCGTCTATCTGATCGCCGCCGCGCTGCACATCGGCATGCACTGGGAGCTCGCCAATATTCTGGCGGTCATGCTGGCGGTGATGCTCGGTTCCGCCACCTTCGCGACCTTTTCGCTGATCATCGCCTGCCTGGTGAAGACGCGTGAACGGTTCATGGGCATCGGCCAGGTCCTGACCATGCCGCTGTTCTTCGCCAGCAACGCCATCTACCCGATCGAGTTGATGCCCGACTGGCTCAAGGTCATCGCCCGGCTCAACCCGCTGACCTATCTGGTGGATGTCCTGCGCGGCTTGATGATCGTCGGCGGTCAAAGCGTCCACAGCGCCGCCCTCGACTTCGGCGTGATGGGTCTGGTATTCGTGCTGTTGCTGTTCCTGGCCGCCCGGCTGTATCCGACATTGTTGACGTAGGTTTCGCCAGCGACCGGCGCGCAGCTGCGCGACAACGCCGCCAGCCAGAAGCTTTCGGAAGAGGAGGCGCTTCAGAAAGGCATGGAAGCCAAGGCGGTGGAATTCGTGAAGCAGGGGCGGAGATATATAAGAAGGCCTGAGAAATATCAGCTTTACGCTGATAAAAGCCCGAACACGGAAGTGTTCGGGCTTTTTTATTTTTGTGACGGTAATATTTGCGCAAAGCGACTTGATGCATGATCGTAAAATTTGAGGCATAAAATGAAGAATGCTGCGTTCAAGAAAATTCTCGATTTGTTAACACCAAGTCGATTACGTACCTCGACTAGAGGCATTCAAGATATTTTGCTTGAATCGGAAAGCGATAAGGCCAGAGTTATCAACGATTCCGCTTTTCGAAGGCTTTTAGGAAAAGCCCAAGTATTTCCTTTAGATACTAACGCTGCAGTTAGAACACGCCTTACTCATTCAATTGAGGTATCTCAGATCGGCAAATATATCGCGCAAAAGGTAATCGAGGGCCACGATGCTGGGCAACTTCCATACCCACAGCTCGCTGCGTTTGTTAATGTGATAGAGAATGCGTGTTTGCTTCTGATTTGGCAATCCCCCTTTTGGCCATTTTGGTGAGGCAGCAATCCAAAAGTGGTTCTTGAAAGAAAAAAAAGATTTTGCCGATATTCTAGAGTTCGATGGCAATCCACAAGGTATTAGACTTATTTCCCTTTCTCAGTGGAGCCGATGAATATGGCCTCAATCTCACGTGCACACTTCTGCTCTCGACAATTAAATATCCTTGGACACATGTAAATAAACCAAAGTCGGAAAACAAAATAGGCTTGTTTACATCTGATTCAGCTTATTATGAAAAAGCATGTGAGGTATTGAAATGGAAGCCTGGAATGAAATTTCCGTTCGCACGGCTCATGGAGGCAGCAGATAACATAGCTTATGCGATGAGCGATTTAGAAGACGGCTTAGAAAAGAAAATCATATCGATTAATGATCTTAAGGATAAATTTGGAAAAGAAAGTTTTCCGGATGGAAAAATTGAACCATTTGTGAGTTTTAAGACGAATGTTATAAATAGAGCAGTTGATTTAAGCGCTAAGACGTTTACAAGCGAACTTGAGAATATAATTTCTGGCAATGACCTAGAACTTGTCGATAAGCAAAGTGAAATAGGGGATTTGCTCGAAAAAGTAAAGACTTTTGCAAGGGCAAATATATATTCAAACGAAGCAGCTGAGCGCATAGAACTAGCGGGAAGGAGTGTAATTATTGGTTTACTCAACCATTTTAAGGAACTTCTTGATCTCGATGAAGACAAATTCGCTATATTGCTTGCTGAGAACAATTTTAAACAAATTAAGAAACATGGATTAGATTATCACGCTCGCCTACTTCGACTGCTTCCAAATAACTATATTAAGAAGTATCGTTACGATAATAGAGGTAAAGAAATGCTGAAGAGCACATTTAATTATCGATTTTATTTCTGGCATGACCGACGATTTTGCTTTGGAAACTTACCAGGTGCTTGAAGGCATTCGAATAAAATGATATCGCAGGACCATCCATATTTTTTTCTTGCCCAAATCTTTGCCAAAGAAAGGGCAGAATTTAATCTGAGCAGATATGTTTATAAGGAAGATTCGCTCTTCGATCAACGGGACAATCTTTCGATTGTTGGATCTAAACTAACCCCCCATTGGATAAATCAGATAGTTTCTTCGCTCCAACCAGATGAAGAGTTAGCATTGCATTCAAAAATCATTATTAAGGGACGTGTACTGCATATTCCTATGATTGATTTTGCTGTTTCTCAATTGTCGTCAGAGATTGTCGACAGAATGGGCTACTTTCTGCCCAAGAAGATCATGCTTAATCTTGCTTTTTTTGATAGCGGTAGGTCTTATCATGCTTATTCACTAGCGCTCCTTTCACCCAAGGAGTGGATAGAATTTATGGGTAGGTTATTGCTAATTAATCCACGCATTGGACCGCAAATTATTGATGCTCGGTGGGTTGGCCACCGTCTGATTGGAGGTTATTGCTCGCTTCGATGGTCAAATAACACTGGAAAGTACGTAAGATCTCCATCAAGTGTTATGGCTACCAGCGATGGGAATAAACAGAGCTTGGACTTTATTTATACTAAATTACCCGGTTCAATTTTCAGCTTTCGCGAATAGTAATCAGGGCAAGACTTACGATTTCTTGTTTCAGTTTTTTGTCTGAGTTAAATGGTGTCAGAGCCCATTTAGTCTGAAATGACAGGAGTTCCCTTTAGAGATTTTGGGTATGTATCCCTGATGTAGCCAAGTAGGGAAGCTCACCTAAGCTTGTGATATGTAATTAGAGAGGAATAACAGCTATAATAAAAAAGTGGAGTGCAGGGAACTTGAATCCCTCGCCCGTGGTTTAGAAGGCCTGAACGGCGAACCTGCGCACCCCGAAACAGAAGTGCCACTCCGGCCCATATCAGTTCGATCTTCTCAGGGACGTGACTGATATGGGCCTTGTTCATTTGGGCTAGGGGTCGGTGGCGGTAACTACCCTAGCCTCAGCTCAGACTCTCATTGTGAATCCTCCTCGGGGTAGATGAAGTCTACCGTTGCTTTGAAAGCATCTAAGAAACGTTGCTTTTTCTGTGAACTCCATGGTGTTCCTGGCGGCGGCAGTTCTCTTAATAATCCAATGATTGCTGAGTGGACACCGCCAGTTGGTCCATCTCCACCACCGCCTTTGGGTTTCTCTGGTGGGGTCGGTTGTTCATTCATCGATACGATTGTTTGTGGCGGAACGTTAGCGGCAGCGGGACGAACCAAGCGAGAGCGATCACCAGTTGTGGCAAAGAAACCAGCCTGTTCAGCAGAATTAAGAAACACGCGCACAGCCTGTGCAACACGATCAGGCAGAACTTTAAAGGTATTTTCAAACAGGTTCTTTAACCCCACTTCTTGCGGAAGCTGGGAACCACGAAACCGTTCATAGACCTTGCCAAACAAGGGTACAGCCAAAAACGCATCGGCTTTCGCCTCAACTTCATCATTTGGCAGTACAGGGGCCAGTATCTTTTTGGCGCGTTCTGTAACTATAAACCGGTCGCCTTCCGTGTCGATTAATCCAAAATGTTTATTGGCCGCAGAAACGCGCGTTAAAAACGTCCCGCTGCGCGTAGACTTATATTCCAGCCACGCGGCAAGCTGGTCGGGGGTGCAGGCTCCACCGCCCTTGTTGTAAATTATTTCGGCAACCTTAATGGATGCATCAAGATCGAAATAAGGGGAGTTCATGCCCGAGCGTGTGGCGCTAACCTCGCGGCTGGCATCTTTGGCGCCTTTGACAGATTTTATCTCGGCCATTTGCTTCTCCTAGTAACTACGTTGCCGTCGATAGTAAATGCATGTTCTATAGATGTCAACGAGAATAGTAAAAATATAGAACATTATTCAAGATTGTTCTATTTAAAATAAATATCAAGAATTATTTGCAAATATCTATATTTAAAGGAAATATGGTTATGAAACGGTCCGATACGAACCGTCAACTGCACTGAATTGAAGGAGCCAAACACGATTTATTGCTGGTTTGAGTCTGCCTTGGCAGATTCATTATCTGCGTAACTGATGACGAACCTAACGCCACAGAGAGAGGAGTGATGGATAGGCTCATGTTCCGGCCCACGCGAAAAATCGTGGTCAGATCACAGTTTCTGCTAATACACCTGTTCAGCTTTCACTTCAGTTCAATCACGGCCCCAGTTTCCGGATCAGCATCCCGGCCATCGAGACGCGCACTTCATATTGCGTGGGAATGTCGGTGCGGCGAAGGTCGGCCACTCCGCTAATGAAGCTGGAATTTATCGTCTGATTGCTTACTTGCCGTCCCATCGCCTTCAGTCTGCTCACCGTCATCTTCCACATTGTCCTCTTCGTCTTCCCAGGAGTATTTCTTTTCCGGTGGGGCGGGGTCGTAGTTTTTGAACAGGATTGCCAAGACGACGCCGATAACCGCGCCAAATAAATGCGATTCATAGGAAATTTGAGGGTCGCCGGGAAAGATACCCCAGATCGTGCCGCCATAAAGGAAAGACACGATGAGCGCGAGCGCGATGGCGCGCTTATCCCAACGCAGTACACCGATAGTGAATACAAAGAGCATCATGCCCAAGGTCAGGCCACTGGCGCCGATATGATAGGAACTGCGGGCGAATAGCCAGACGCCAACGCCCGTACCAATATAGATGACGGGGATGACGATTTTTGCCGATCGCGGATAACCGTACAGCAACGCCGTGCCAAGAATGATAATCGGCGCGGTGTTGGCAAACACGTGCGACAGCGAACCGTGAATCAGCGGCGCCCAAAGAATGCCCCAAAGCCCGCTGGCCCTCAGTGGATAGACACCGTACGGAGTGAGGTTTAGATCAAATGTGATTTCGACGAGCTTGATCAGCCACAGGACTGTCGCAAAGGACGCCGCGATGAAAAAGGATCTGCGAAGCCGCCGCGCGTCATTCTCTGAAGTTGTCCCGGAATCCGTCATGTGAACGGTTGTCTGCCTGTCTATTGCCGCTGTGGGGTATCAGAATACGTGTCGCCAGTGACAAAATGAAATGGACAGGATTAACCCCGAAAACCCCGGTCAGGTCACAGTTTCCGCCGATATCTGTTCTGTTTTCACTTTACTTCAATCACCGCCCCATTTCCGAATTATTCAGCCCTGCAGGCTATCGCCGATCTGTTCGCAGTATTGTTGCAAATCTTCCGGCACGCCGGTCGGGCACACGCCGCATTTAAGGTTGCCCGGTACTGCGTAATCGATGAACTTGGGATAAGCGAGCTTCAGTTCCTGCATGATCTTCACAAACTCCGCGAGCGTTTTGTCGCCGCCCAGGCGCGGGTTACGTGCTTTTTCCTGGCCGATGTTGGATACGCGCCGGCTTTTGTAGTCGTGTGCTGGGTACACCAGCGTGTCTTCGGGCAATGCGAACAGCTTTTCGCGCACGCTGCGGTAGAGCGTGGGGGCATCGCCGTTTTGAAAGTCGGTGCGCCCGCAGCCGTCGATCAGCAGCGCGTCGCCGGTGAATACGCGGCCGTCTACGCGATAGGCGTGGTGCCCGTCGGTGTGTCCCGGCGTGAACAACGGATCTATCCGGATACTGCCGAGTTCGAACGGCTTGTCCTCCGTGCAGCGACGTGTCGACGCAGGCAAGATTATCGACCGCCGGATGCGCGATGCGGCTGGCGGCTTCCATTTTAAGTTTGCGCGCGGCGGTGATGTGGTCGGCGTGAATGTGAGTATCGAGCGTATACGCGAGCTTGAGCCCGAGTTTGTTCAGCTCCTCGAGATCGCGCTGCCAGGTGGGCAGCACCGCGTCGATCAGCAGCGCCTGCCCGGTGTCTTCGCAGCCGAGCAGATAGGTGTAGGTGCTCGATACCGGTTCGAACAGTTGTCGGAATATCACGTCATCTCCTTACGAAATCCACACGGCTTGTTAAGTGGGACCGTGGGTGGTGGCGAAGGTTGCGCACTGTATTTGACACCGGGCCGCGGGCTCTGTGGGGTTGTTGAAATGATGCGCGTGTGCGTAAATGTTAGCGGTAGTTCTGAAGCGGAAGTTTTCTCATCTCTCGACCCTGGGGCAATCATGCACCACCAACCATACCCCGTCTTCTGCCCGTGCCGGTAGCCTTCTGGCTGCTGCGCCTGGCCATTCGCCTGCTTGGCCTGGTCTCGCCGGCACTTGGCCGGGCGCTGGGTGTATCGCCTGTGGTTTCAACCGCTGCGTTTTCCTGAACCGCCGCAGGAGAAGGAATGGCGCCGCACGGCCCAGCCGCTGGCCGTGGTCCATCGCGGCCAGCGCGCTGGCGGTCGATTCCTGGGGCGCGGGGCCGGCGGTGCTGATGGTGCACGGCTGGAACGGTCGCGGCGCGCAACTCGGCGCGTTCGCACCGAGCTGGTCCGCGCCGGCTTCCGGGTGGTGACGTTCGATACGCCGGCACACGGCCGCTCGCCGGGGCGCGCCACCAACCTGCCGGAAATCAGCGAGGCCATCCACGCCGTGGCCCGGGCCTGCGGGCCGGTGCACGCGGTCATCGGGCATTCCTTCGGCGTCGCCTGTGCGATCTACGCCGTGCAGCACGGGCTCAAGGTGAACCGCATCGTGGCCATCAGCCCGCCGGACAATGTGCGCAGCCTCACGCAGAAGTTTTTCACCGCACTGAATGTCGCACCCCGGGTGCAGGAAATATTCAACCGGAAATTCGAGGCGCAGTTCGGCGCCGATCTGTGGCAGCGCTTTTCGCCCGAAGTCCTGGCACGCCAGCTCGACGTGCCGGGCCTGGTGATCCACGACCAGGACGACCGTGACGTCCCCATCGAGGAAGGCATCGCCGTGGCGCAGGCCTGGCCCGGCGCGCAATTCGTCCGCACCACCGGCCTCGGCCATCGCCGCATCCTGCGCGACCCGGACGTGATCGCGCGCGTGGCGGCGTTTATCGCGTCCTGATTTCAGGCAACAGAAAAAGCCACGGGACCTTCAGTAATAAAGCACTCAACACGCCTGTTTATTTGCTGCCAGCCAGAAGCTGTCGGAAGAGGAGGCGCTTCAGAAAGGCATGGAGGCCAAGGCCATCGAATTCCTGAAACAAGGTTCCGAGATATATAGGAAAGAATAATCCCGGGCGCTCAACAATAATACCGATGCTCAACTACTGAAATTCCAGTAAACCGCCGGCAGTGACTACCATGCTAGCGCGAGTCGGGCTATGCTTGGCGCATGACCCCACCAGCCGAAAGTAGAGAAATTCTGGAAGCCGCGCGCCGCCATGGCGCGCGCCGCGTTCGTGTGTTCGGTTCATACGCGCGCGGGCAGCAAAGGCCGGATAGTGACATTGATCTGCTTGTCGAGCTTGAGCCCGGCCGTGATCTCTTCGACCTCGTCGAGCTGAAGCAGGAACTTGAGAAGAAGCTCCACCGCCGCGTCGACATCCTGACGGAGCAAGGCCTTTCACCCTACATTCGGGATGAAGTGCTGCGGGAGGCGCTTCCGCTGTGAAGCGGGACAAGGCTTATCTTCAACACATCCGCGACGCAGCCAAGCGCATCCAGGAATACACCCATGATGGACGGGATGCTTTCATGGGAAACACCATGATGCAGGATGCTGTGATCCGTAATCTGGAAATCATCGGTGAGGCCACGAAAGGATTGCTGACCAGCCTTTCGTGAGCGATATCCCGATATTCCCTGGTCCAGCATGGCCGGTATGCGCGATGTTCTGATTCACGGTTACATGGGTGTTGATCTCAAAATCGTTTGGGACGTTGTCGCCAATCGTATTAATCCGATCTTGAGCGATATTGAAAAATTGCTCCGCGAAACCACCAGTGAATAACCTGAAAAATCTTAGCTTGATATCAAAACTCTGACGAATCGGCACGGCTGTAAATCGTGCGTTTCTTCTAAATTAATTCTCAAAGATGGATAAAAAAGCATTCGTGGAACTGGTTTCCAGTGTCCAGAACATGGGCCGCCACAGGCGCGGCGAGAAGGTGGCGGGCGCGCGGGTGACCATGGCTCCCGACTATGCCGCCAGCCAGATGATTTCAGAAGAAAAGGCATTGAAAAAGGGTATGCAGGAAAAGGCCGTCGAATTCAAAAAGGCCGGCGCGGAAATTTACCGCAAGGAATAAGGACAGGCAGTAGCGTGGCTAACGATAAATCCACACCAACGGTCGAGCGCCTCTACCCGGCAACTTGGGACGAGGTCAAGGAGGTGGAGTTAGACGACGCCCTGCGCGCCACCCCCGCACAGCGCTTGGCCTGGTTGGAAGAGGCGCTGAAATTAGCGTGGATGGTTGGCGCCACCGAAGGAGAGTAGCAAACGTAGCCCGGATGGAGTGAAACGAAATCCGGGTTGAATCCCGGATTCAGCTGGCGCTGCATCTGGGTTGCTGACTAAAAATTAAGGCATATGGCAAACCAACCAAATCCGGATAAAGAACCGGCGCCTTTCTGGCCCGTCACCTTCGCCGAGGTGGAGGAGAGACACAGCTCAAAACGTGGCTCACCATGACACCCGCGCAACGACTCGCTATGGCCGAAGAGCTATTGGAGTTTGTGCGATTGGCGCAGCAGGCCCGTAAAGACTAGCCGCGCAGAATGGCATAGAGGCCAAGCCGGTGGGATTGTGAAGCAGGGGGGGAGATTTATAAGAAAACCCAACCTAGGAGTCGGCGTCAGTCTGGAGCAGGCCACTGAAAAAGTATATACTTTAGATATATATTTCGAGGAGAGGCCCGTGGATACCGCCAAACTGTTTCAGAACGGCGAAAGCCGGGCCGTGCGCCTGCCAAGGAGTACCGCTTCAAGGGCGACCGGGTCGTTATCAAGAAAGTCGGCAACGCCGTCATCCTGCTCCCGCTCGAAAATCCGTGGCAGGTTCTGGAAGAAGGCCTGGGGCGATTTTCCGCTGACTTCATGCCCCAACGGCGTCAGCCCAAGAAACAACAACGCCGGGAAAAGCTCTTTGAATGAAATACCTGCTGGATACGGACGTCTGCATTTATCTCATCAATAAACGGCCGTCCTCGATTCTTGAAAAGCTTCACGCCTGCCGGGCGGGCGATGTCGGTGTCTCCGCCGTTACGGTCGCCGAACTGCGTTACGGCGCCTCCAAAAGCCAGCGCTCCGGACAAAACCATGAAGCGCTTGACCTGTTCCTGGCGCCGTTTGAAATGATGGTGTTCGATGAAAGCGCCGCTATCGCCTATGGCGAAATTCGCGCGCAACTGGAAAAGGCGGGCGATCCCATCGGCCCGCTCGACATGCTCATTGCCGGCCAAGCCAAAAGTCTTAATGTCGTGCTCGTGACGAATAACGTCCGGGAATTCAGGAAGGTGAAGGGGTTAAAAATCGAGGCGTGGTCGTAGCCTCGCTACCATGAAAATCGAACATACCTGTTCGATTTTCATGGTATGCACCGTGGTCGAACAGCTTGGTTGCAGATTGCAATCACCTAGTCCAACTGTCAGGGAGATATCAGCGAGGAGTCTGACCCTATTGGTCGCGTGGTGAAGATAAACAAGGCCAACCCTGTTTTATCTTCTCTTGTTTCTAATTAATAGGGTAACGGAATTACCGTAAGGCGATTGTTCCGTCCATCGCTTATCCACATGTACTGTCGATCGTAGATTAAACCCTTGGTATTCGCCACGGAGTTAGCGGAGGGCGGATTGTATTCCGTCGCGGTGATGAAGTCCGGTTGGCCGAATTGTGCAAACGCCGACTGGTTTGTGGTTATCGGAAGGTCAAAAAACATAATCCGGTTGTTGCTGTGATCGCTGACAGCAAGCCTGTTGTCTTTCGCCGCCAATGAATTCGGAAACCAGAGCGATGAGGCGGAAGGCGTGGGAGTATTTGTTTTGTTAGGCAGGCACGATGTGGAAAAATCGGTTTGTCCCAGGACCGCATTGGCCGAGGGGCCTGAAGCAGTGGGAATGTTGTCAAATACCAGAACGCGGTTATTACTTCCGTCCGCGACAAAAAATGTGTCACCAACACGCAGGATTTCATAAGGGCCGTTGAGTTTGTCCACCGCACATCCCGTCGTATTCGTCGTCATGTCCGGCTGTCCGATAACGTAAGACGCGGTGGGATTGTTGCCGAGTGGAATCGGATCGTAAACCAGTATTCGATTATTATCCTTGTCGACGATGAATAATTTCGAAGCCATGCAGTAGGCCGTATACGGGTGATACAAGGAATTCGCTGTCGGCGGATTGACTTGGGCATTCGTTGAGAAATCCGGCTGGCCAATCACGAAATCCGCCGCGGTGCCATTGACCGTCGGTACCTTGTTATAAACAAGCACGCGGTTGTTCAGCCGGTCGGAGACGAGCATCATGCCATTCGAACACACAGACGTGTGTACGTTCTCGTTATAACCCGCTGCGGAGGGAGTCCCGGCTGGCCCGGCGCCGGCGTTCTGGACGCCATCGGTAAAATTGGCTTGGCCGACGACAACGTCAGGTTGTGCTGTCTGGTCTTGCGGGATGGCGTTAAATATCAGGATGCGGTGATTTACGCGATCGTTGACAAACAGCTTTACCCGGTTTCCGTCGTTGGGATCGACATAGGCGCCAAGGGAGTAAATATTATTAACGCCGTTTTTCTGAACCGCGCCACCATCGCGGTTGATCAATCTGGTCGTCGCATCGTTTTGAAACAGCACAAAGGAGCTGACTAACGCATTGTCCAGCACAACGCCCGAACCTCCGAAATCGTTTTGTGAAGCCGGGTTAATGACTGCCGCGACCTGGCTTGAAGAGTTATTGGAGTGTGAGTGACAACCTGCAACCAATATTATGGTCGCTAATCCAACAACGAGTTTTGAAATATCTCTATTCATCGATCATCCCCAAACAAACATGCGCTTGTCCTGTTTCAGTATGAATTCCGGGCATTGGCAGTGCTGCCATATGTTTTTCCGGGTAATACGGGAAAGATAGCAGATGATCGCCAGCCCGCAGTTACCCCGGTGGATGCGCGATAATGGAGGCTTTGGGGCTGTCGGCGGCGGGTAAATCCGGGTCAGAAAAGTGAAGCGGGTCGGTGTGCCTTATCCCGTGGCCCGGACGTAAGGCGGCGTGGTGGCCGGTTTGATTTTGGCGAAGTCGCTCAGCGCCAGCCATGAGTCCAGTTGGCGCGTGAGCTGATCGGGCCCTTTCAATTCGATCAGGCCCTGCTTGATGGCATCGCGCAGGCTCACATCGCCGATCCAGACGGCGGCTAATGTCTTCACCCGCGTGGTAATGGTCATGTCCACGTCGTAGCCCGGACGTTTCAGGCACACGTCCACCTCGTCGCGCTGGATCACCAGCCACCAGAAGCGCTTCGCGGTGTTCACGTCACGAAATTCAAACTGCAACACCGTGCGCTGCGCCGGCAGGTTCTCGGTGTTGAGCCGCCGATGCATGTCCCACATCAGCAGCGCCGGATCGAGGTCTTCGCGCTTGAGCTCGCTGCGCGCCCAGCGTTGTCCCCAGTTGCCGAGCATCATCACCATCGGCGTCAATTCGTGGCCGGCGGCGGTTAGCTGGTAGGACATGCCCTGCTTGTTGCGACGGTCCGGTTCGCGTTCGAGGATGCCGGCGCGTTCGAGCTGCTTGAGGCGTTGCGACAGCAGCGACGGCGACATCAGCGGCACGCCGCGCCGCAGGTCGTTGAAGTGCCGGCTGCCGCATAGCAGTTCGCGCACCACCAGCAGCGTCCAGCGATCACCCAACACTTCGGCGGCCTTGGCCACCGGGCAGAATTGTCCGTAACCTTTCATAAAGATGAGTTCCTGTTTCTCTCCGACCCAGTACAGATGTTGTACTTGTTGAAACCCCGCCACCGTACCATCCTGTGCGGACCTTGAAAACTTAAACCCGCACATTATTCGGGAGATAAACATGAATACACTGGTAATTACACAACGCGACGGCCGTCAGGGAACATTAGCAATTTCTGATATTGATGAATTCGCCAAGCGCCTGCGCGGGCGACTGGTGCGGCGCGGCGACGCCGACTATGCCGGCGTGCGCGCCGTGTGGAACGGCATGATCGAAAAACAGCCGGCGCTGATCGCGCGCGTGCAAGGCGTGGCCGATGTCATCGAGGCGATACGCTTTGCCCGTAAACATGACCTGCTTATCTCGGTGCGAGGCGGCGGGCACAATGTCGCCGGCACCGCTTTGTGCGACGGCGGTCTCACGATCGATCTGTCGCCGATGAAGGGCGTGCTGGTGGACGCCGGCGCGCGCGAGGCGGTGGTGCAACCGGGCGCCACCTGGGGCGACGTGGATCGCGAGACCCAGCTGCATGGATTGGCCGTGCCGAGCGGCATCATTTCCGCCACCGGCGTGCCGGGGCTGACGCTCGGCGGCGGCTTCGGCTGGTTGAGCCGCAAGTACGGTTACACCTGCGACAACCTGCTCGAGGCCGAGCTGGTCACCGCGGACGGGCGCGTCGTCCGCGCGAGCGCCAAAGAGAACGCCGATCTGTTCTGGGGTCTGCGCGGCGGCGGCGGAAACTTCGGCGTGGTGACGTCGTTCAAGTTCCGCCTCCAGCCGGTCGGTCCGCAGGTCATGGGCGGCATGATTTTGTATCCGCTGGACAAGGCCGCCGAGGTCCTGAAGTTCTTCCGGGAATTTACCGCTTCCGCCCCCGAGGAGCTGGGGGCCTTGGCGGTGCTGCGCCCGGCGCCGCCGGCGCCGTTCCTGCCGAAGGAGCTGCACGGCAAGCCGGTGGTCGCGATCGTCGTCTGCTATGTCGGCGATCCGGAGGAGGGCGCGCGCGTGCTCAAGCCGCTCAAGGAATTCGGCAAGCCGCTCGCGGATGTCATCGCGCCGAAGCCGTTCACGGCGCTGCAGGCGATGCTCGATGGCGGCCAGCTCGCCGGACGGCAGTATTACTGGAAGTCTGAGTATCTGCACGAAATCAAGGAAGACGCGATCGACACGCTGATCGCGCAGGCGCGGCAGCTCGGCTCACCGCATTCGGCGATCCTGGTGTTCCAGCTCGGCGGCGCCATCAGCCGCGTCGGAGCGACCGAGACCGCCGCCAGCGGACGCGACGCCAGCTACATCGTCAATATCGCCGGCGCCTGGGAGAACAAGAGCGACACCGAACGCGAGGTGAAATGGGTGCGCGACACCTGGGCGGCGCTGCGGCCGTTCGGCACCGGCGCGGTATATGTCAATTTCATGGCCGACGACGAGCGTCCGGAACGGCTGCACGCCGCTTATGGAACGGAGATTTATCAACGGCTGGCGTCACTCAAGGACCGCTACGATCCGGATAATTTCTTCCGGACGAACCAGAACATTCGCCCGGCCAAGGAACGCCGCCCGGCCGAAGTCGAGATGGTTCGGTGACGGCCGCAGTTAAATCACGGTGCGAGTTGGCGGATCAGCTACCTGGTCGTCGAGACGCGCACTTCATACCGGTCAGCGAATCACCGATGTGAAGTGCGCATGAGCTGTACTCAGCCGGTGCTCCAGACGCGCGGGCGCTGCATGCCGGCGATCTTGCAGGCCTGTTTCACGTAGCCGTAGGGAAACAGCTTGTAGAGGTGGGTCTTTGCCGCCTTCTTGTCGATACCAAGTTCGCGCGCCAGGAACTCCATCACGTGGCGCACGTCCGGCGCGATCCGGTTGGTGGTCCAGCGTTCGCGCATGTAGCGCAGCACCGGCCAGTGGGCCTCATTTAGTTCGATGCCTTCTTCCGCGGCCAGCTGGCAGGCGACCGCTTCGTTCCAGTCCAGCGGGTCGAACAGATAGCCATCGGGATCGCGCGCGATCTGATACTCGGTGCTCAGTTTGTTCACGGCTTGGTTCATGGCGTTTCTCCTCTCCAGAGTGCCTTGGGATGCTCCAAATATTAGGTTTCATTTATATAGCGATCAAACGATATTATTCGCTATATAATATCGATATCGTCGATATATAGGTTTTTCCCGATGGATATTGATCAGGCCCGGACCTTTCTCGCCATCACCGCGAACGGGAGTTTTCTCGAGGCGGCCAAGCAACTTCACCTGACCCAGTCGACCGTCAGCGCGCGGATTCAACGGCTGGAAGACGAACTCGGCACCCGGCTGTTCGTCCGCAACCGCGCCGGCACCAGCCTGACGCCCGCGGGCCGGCGCTTTTTCGATTATGCCAAGCGGCTGGTGCTGACCGCCGAGCAGGCGCGCGACGACGCCGGCCTGCCGGAACGCTACCGCGCCAGCCTGCGCATCGGCGGACGCATCGCCTTGTGGGAGGGATTTCTGCCGCAGTGGGTCGGATGGATGCGACGCCGGGCGAACGATGTCGTGATCCACAGCGAGATCGGTTTCGAGGAAGACCTCATGCGCCGGCTGATCGAAGGCTCGCTCGACATCGGCCTGATGTACACGCCGAGCCACAGCCCCGGCCTGATCGTCGAACATCTGTTCGACGAAACCCTGGTGCTGGTCAGCTCGCGCCCGGACGACAAAGGCCCGGGCGAAGACTACATCTATGTCGAATGGGGGCCGGGCTTTTATGCGCAGCATGCGCAGAGCTATCCCGATCTCGAAGGACCGGCGCAGCTCGTCGACATCGGCTGGCTCGGCATTCAGTTAACGCTGACCAACGGCGGCAGTTGTTTCCTGCCCGCACGCATGGCCGCGTCCTTTATCGCCGCTGGCCGTTTGTTTCGTGTCGCGGGATCGCCCGAGTACGTGCTTCCCGCTTACGTGGTTTTCCCGCGAACCGCCGACAACCCGGTGCTGGAACAGGCGCTGCAAGGGCTGCGGGAATTGGCGGGACTGGAGCGCGAGCGCGCCGCGCGCGGGTGATTGATGATCAGCAGCGTCTTGGCGACCGCCAAGCGAGTCAGTTGTGGCATCTTGCGTCAAACGGGACGGAAGGCCGGAATGCTTTACCGATTCGCTTCGATTACGGCGCCAGTTGGCGAATAAGCAACCCGGTCGTCGAGACGCGCACTTCATATTGCGCGGGACTGTCGGCGGCGGCGAAGGTCGCCGAGCCGTAGTCGGCATCGAGCAGCGGGCTCAGCAGCACATAACGCTGGCGCAGGCTGAACAAATCCACTTGCCGCTCAGGTGCGAGCGACCGCACGGTACGCGGTTGCTGTTGTTCCTGTGCGAGATCGTGGTAGCGGCCGCTGACGCGATCGAGTTCATAAACCGTGTGCAGGCCGAGAACGTTGGCCCACGGATGCCATTTCAGGATGCGCGCATCCACGTACAGCTGATCACCGGTGAGCGTGTATGAAACTTCGCGTCCGTCGGGAAAACGGAATTGCGCCTGGAAGCGATTCGCGCCGAGCGGTTCGGTGCGCACCACGGCGGCGACTTCCTCGTGCGTCAGCGCGCGATAACCCTGGACGCCCAGGGCGACGGCGCCGCACGCCGCCGCGGCCGCGAGAAACATCAGCGCCAGCAACAACCGCAGGCTCATGCGCAAAGGGCGCCACCGCCGTAGCGCCGCTCCCGCCGCGATGACCATGGCCACGCCCACGATGGCGAACAGCACCGCTACCCACCACAACGTATCCGGCATCGGTTCTCCTGGTTAAATTGAAGGGATCGGAGTGTTTAATTATAGGCTCCCTTTCCGCCGACCAGCGTGGCCAGGACCACCAGCGCCGTCGAGATGAAGATCATGATGATGCCCAGGGCCGACAGCCTGCCCCAGAGCCCGTCGTCGGCGAAGCGCAGGATCTGCACCGCCAGCACCTCGGTTCCCGGCCGCGACAGCACCACCGACAGCGTCAGCTCGCGCACGAACATGGTCGCCATCAGGATCCACGCCGAGACGATGCCCGGAATCAGCAGCGGCACGATGATGCGGCGCATGGTCGTCAACGGGCTCGCCCCGCACACCAGCGACGACTCCTCCAGATGTGCGTGGACCTGGACGAAGGCGCTCGCCATCGGCCGGATGCCGTACGGCAGATAGGTGGCGATGTAGCCGATCAGCAGCGCCCAGATGGTCGCGTACAGCGGGGTCTGGACGAAGAACCACATGAAGCCGACGCCGATGACGATGCCCGGGAAGGAGAACGACAGGAAGCTCAGCGACTCCAGGATTCCGGACGCCCGGGTCTTCACCTTGACGATGACGTAGGCCACGAAGATCGACAGCACCACGCCCAGCGTGGCCCCGACCACGCCGAGGAACAGGCTGTTCTTCAGCGACAGCAGCGAAATCGGGTCCTGCACGCACGTCGATCCAGTGCTTCCAGGCTCATGAGCGAAAACGCGCGCGCGCTCGGCACCATCGAGTACGGCACCAACGAGGTGTAGAGCAGCACCGCCACCGGCAGCACGATCAGGACGAAAGACAGCAGGGCCACCACGGTGAACAGCGGAATCTTCGCGCCTTGCCAGCTCGATCACCGTCGGGCGGTAGCCGCGGCCGGAGATGGTCACGTACTTCTCGCTCTCCGCCGTCAGCGCGCGGTAGACGACGATCAGCGTGACCGAGGCCGCCAGCACGCTCATGCCCACGCCGCCGCCTTGCCGTAATCCGGTGGCGAAGCCCGTGGCGATCATCTCGTACAGATGCGTCGACAGCACATTCACCCGGCCCGGCATGCCGAGGACCGAAGGCACGGCAAAGGACGCGAGGCTGCGCACCACGCCCAGGATGAAGGCCGCGAGGATCGCCGGCCGCAGCACCGGCAGCGTCACCCGGATCAGCGTGCGCCAGGTGCCCGCGCCGAACACCCGCGACGATTCCTCCAGCGCCACGTCGAACGAGGCCATCGCCGGCGCGATGATCAGATAGGCGATCGGCAGGTCGAGCAGCCCCTCCACCAGGATCATGCCCCTGCAGCGAATAGATGTTGAACGGCGCGCTCTCCAGCCCGAAGACGTCCTTCAGCACCGAGGTTCATCATCCCGTTCGAGGGATTGAGCAGCAGCGCCCAGCTCACCGAGAACAGCAGGTGCGGGATCATCATCGGGATGATCGAGATGATCCTGAACAGGAACTTGAACGGGATGTCGGTGCGGGTGTTGAGATAGGCGAGGAACAAGGCGAGCACCGTGGCCAGCAGCGACGAGCCCAGCACGAAAATCGATCGTGTTGACGATGACCTCGAAAAAGGCCGGGTCGGTATAGGCCTCGATGTACTTGTCCAGGGTGAAGCTGCCGAACGCGGTCAGCCCTTCGGAAAAGCTCCCCAGCAGCGAGCATGAGCACCGGGCATACGGTCAGAACCCCGACGATGAGCGATCAGCGAGCCAGGTCAGCTTCGAGCGGGTCTGGTCCATGGCCGCGCCGCGCTTCAGATGGAAACCAGCAGGCAATGCGCGGGATCCAGCCTGAAGTTGACCGCATCGCCTTCCTTGAGGTCCGCGTCCGGATCGATCTTGGCGAGCAGCAGCTCGTCGCCGACGCGGATCTCCGCCTCGTAGGCCTCGCCGACGAAGACCAGCGACTCGACGCGGCCGTTGACCACGTTCTCGCCGCCGGCCCTCGCCCCGCGACGATGCGGATGAACTCCGGCCGGATGCACAGCGTGGCCTCGCTGCCGGCGGGGATGTCGCGCCGCTGGCAGGCGATGGTCCCCAGTCCGCAATCGACGATGGTGTGGTCCGCCTTCCTGCGGCCCGCACCGTGGCCTTGACCAGGTTGGCGCGGCCGATGAAGTCCGCGACGAAGCGGTGGTTCGCGTCGAAATAGATCTTCTGCGGCGTCGCCCGATCTCGACGATCCGCCCGTCGCGCATGACCGCGATCGTGTCCGAAAGCGCGAGCGCCTCGACCCGGTCGTGCGTCACGTAGACCGCGGTGATCTTCAGCTTGCCCAGGAAGGTTCGCAGCTCCTTGCGGGTTTCCTCGCGCAGCTTGGCGTCCAGGTTGCTCAACGGTTCGTCGAAGAGGATGACCTTGGGCTCGGCCACCAGCGCCCGGGCGAGCGCGACCCGCTGCTGCTGGCCGCCGGAGAGCTTGGTCGCGGGGCGCTTCTCCATTCCCTCCAGATGCACGAAGCCCAGCGTCTTCGCCACCCGCTGGCGGATGACATCCCGGGGGACGTTGCGGATCTGCAGCGGGTAGGCCACGTTGTCGAAGACGTTCATGTGCGGCCAGATGGCGTAGGTCTGAAACACCATGCCCAGCCCGCGCTTCTCCGTGGGGACGGAGATGTTCTTTTCCTTCGACCACACCACTTCGTCGCCGATGCTGATCTCCCCCGCGTCCGGCGTTTCCAGGCCGACGATGCAGCGCAGCAGCGTGGTCTTGCCGCAGCCGCTGGGTCCCAGACAGGGTGAATATCTGGTTGGCCGGGATGGTCAGATCCACGTTGTCCAGGGCCTTGATGGTCTTGCCCCCGGAAAAATAGTATTTGCTGACGCCTTGGATCCGGATCTCCATGGTGTTTGTCCGTGGACGCTCTTAAGTCGAAAGGGAGATTGGCCTCTGACGTTCGCAGAGGTTGGCTGCGCAGGGAAACCGCGATTCGCCGCTGCCGCGCGCCGGACTAGCTGCCGCCCGGCGGGTCGGTCCGGGCGGATGGCGATTGCCTTGGAACCGCACTACTTGACGTCGAAGATCGTCTTGAACTCGCTGCCCCATTTCTTGGTTTCTTCATCCGACAGCTCGCGGATGGAAATGACCTTGGCCTTGTCCATGCCATCGATGGGCGGGAAGACCCCGGGCGCGAGCACGTACTCGCCCGACGTCGTTCGCCATCATGTCCATGGCCTTCTTCGAGAGCCAGTAGTCGATGAAAGCCCGCGCCGCATTCGGATGCGGGGCCTTGGAGCTCACGCGCGATGGCCCGCGGCGTGCCCATCAGCGGCTGCGACAAGCCTGGCCCAGTCGAGCGGGGCCGGCGCCTTGGTGATGATGTATTTGGGCATGGAGATGCCGATCAGTTTCTCGCCGCTCTCGATCGGCGCCGGGGTCGGCCCGAAGGAAGCCACGAACATGGGCTTGTTGGCGGCCAGCCCCTTCACGAACTTCATCCACTCGGCCTCGGACTTGAACACGTTTTCCTTGAGCCCGATGAGCCAGGCGATGGTCGTGGCATGGTTGGCCGGATTGGCCATGACGATCTTGTTCTTCCACTTGGGATCGGTCAGATCCTCGTAGCGCTTCGGCACGTCCGCCGGTTTCACCAGTTCCTTGTTGTAGATCAGGCCCACGTACTCGATGCCGAAAAGCTGGATGCGGTCGTCCTTCCGCGTCCATCCGGGTAGCCGGCGGCGACCGGGGATCGATACGCAGCCAGCATGCCCTTCTCTTTGAGCAGTTCCAGGACCGGCAGGGGGCCCTGGACCACGTCGGCCATGAACTTGCCGGCCTCGAATTCGGTGATGGCCGTGGCCACGAATTTTGTGGTCGAGATCCGGGTGTACTCCGCCTTCACCCCGGTGTCGGCGGTGAACGCCTTCATGATCGGCTCGACGGCGGTGATGTTGGCGTAGAACGCCACCTTGCCTTCGGCCCTGGCCTTGCTCAGCAGCGCGTCGTCCGCGGCGTGAGCGTTAGCGGCCGCGAACAGAACGACGAACACCGCGAGCAACTTTTTCATGGATATCCCCCTTCTTTTGAAGCCGCCGGGCGGCGTTGGGTTAGCAAAAAAAGTGTGGCAGTCGGTATGGCCTGTCTGAATCAACGACCCACGCTGAATCCCCGAAAAAAACACCGAAAAAGACTATCACGCGCGACGGCGTGTATATAGACATAAATCAATTGGCATCCTTGGTTTGTGCTGTCGCAGGCCGCATCGATTAGTGCTCACGATTACCGGGGAGCGTATCGAGCGAATGTACCGCCGTCGCCAACGGCGCGGTTTCACCGCATGACTCGGGCGATCACGGGAAGGGCGGGATGGTTGGCTCCGTTCCCTCGCATTCGGCTTCGGGATGATGGCCCTTGACGATTTGTTCGATCTCCTCGACGCGCCGCCGCGGCGCGTCGACCATCCTCTTCCATCAGCGAGACGATGGCGCGATGTATGTCACGCGTGCGACCGTCATCTCAGTGATCGGCTCGTGATAGCCCTCGTTGGACATGGTGTGCTCCTTGGTCATCGGTTGCCGTCCAAGCGTGCCAGCGGCAAGGCCGGTCGCGCTTTGAGCAGGATCAACGTGCGCGAAAAATCCGAATGACCCCTTGATCCCGCAAGTCCACGGCCGTTCCGCATCGCGTTGACCCGCCACCGCTTGATGGTTAGATTGGAACGGAAGGGACGTTGAATTTCCTGTCTTTTCGGCATCACTATTATGATTTCCTCAGCGGTGCCGAGCGTGGCATCCGCTATCACCCGGGAGCGGCTCCAACATGAATCCGCATCCAACATTCGCCTCCAAAGCCCGCGCCTGGCTGGCGCGGCTGGCCGGCAGCGGTGATTCCTCAACCGCGCCACGCTGTGATCCGGCGCTGCTGCGGCGGGCGATTGAACAGGTGGTCGACGGCGTCGATCCGCGCCTGCGTGCGGTCCTCAACTACGCCCGCAAACTGACGCCGGCGGTCGAGCGGACCATCGTCTACTTCATCGATTGTGGCCAATGGCTGGCGGCGCCGGTCGAGTTCAGCGCTCGACGCTGGGCCAGCGATCCGCTGGTGCGCACCCTGTTTGCATCTGCCGCGGATTTGCAGCGGTTCTTCAGCGACGACCCCGGGGTGCGCGCGTACTTCCACGACCATCCGCTGAAGGAAGAGGTTTACATCGGACTGGGCGTGACCCGCCACGAGCGGCGTGGCTTCGGCATGGCGATGAGCGGCGAGGTGATCCAGCGCGACGTACCGCAGACCGTGATCAGCTTCTCCGACTACCGGCTGTTCGGCGCCTGCGACAACGAGCAGCAGCTGCGCGAGAACATCGAGCAGCGCGGCTTTGGGTTCCTGATCGGCGAGGCGCTCGAGCAGATCGTCGAGCACCAGAGCCGCGCGCACGGCCGCGAGCACGACAAGCAAATCCTGGAGCTGCGACTGCGCGGCCTGATGCAGAAGCGCAGCGCGATGGACTCGCTGTACTACGAATCGAACGCGCAGCTCGACGACGAGATCGCCAAGCTTCGCACCCGTCTCATGCACGAGCAGGAGGCGCTCGCCCTGAGCCGCGGCGAGGCCACGGTGCTCGACGACTATCTCGCCGGCATCAGCGCGGTGCTCGCCGACCCTGAGCGCTACGTGAAGCGCGAGACCGTCCGGCTGCGCATCAATCGCATGAACATCAAGGTCGAATCGCCCGACGAACCGGGCGACGAACTGACGTTCTCGGAGGTCACGATTGGCGGCCGGCCGCCGCGGGTGGTGGTCCTCACACGATTCCCGCGCAGTGACCTGCTGGTTAAAGGAGCCGGAGTGATCTGATTTTCAGGATCCGCGCATCTCATTGAGCTGCTAAACACCCAAGGCCCGGCTCACGCCGGGCCTTTCTATTTGACCTCACGATCCGAACCGCGTCACCCGATCCCGGGCAAAAAGGAAATAGTTAAAGGGGCCAAGGCTAATGCTCAGTCCGGAAAAGTGACCGATACGCGCAGCCCCTTGCCGCCGTCGCCTTGGGAAATCGCGGCCGTGGCGCCGTGAAGGTCGGCGATGCGTTTGACGATGGAGAGACCAAGACCGCTGCCGGATTCGTTGGTGCCGAGCACGCGATAGAAGCGCTCCCAGACAAGCGCCTGCGCCTCCGCAGGAATTCCCGGGCCCTGATCGACGACCGAAAACACCGCGCCGTCCGCGGTTTTCGCGACCATCACCCGCACCAAGCCCCCGGGCGGGCTGTAGCGGATCGCATTATCGATAAGATTGCGCATGAGGATCCCGACCAGGGCAGACTCGCCGGGCGCGCGGACCTCCTCGCCTTCCGCCAGTTGCAGGTCGATGTTCTTTTCGATGGCGGCCGGCGCCAGATCAGCGACGACCGCGACAGCGAGCGCATGCAGATCGCACGGATCGCGGCGGCTGATACGTTCCGGTTCCAGCCGCGCGAGCGTCAGCAGTTGCTCAACCAGGTGCGTGGCGCGGTCGCAGCCCACCAGAACGTTATCCAGCGCATGTTGGCGCTCCGCATCGGCCGTGGCCGCGCGCGCCACCTGCGCCTGCGTCTTGATGGCGGCCAGCGGCGTGCGCAGCTCGTGAGCGGCGTCGGCCGTGAAGCGTCGTTCGTTGTCGAGCGAATCGCGCACCCGTGCGAACAGCGGTTGAGCCCCTGCACCAGCGGTAATACCTCGGTCGGGACGACGGCGGCTTCCAGGGGCGCGAGATTTTCCGGACGGCGTTCCGCAACCTGGCTGCTCAGTGTTTTGCAGCGGCCGCAGACTGCCGGCGACGCCGAACCAGATGAGCAGCCCGAGCACCGGCAGCGTGACCAGCAGCGGACGCAGCAGGTTCTCGGCGATGGTTTCTGCCAGATCATCGCGCACCTCGCGCCGTTCGCCGACCTGAACGAGGAAGTGCCGCGACTCATCCCAGGCACTGAAGACGCGCCATTTCTTTCCGGCAATGACGCTGTCGCTGAAACCCTCGCTCCGTGATGACAGCGGCACGTTCGGCGCGCTGGCGGAATGCAGCACCAGCTGATTTCCCTTTTCCCATACCTGGAATGCGACCTTGCGGCTGTAACGGTGGAGCGGCGGTGCGTGCTCGGTGTCGATGTCCTCCGCCTCATGGCCGATCTGGGCGATCAGCAGCGAGGTCGACTGGGCCAGGTGCGCGTCGAGCAACTCATCCAGCTCATGGAGCGTATCCCGATAACTGAAGAGCAGCGTGGCGACCCAGGCCAGCAGGGTCGTCAGCAGCAGGACGACCAGCAGGCGGCGCTTGATGGAATGGCCGGCGCGCGTCTCAGCCATCCGTGCCTCGCGGCATCATGATAACCCACGCCACGAATCGTGCGCACCAGTTCCGGCGCCAGTTTGCGCCGCAGGTGGTGGACATGGACTTCGATCGCGTTGCTTTCAACCTCCTCGCCCCAGGCGTACAGCCGCTGTTCCAGTTGCTCGCGCGACAGGACGCGGCCGGCATTGAGCATCAGTTCATGCAGCAGGGAAAATTCGCGCGCGGAGAGTTCGACGGGCTTTCCCCGAAACTGTGCGCGGTGTTCGGCCGGGTTCAGCTCGAGCCCATGCACGCGCAGAATCGAGGCCGCTTCGCCCTGGCCGCGTCGCGTCAGGGCGCGCAGGCGCGCCGCCAGTTCGTCGAGATCGAACGGCTTCACCACATAATCGTCGGCGCCGCTGTCCAGGCCCTTGACGCGATCGTCGATCGCATCGCGCGCCGTCAGGATCAGCACCGGGACCGCATTGCTCTTGGCGCGCAGACGTCGCAGCAGCTCCAGCCCCGACAGTTTCGGCAGTCCAAGATCGAGAACGACCGCCGCATACGACCCGGTTTCGAGCGCCGCGGCCCCCTGTGCGCCGTCCTGCACCCAGTCGACGGCAAAGCCGGCCTGCATCAGTCCCGCCTGAATGCCATCACCGAGAAGCTTGTCGTCCTCGACCAGCAGTATGCGCATGCCGCTATCTTATGACACTCCAGAGCGCGACCGCACCCGTCAGCAGGCCCGACGCCGATCAGCCAATGCGCACGCCGCACGCCCTGACCGGCTTCGCCATTCTTGTAGCCGTAGATCATGGCGCGCACCAGGTTCTCCCGGTGCAGCAGGCTGCTGACCAGCACCCCGGCCACATGCACCACGACCAGCGCCAGCATCGTGTTGGCGGCGGCTTCGTGCAGCTCTTCAAGCCACTCGCCGCCGGTCTGGTTATAGACCGCGTAGCCGGTGACGCCGGAGAGCAGGCCAAGCAGCAAGAGTCCGTAGATGGCCCAGCTGCCGGCGGGGTTGTGGCCCACGTAGTGCTGCGGCGAACCGGTCAACAGCGACTTGAGATACGCCACGACCTTGGAGGGGCCGAACAGGAAGGAGCTGAAGCGCGCATAGCGCGTGCCGATCAGGCCCCACACGAGACGGAAACCGATCAGCCCGAGCATCGTGTAGCCCAGCAGCACGTGCACATCGCGGAACATCTCCGACTCCGCGGTCAGAAATGCACCGGCAAACGACCCGGCCAGCAGCCAGTGAAAAACTCGGGTGGGAATGTCCCAGACCAGAATGCGTGTTGTCATGTTGACCTCCTTCACTTGGGAATGCGGATGCTGTGTTCGTCGAAATCGCCTTTGTCGCCATCGACGTGGCAGGCCGTGCAGTTGGCCGCGCTTTTTACCTGCGGATTCTTCCAGACGCGATCCGGCACTTCGTCGTGCTCATGCACGAACCAGCGCGTCTCGGTGATGCGCAAGGCCGGCGTCCGTGAGAGTGAACGATCCCGCCCCGCGTTCTTTTCCAGAAACGCTGCGATCCCGGCAGCCGTTTGCGGGTCGAGGCTGGCGTCGCTACCGAAATGCTTGTCGAGACCGGACATCAGCGCGCGCCACGAACTGGCCGGCAACAATTGAGGCGGATAGGCGATGTGGCAACTGCCGCATTCGCTCTTCCACGTTGGGTCGGTCGCCGTATAAAAATGATCGTCGGCCGATGCCATGCCGGCCCAGCACAGGCCGACTGCCAGGAACGCGCAAAAAATCGAACGCTTTGAAATTTTCATCACAACCTCCTATTTCCCGAGAGACATGAGATAGCTGAGGACATCGCCTTTCTCCTGCGGCGTGCAGGCGCGGCCGAGGACATCGTTGCAGTTGCGCTTGAACCACTTCTCGACCTTGTCGGGCTTGGCAAAGCGCTCGGCGTTGGCTGCCGGCGCCAGTGGCGCAATCGGTTTGTTGGTCTTGGCATGCTGGCCCGTCGCCATCGGGTTCTGCGTGTGACAGGCGGCGCAACTCCACTCCCGGCCATGGGTGCTTTTAAAGAAGGCCTCGCCGCGCTGCGCGGAAAATCCCGCGAATCCGGCGGTGTCCTGTTTTGCCGCCGCTTCGAATGACCGCAGGAAATCCGCCGGCGTCTCGGCGCGGGCGAAGCCGGCGACGAATAACGCGATGGCGGCGGTGACCGCCTGAAGCATGGGGAATACGCGCATCGTGAATGCTCCTGAAAGTGTTGAACACGTGGCGCACGCTACTCTCCGTGCCTTAAGGGAGCCTTAACGGAAGGAACTCGATGGATAGCCGGAAAAAATTGCATATCTGCGTGAAAATATGCGCTTTCGCGGCACAGCATCGCGCGCCGTGAACCGCCTTCTACGATCCCACACAAATTTCGTCCCTAGCGGAAATTCAACGTGATGGCAGGAGGCCTTCGTTTGGTTCTTGACAAGATCGCTGCCGAGGTGTATTTAACCATAAGGTTAAATAAAGAAGCGAGCTACCCTCTATGCCTTCCGACCAACTCAGCGCCACTTTCTCAGCACTCGCCGACCCGACGCGCCGCGCCATCCTGGCGCGCCTGGCCTCGGGCGAGGTATCGGTCACCGACCTCGCCGAGCCGTTCGATATGAGCCTTCCCGCCGTGACCAAGCACCTCAACGTGCTGGAGCGCGCCGGCCTGATCCGGCGCGGCCGCGACGCGCAGTGGCGGCCCTGCCGGCTCGAGGCGACGCCGCTGCGGGAAGTGTCCGACTGGGTGGAGCACTACCGGCGCTTCTGGGAGCAGAGCCTCGATCGTCTGGACGACTATCTGAAAGAACTGCAAAGCAAGGAGAAGAAACATGGACGCAAAAAGAAATAGTTCTATCGAGGAAACAGCGGATCGCGAGATCGTCATCACGCGCACCTTCGACGCGCCGCGCGAGCTGGTGTTCAAGGCGTGGACGAACTCCGAGCAACTGATGCGCTGGTGGGCGCCGAAGGGTTGCACCACGCCTTTCTGCAAGGTCGATCTGCGCCCGGGCGGCAAGTTTCACTATTGCATGCGGCTGCCCGAAGGCCGCGAGATCTGGGGCATGGGCATCTATCGCGAAATCGTGGTGCCTTCGCGCCTCGTCTACGCCGACAGTTTTGCCGATGCGCAAGGCAACCCGGTGCCGCCCGCGCACTACGGCATGAGCGCAAGCCACCCGGCGGAAAGCCTGGTGACCGTGACCTTCGAAGAGCATGAAGGCAAGACCTGGCTCACGCTGCGGCACGCCATCCCCGTATCGGTCGAGGAGCGCAAAGGGGCCGAGCAGGGTTGGGGCGAGATGCTGGATCGGCTCGCCGAAGACCTGGCAAAAACCTGATCGGACGCTTCGCGGAATATCTGACCAAAATGAATTGATCGGCGACTTGCGGATCGCCGCGTAAAGGAGACAGACATGGACCAAAAAACAAACAGCTCGGTCGCGGAAACCCAGACGAAGGAATTCGTCATCTCGCGCACCTTTGATGCGCCGCGCGACTTCATGTTCAAGGTGTGGACCGACCCGGAGCACATGCAGCGCTGGTGGGGACCGAAAGGCTTCAAGGTGTTTCACAGCAAGATGGATCTGCGCCCGGGCGGCAGCTATCACTACGGCATGCGATCCCCCGACGGCCACGACATGTGGGGCAAGTTTGTTTTTCGCGAAATCGTGAAACCCGAACGGCTCGTCTTCGTCAATTCCTTTTCCGATGAAAACGGCAATGTCGCCCGGCACCCGATGCACCTCGCCTGGCCGCTGGAAATGCTGAGCACGATTACCTTCACCGAGCAGGCCGGCAAGACGACCGTCACCGTGCGCTGGTTGCCCCTGAACGCGACGGCGGAAGAGCGCAAGACCTTCGAGGACGGTTTCGAGTCGATGCAGCAGGGCTGGGGCGGGACCTTTGAACAGCTCGGCGAATACCTGGCGAAGGCCGGCAGGGGCTAGGGGCAGGTTGTGAGTGACCGCGAGCGTTACACTCCGGTGGCCATGTCACTGCATTGGCTCATCGCCCTGCTGATCTTTGCCGGTTGGGGCCTGGGTTTCTACATGCACGATTTGCCCTTGTCCCCGGCGAAACTCCGGTATTACAGCTGGCACAAGTGGATGGGGGTGACGACGTTCATTCTGGCGATCCTCCGCGTGGGATGGCTGGCGACGCATTCCGCGCCACGCCTGCCACGTGCGATCCCGCCCTGGCAGACACGGACCGCGCGCGTCACGCATTTCGTGCTGTACTTGCTTATGTTTGTCATTCCCCTGAGCGGGTGGCTGATGAGTTCGGCCAAGGGTGTGCCGACGGTCTACTTCGGTGTGTTGCCGATTCCGGACCTCATCGGCAAGGACAAAGCCGTCGGCGATGTCCTGGTTGTGGTACACCAATCGCTGGCATTCGGCCTAGCCGCGCTGGTGGGCCTGCACGTCGCCGCGGCGATCAAGCATCAGTTCATGGATCGCGACGGCGTGATGGGTCGCATGGTCCCTTTTCTCAAACCGCCACGACTGTAATATGTAATGTCGAACCATGAGCACTTCCGTCGCCAGATTCCTGTCCCGTTGGTCCACCGTGGTACTTGCTGCCGCGACGCTAACGGCAGTCGCGGCAGCAAGCAGTATCGATGCGACCAAGAGCGGGATCACGGCGACCTTTCGCCAGATGAACGTGCCCGTCGAAGGCGGCTTCAAAGTTTTCCGTGGCACCATCGACTTCGATCCCAAGAACCTCAAGCTGGCGCGCGCACGTATCGAAATAGACACGGCGAGTTTCGACCTGGGGGCGCCGGAATACGAAGAGGAGCTGCGCGGGAAAGAATGGTTTGATGCACCGACTTACCCGAAGGCCAGCTTCGTTTCATCCGGCGTGATTTCCGTGGGGGAAAACCGGTTCGTGGCCAAGGGCAAGTTCACGCTCAAAGGCAAAACGCAGGAGATTAAGGTACCGTTTACGATGCGTTCCGAGAGTGGCGCGCGGGTTTTCGAAGGCGAGTTGCCGATTTCCCGAAAAGCGTACGCGATCGGCGGCGCCGAATGGGACGATACGCTCGATGACGAGGTCATTGTAAAGTTCAGAGTAACCACCGCCAATTAATCGTTAACGCATTCAATCAGGAGAAGCCTCATGACCAGCAAAAAATGGATGCTCGCCGTACTCATTGCCGGTATCTCGGCTCCAACCCTGGCCGTCGCCGACCAATACACCGTGGACCCGGACCACACCTACCCGAGCCTGGAGTTTTCCCACATGGGCATCTCCATCTGGCGCGGAAAATTCAACAAGACCTCCGGCAAGATCACGCTCGACGTCGCCGCCCGAACCGGCAGCGCCGACATCCAGGTTGACACCGCCAGCATCGACTTCGGCCACGACAAGATGAACGAACACGCGCTCCGCGCGGATTGGCTCAACGTCGGGAAGTTTCCGACGATGACGTTCAAGGGGACCATCAAGTTCAAAGGCGACACGCCCGTATCCGTCGACGGACAGCTGACGCTGCGCGGCGTGACCAAGCCGCTGAAGCTGAAAATCAACAGCTTCAAGTGCATGGAGCATCCGTTCTACAAGAAAGAAGCCTGCGGCGCCGACGCGGAAGGCGATCTGAACCGCGCTGACTTCGGCATGACGAAGTACAGCGAGGGTGAGGCCGGGAAGGTCCACCTGCGCATCCAGGTCGAGGCGTTGAAGGGTGGCTGACCCCTGCGTGCACTTAATAGAAAGGGACGGAGGGTTTGTTTCACAGGCAGCCCGCTTGAGATAACCTATTCCATCATCATGCTCTCAGCGGACATGCCATGACACAACCCACCTTTCGCGGCAGTTGCCTTTGCGGTTCCGTCCAGTACGAAATCACAGGAGATCCACAACGGTTCTATCACTGCCACTGCTCGCGCTGCCGCAAGGCATCGGGTACCGGGCATGCATCGAACCTGCTCATCAAACCCGGAGCGATCAAGTGGATCAAAGGTGAGGACCTGATCAAGGCATACAAAATCCCGGAAGCGAAGCGCTTCACCCGGTGCTTCTGCTCGGTGTGCGGCAGTGCGGTGCCGCGCTACGTGAAGGAGACGGATTTCATCGTGATCCCGGCCGGTTCGCTCGACAGCGACCCGACGATCCACCCGCAGGCGCGCATCTTCTGGGACTCGCGCGCGAGCTGGTCCTGTGGTGGCGACGACCTGCCGGTTCATTCGGAATACGTGACCAGTTAAAAGCGCCGGAGTTACTTGGCGCCACCGCCATGCATGCCGTTTACGTGCGCGTCAGGCGCGCGCTTCTGAGTCGGCGGACATAGCATGCGTCTTAACCTTCGGACAGGACGTGCCGTGAAAAAAACTTTCAATAAATTCTGATCGCATGTCCACCCGCTCGACCCTCGCCATCATCGTCCTCGCGGAGCTGCTCGGCACCTCCCTGTGGTTCAGCGCCAACGCCGTTGCCGACGCGTTGCATCTTGCGTGGGGCCTGACGCCGGTCGATATCGGCCATCTCACCAGCGCGGTGCAGCTCGGCTTCATCAGCGGAACGCTCATCGTCAGCCTGTCGGGGCTCGCGGACCGCTACTCCGCCAGCCGCATCTTCGCGGTGTGCGCGGTGCTCGGCGCCATCGCCAACGCCGCGTTCGCCCTGTCCGGCGGGCTCAGCGACGCGCTGTTCTTCCGCTTTGTCGTCGGCCTGGCCCTCGCCGGTGTCTACCCGATCGGCATGAAGCTGGTGGTGAGCTGGGCGCCCGCGAAGGCCGGCAACGTGCTCGGCTGGCTGGTCGGCATGCTGGTGATCGGCAGCGGACTGCCGCATTTCGTGCGCGGACTGGATGTGTCGGCCACGTGGCAGGGAGTGATCTACACCTCCTCGGCGCTGGCGGTGATCGCGGCCGCGATGGTCTGGTGGCTGGGCGACGGTCCGCACCATGGAGCGTCGCGCCGGCTGCAATGGGGCGGTGTGTTGCAGTCGTATCGACTTCCGGCATTTCGCGCCGCGTCTTTCGGCTACTTCGGGCACATGTGGGAGCTGTACGCGTTCTGGGCGGTGGCGCCACTGTTGATCGCGCACCTGGGACTGGGCGCGGACACGCACCACGTGTACCTCGCGGCCGCCGGCGTGTTCGCTGCCGGCGGTATCGGCTGCATCGCGGGCGGTGTTATCAGTCATCGCTGGGGCAGCGGCCGGGTGGCGAACACGGCGCTCGCCGGCTCGGCGCTTTGTTGCCTGCTCTATCCGCTGGTGCAGGGCCTGCCCGTATTGTTTATCCTGGCGCTGCTCTTTGCCTGGGGATTTTTCGTCGTCGCCGACTCGCCGCAATTCTCGGCGCTGGCGTCCAAGGCCTGTCCGCCCGAGCGCGTCGGCAGCGCGCTTGCCTTCATGAACAGCATCGGCTTTGCCATCACCATTGTCTCGATCGAACTCGTCACCGCATTATGGTCAACGATGACGGAACACGTTGCCTGGCTGATGCTTCCCGGTCCGCTGCTGGGTCTGATCGCGATGCGCCGGCTATGGCGTGCCCCCGTGCCAGCGGGGCGGCAGGACTAATTTGTTGGCAGTGCTTTGTATCGTTTTCGATATGATCGACTTCGGAAAAGAAGGGGTATATTCTTTCTGCACTTTGCGGCTGGGCCGTCATGGATAGATATTAAGTTAAGAAAGTGTCGAGAAAGTCGCCTTTCCGTCTCGGAACCGAAGAACTGAACCGAAACAGGGTTCCGATGAAGTCGATGCGCTTACAATCCTGCATGCTCGCGGTGGCCATGTTGGTTGCGGCATCGCCTGGCTGGGCACAGCAGACGTCTGCGCCGCCGGTCCCGGCCGCCACGTCAGCCTCGGCCAAGACCTTCTCGCAGCAGGATCTCGACCAGATCCTCGCGCCCATCGCGCTTTACCCGGATGCGCTGCTCGCGCAGATTTTCATGGCCTCGACCTATCCGCTCGAGATCGTCGAGGCGGCGCGCTGGGTCAAGGCAAACCCGAACGTGAAGGACAAGGCGCTGGAAGACGCGATGCAGAAACAGACCTGGGACCCGAGCGTGAAATCGCTCACCACCGTGCCGCAAGTGCTCGGACAGATGAATGACAAGCTTGACTGGACGCAGAAGCTGGGCGACGCATTCCTGGCGCAGCAGAAGGAGGTCATGTCCACGGTTCAGTCGCTCCGCGCCAAGGCCAAGGCCGCTGGCAACCTCGAGTCCACCGGGCAGCAGGTCGTGAAGTCCGAGACCGCAGGACGGCCAGACGATCTACATAATCGAGTCGCCCCAGCCCGACGTGATCTATGTGCCCACCTACGATCCGACCGTGGTGTACGGGGTGTGGTGGTATCCGTATCCGCCGTACTACATGTATCCGCCTCACTACGTCTACCCGCCGGGACGTCGCGTTCGCCGCCGGCATCATCGTCGGCGCGGCGATCTGGGGCAACTGCAACTGGCACGGCGGTAACGTGAACGTGCATGTCGAACACTACAACTCGTTCAACCGAACCAACATCAACAACCCGAACTGGAACCACAACGTCGATCACCGCAAGGGCGTGCCGTACAAGGACAAGGACGTGGCGCAGCAGTACAACCGCGGGGCGAACGACAAGGCCGCGAAATCGCGCGAGGATTTTCGCGGCCGCGCCGATGCCGGGCGCGCGGAATTGCAGGACATGGATCGCAGCCAACTGCAGGACCGGGCCCAACAGGCCGATCGCGACCGGGCTTCGCAGCGCGCGTCCACGACGCAGGACCGGGCCGGCGGCAGCGACCGGGCGAGCTCGGGCGGATTTTCCGGTGCCGACAGCGGCGCGTCGACGCGTGCGGCCAGTGCGCGCGGCAGTGCCAGCCGCGGCGGTGGCGGTGCGCGGTGGCGGCGGCCGTGGCGGCGGTGGCCGCCGCTAGATCGTTCAGCCCATGAATCCCTGCGGGAAAAACATGACACTCCAACACAAGATCCAATCCCTGATCGCGGTGTTCTTCATCGCGCTGGCCCCGTTCGCCGCGCTGGCGCAGAACCCTCCCGCCGCCAAGGTCCCGGCCACCAAGGCCCCGGCCGCAAATGCCATGGTGCAGAAATCCTTTGCCTCGCCGGAGGCGGCCGTCCAAGGCGCTTGCCGATGCGGTTCGTGCCCAGGACGCGCAAGCCCTGCTCGCGGTCGTGGGGCCCGCTTCCAAGGACTGGCTCTTCACCGGCGACCCGGTGGCCGATCGTGACGACTGGGCGAAATTCCTCGCCGCCTATGACAAGAAGAACGGGATCACCAAGGAAGGCGATGCCAAGGCGGTGCTCATCGTCGGTGACGACGACTGGTCCTTCCCCGCGCCGCTCAAGAAGAAGGGCGACAAGTGGGCGTTCGACGCGGCGGCGGGGCGCGAGGAGATCACCAACCGGCGCATCGGACGCAACGAGCTCGATACCCTGCAGACGCTGCTGGCCATCGTCGATGCGCAGCGCGAGTACGCCGCCGCGGACCCCGACCGGAGCGGTTTCAACGCTTACGCGCGCAGGTTCATATCCTCTGCCGGCAAGAAGGACGGCCTGTACTGGCCGACGCCGTCCGGCGCCGCACCGAGTCCGTTGGGGCCGTTGGTGGGCGCGGCAACCCGGGAGGGCTATCGCCAAGAAGACGGCGGCGGGCGCACCGGTGCCCTACCACGGTTACTACTACCGCATGCTCACGGCGCAGGGCAAGGATGCGCACGGCGGTGCTTACGACTACCTCGTGAACGGCAGGCTGATCGGTGGATTCGCCGTCGTGGCCTATCCCGCGAAATACGGCGTCTCCGGCGTCATGACCTTCATCGTCAACCACGATGGCACGGTCTACGAGAAGGATCTGGGCAAGGCCACCGCGGCCGAGGCCGGCAAGATGGTGCGCTTCAACCCCGACAAGACGTGGAAGAAATCTCAGTGAATAGACTGATCGCGACGCGTGAGCTAAAGAGTTAAAGGTGTCGGAGTGATTTAAGTTTGAGCCCCACCCGCGCATCACATGTCGCGATGAAACACCCAAGGCCCAGCCAATGCCGGGCCTTTTTATTTGGCCTCACGCCCCGAACCGCGTCACACGATCCCTGGCAAATAAGGTAATGTTCAGTTTCTCCGTCTCCGTCAACAGAAGGTGAAACCCATGCGACTCGGTTTTATCGGCCTCGGCAACATGGGCAGCGAGATGACGCGGCATCTGCTCGCCGCCGGCCACACGCTTGCCACTTACGCGCGCGGCGAACGCTCGCGCGCCCACGCCAGCCGCCTTGGCTTGAGCCTGCTCGCCTCGCCCGCCGAGGTCGCGCAAGCAAGCGAAGTGGTATTCACCATGGTCACCGCCGGGAGCGATGTCGAATCGGTTGCGCTCGGGCCGCGATGGGACTGGTGCATGGCGCCTCGCCCGGATTGATTCACGTGGACATGAGCACGATCTCGCCCACGATCGCGCGGGACGTGGCCCGGCGGTTAAGCGAGCGCGGCATCGCCATGCTGGATGCGCCGGTCTCGGGCGGCGTGGCGGGGGCCAAGACGGCATCGCTCACGTTCTTTGTCGGCGGAGAAAAGGCCACTTTCGAACGCGCGCGGCCGCTGCTGGAATGCCTGGGCAAGACGATCTTCCACATGGGCCCGCTCGGAACGGGGCAGGTGACCAAACTCGCCAACCAGATTGCCCTGCTGGCCAACCTGCAAGGTGCCGCCGAGGCGCTGCTGTTCGCGCGCGAGCAGGGCGCGGACGCGGCCAAGGTGCGCGAGGCGGTGATGACGGGGCTGGGCGCCAGCCGCATGCTCGACGTGCTGGGCAAGAAGATGGTCGAGCGCGATTTTGCCGCCGGCATTGTCGCCGCGTTGCATCACAAAGATATCGGTGTCGCGCTCGAACTCGCACACGACGCCGGCTTGCCGCTTCCCGTGACCGCGCAGGTGATGCAGCAGCTCAATGCGCTCATGGGCAGCGGCTTGGGTGAGCAGGATACGAGTTCGCTGTTGCTCGTGCTGGAGCAGATGATGGGACGAAGAGAGAGTTAAGTGGTCGGAGTGAGGTAACACCGCCCCGGCTAATAGCGGAGGCGGAGCTTGCAGCGGAACTAGACGAAGCCGAGATTGGCGGTCGGAAACTGCGACAGGTTGGGCAGAACGCTGGCAAGGCCGGCCGGCGACACCCCGAACCAGGTCGCGAGCGTCGCCGCGTATTGATCCACCGCCGTGGTCGGAATCCAGCGGCCTTCCTTGCTGGTGTCGTCCGGCCCGCCCAGGGTCAGGGTCGGTGGCGTGCCGTAAAAGCGCTGGCCGTGCACCGCGCCGCCGATGATGAAGTGGTTGTTGCCCCAGGCATGATCGGTGCCGCCGCCGGTGTTCGGTTTGAACGTGCGCGAAAAATCGGAGAGCGTGAACGTGGTCACGTTGGCGTTCTCGCCGATCGCCACCATCGCGTCGTAGAACGCCTTGACCGCTGGACCGAGCTGACCGAAGAGGTTCGCCTGGGTATTGAGCTCGTTGGTGTGGGTATCGAAGCCGCCCAGCGAGGCGAGAAATATCTGGCGTGTCGCGTTGAGCGTGGTGCGCGCCTCGATGATCTTGGCGATGGCGAGCAACTGCTTCGAGATGCCGGAGGTCAATGGCGCGAACGGCGCCGCCGCCGGAGTCGTGTTGCTGGCAAGGAGGGGGCTGAGCGTTGCGGAATAGTTCAAGGCGTTCGTGACGATGTCCTGTGCCGCGTCGACGAGCAGCGCGTCCTTGTCGACACCGAGCAGCTGCGTCAACGCCTTGGTGCGTGCCAGGTTCGCCGCCGCTGGTACCGGAGCCGCTCAGCCCGAACGAGCCGGAGACCGGAACCGCGAGCGCGCGCGAGGCCTGTCCGGTGACGAAAAGATTGTTGCCCGAGGTCGTGATCATCGTCGGCACGCTGGAACCGGCATTCGCGGCGGCGAGCTGGTCGGCAATCCGACCACCCCAGCCGGTTGCTGCTCGGGGCGTCCGATACCGCGGTCTGCCACTGGTGTTGCTGGTCGATATGCGAAAAAAGATTGAGCGGCCTGTCGCTGGTCGAGGCCTGATACTGGGCCAGCGTCAGCGGCTTTAGCAGCGTGCCCGCGTTGAGCAGCACTGCCATCTGTCCGGCGTTCCAGATCGGCTGCCAGGCGGTCAGTCCCGGGTGCAAGCCGAAACGCAGCGCGCCGCCCACTTCCGGCAGCGGCACCAGATTCGCCTGCGGCAGCGCGAGCGGACCGCGGATGGCGGAATAGTTGGCATAGCCCGCGGTGTCGATCGGGACGATCGTGTTGTTGCCGTCGTTGCCCCCGGCGAGAAAAATGCACACCAGCGCCTTGTAATCCCCGGGCGCGGCCAGCGCGCGGCTGCCCAGCAGCCCGAGCTGCGCCAGCGCGGCACCGGCCCCGATGCCGCCCATGTGGCGAAGAAAGTCGCGTCGATTCATGTCAGCGCTCCACCTGATATTGTTGCGAGCTCGCCAGCAGGTAAACCGCCATGCGCACGCGGTTGAGCGTATCGGTCGCCGCCACGGCATTGACCGCCTGTGCGATCGTCCCGCTGGCGATCGGCGACAGCGTGCCGTGCATCATCCGCTGGTTCAGTTGCTCGATCAGCGTGTCGGCATTCGCGGCGCTGGACTGATACGAAGACAGGTCGAGGCTGGTTCCGGTGCTCCCGGTGACGGTGGCGTCTGCCGCCGCACCGCCGCCGTAGACCAGCTGATAGACGAAATTGGCGCGATTCAGGGCGCTGGTCGTGTCCTGAATGCCGAACTCCGGTCCCAGCGACGTCGTGCCCGGGATCGCGTAGCTCGGCGGGAAATAGTTGAACACCGAGGGCGGCATGAACAGATTCTGCTGCAGGCTGCTCGCCTGCGCGCGCAAATAGACGCCGTCCGACTGACCGCCGAGATTGCGCAGGATCGAAGTCATGAACAGCGCGGGTTCGCGCAGGTGGCCGTAGTTCGGATCGGTCTTGGCGTCGCCACGCGCCTCGGGGTCAAGCAGGATGGCGCGGATCACCGCGCGCATGTCGCCGCGCACGCCATTGCCGTTGTTGTTGAAAACCGTGGCGACGCGGGCGATGTACTGCGGCGAGGGATTGCTGGTGACGAGATGCTGGATGAGCTGTTTGCCGATGAACGGACCGACGTTGGGGTGATTGAAGACCGCATCGAGGCCGTCGGCGAGATCCTGTTGCGGCGTCTGGCCGCCGGGCAGCACCTGACCCTGGAGAATGAGTTTCGAACCGCTATCGTGATGGCTCGCGACCGATACCATCGTGCCCTCGTAATTGATCGGGTTGGTCCACTGCGACGTGGCACCGGGTCGCGGCGGGTAGGTCCAGCCGGTGAACAGGTAGGCATAGCCTTCGATCACGTCCTCGTTATAGGCCGGGATCGGACGGCCTTGCGCATCGGTCTGCACCGAACCGTCGATATTGAGCAGGTTGACGCCGATGGAGAACAGCTGCAGCAACTCGCGCGCGTAGTTTTCGTTCGGGGTCGTGCCGCGGGCCGGATTGGCCTTGTCGTTGTTGACCATGTCCAGGTAATTGCCCATGACCGGACTCAGGGTCACGTCGTTCAGCAGGTCGCGAAAATTACCGAACGCGTCCCGCAGCAGCATGTTCTGGTAGGCGGCCATGCCGTAGGCCTCGTTGATCTCGGTGCCGGAGACCACGAAAATCTGCGATAGCGCAAACGCGACGCGCTGGCGCAGCTGGTCGGAGCCGCTCAGGGCGTTTTGAAAGAAGCGTCGCTGCACCTGGAACAGGCTGTAGTTGTCGCGCGCGCACAGGCTCGCCGGGCTGGTCGGTGCCGTGGCGTCGTACTGGCAACTGGTGGGCGCCGAGTGGGTGACGTAGGCGAAGCCGGAATAACCGGTCGGTGCGGCGGCAAACTGCTCGTTAAGGTAGGCGTCGAATCCGACACTTTGCAGGTGTGCGATGTCCTGTGCCGTGGCGCCAAAGCTGGATTGTTCGAGCATCCGGGTGGCGTCCGCCTGGGAGACGACGATTTGACTGGAGGCAGTGCCGGAGCTGTTCAAGGAACTGGAGTCGCTGCAGCCACCGCACGCCGCCAGCGTCAGTGCCGCGATCGCGATCAACTCGCCTTGCCAGGCATTCCGTGCCCGGTTTCCGGCGGTCCCGCGATGTATTTTAATTTTTGCCGTCACGATTTTTTCCTCCAGTGGTGTCCGCTGTGTGCGGCACCCCTGGGCTTTCCTGGCCGCGACAGAATCCTGAACTTCGATCCGCCATTAACGCAGCGACCTGGAATATGTTGTCCATGGTTCCTATTCAGTTGGATGCGAAGGCGTTGCTTCCGCGACGCATCCTACCGGGACCAGAGTTCGACCGCCTACGGACGAATAGGCAGAATACGACGCGCATCCGACGATCGGACCAATCCTGCAGACAAGCGCCGACTGAGCGTGCATTACGACATCGCGGGTAAATGGGCCTGTGCGAGTATCTGGGGTGGTATGCGTGGTTTGTCGGATGGAGAAATCAGCACAGCGTATCTGGATGTCTTGCGTTCTGTCGACGGAAGCGATTACTGCAAACTGGCAGAGTTTGTCTGGATGCATTAAATAATGCGTATTCCCGCCCGCGCAGCCGAAATCGTCCGCCCATTCCCTTCTGAATTGCCATCTGCCGCCGTCGACCGTTAATATGCACCCCCACGACCGGCCCGGATTCAGCGGGATGCGGTGATTTACCGAAAAGCCAAAAGTAGTCTTCAGGCTATTTCTTTATAGAGGAGCTGCGATGAAACAGTTAATGAATCTTGTACTCGTGACCGGCGTGTTCCTGACCGGTTGTGTATCGACCTCGACCTTCGACAAGAAACAGGCCGAACTCGTGGCCTGCCAAAAGCAGGCGCAGAGCGATCTCAACGCCTGCAACAGCGCGCGCAGCGAACTCGACACCAAGCTCACGGTGGCCAATCAGGAACTCGGTGTGTTCCGCCAGGCAGCGGAAGCCAGGCAGCGCAAGCTTGACGAACTCCAGAATCAGGAGAAGCAGTTGCGCGAGCGACTCAGCAAGGAGCTGACAGACAAGAACGTCGAGATCGAGCAGCTCCGCGGGCAGATTGTCGGTGCGCATGCCCGACAAGATCGTATTTAAGTCCGGCAGCGCGGACATCCTTCCGCAGGGCACGGAAGTGCTCGACAAACTGGCGGACGCCATCAAGGACAGCACCGACACCATCCGCGTCGAGGGCCACACCGACGACACGCCGATCAGCGACAAGCTCAAGGCGAAATATCCCTCGAACTGGGAACTGTCGGCGGCGCGCGCGTCCGCCGTCGCGCGCTACTTCGAAACCAAGCACTTCATCAATCCGAAGCGGCTCGAGTCCCTGGGCTTTTCGATGTATCACCCGGTGGCGCCCAACGACTCGGATGAGAACAAGCAGCGCAACCGCCGCATCGAGATCGTGCTGAAGCCGGCGGCCGAGCCGGAACCCGCGAAGGAGTCCGCCGCCGCGGAACCGGCGCCGACGACACCCGCGGCGCCCGCGGCGAAGCCGTAAGCTTTGCCTGCCGCCTCAGGCGGCAGGCCTTTTTCAGGAGCGGAATCGGGATGCCATTGCCGTTCCTGACCCCGGCTGTAGCCGGATAGGCCGTTTTCAAGGCGCAAAGATTCCCGGCAAGGCGTAAACTAACTGCGTATGCCGGATTAACCTTCACGAGGGCGCCACCTTGGCCAAACCGAACTATCAGTTTCAGAAGCGCCAGAAAGAGCTGCAAAAGAAGAAAAAGATGGAAGAGAAGCGCCAGCGCAAACTGGCAAAAGGCGCTGATCAGCCCGGTGAAAATCCGGAGCCGTCCCCGGAGCAGAGCGAGACCGTCGCGAAGGACGAGTAGCCCTCCGGGCGATACGGCGCCATCGCGGCGTAAGCCGCGTGCACATTCAAACGTTCTGATGCAATACCCGATGAATTGAGAGGACTGAAAAACCTATGAAAAATTTGAAATGCTTTAGTGGAACGCGCTGCCTGCGGACGTTGTGGATGGCAGGCATCCTCGTCGCCGTGTGCAGCTTCGGCCCCGCCCTGGCCGACGATACCAGTCTTGATGACAGCGCCAAAAAGGTCGGAAATAATTTCGGCGAGTTGCTCAAGGGCATGGGTCAGGAGGTAAAGAAAGTAACTGATTCGGACAACGCGGCGGCAGAAAAAGACAAAAAGAAAGAAACGAAACATCCGGAGAACGAACCGGACAAGAACAAGGAAAATCCCAGAGTAACCCTCTGGACGTGGCGTGTATGTTTGCCGCTCGCTAAGGAGCGCTTCATGATTCAGGCCTACGCCGCCCACAAACCCAAAGGCCGTCTCAAGCGCATCGAGTACGATCCCGGCGCGCTCGGCGCCGATCAGGTCGAGATCGACGTCATCGCCTGCGGCCTGTGCCACTCCGACCTGTCCATGATCAACAACGAATGGGGCGACAGCGAGTATCCGCTGGTCCCCGGCCATGAAGTCGTCGGCAAGATCGCGAAGCTCGGCGCGAACGTAAAACATCTCAAGGTCGGCGACACCGTCGGGCTCGGCTGGTTCAGCGGCAGTTGCATGACCTGCGACCAGTGCCTGAGCGGCAACCACAACCTGTGCGCGGACGGCGAGCAGACCATCGTCGGCCGTCATGGCGGGTTCGCCGACAAGGTGCGTTGTGATGCCATGTGGGCCACGCCCCTGCCTGCGATGCTCGACGTCAAGAAAGCCGGGCCGTTGTTGTGCGGCGGCATCACGGTGTTCAACCCCCTCGTGCAGTTCGACGTTCGGCCCACGCAGCGCGTCGGCGTGATCGGCATCGGCGGCCTCGGTCATCTGGCGTTGCAGTTCCTCAACAAGTGGGGCTGCGAAGTGACCGCGTTCACGTCCACCGACGCCAAGCGCGACGAGGCCAAGCAAATGGGCGCGCACCACGTCGTCAATTCGCGCGATCCGTCGCAACTGAAAAAGATCGCCGGCTCGCTCGATTTTATTATCTCCACTGTCGCCGTGGATCTCGACTGGGATTCCTACCTCGCCGCGCTCGCGCCCAAGGGCCGCCTGCACATCGTGGGCGCGGTTCTCGAGCCCCTGTCCGTGCCCGCGTTTGCGCTGATCGGCGGGCAGCACAGCCTTTCCGGGTCACCGACGGGAGCGCCCGCCACGCTACGTACGATGCTCGACTTCTGCGCGCGCCACCGCATCGAACCCGTGACCGAGACCTTCCCGATGAGCCGCGTCAACGAAGCCATCGCCCACCTGGAAGCCGGCAAGGCGCGCTACCGCGTCGTGCTCGAGAACGATCTGGTGTGAGGAATCGCAGGAAAGCGTCGGAGATTTATCCGAAAGGGAAGCTCTGACCAAGTGTCTTTTGTGAATCAGCCGCTTGTCGCGGCGCGCCGCCAGCCAGCGCCACACGCTGCCTTGCGGACGCGTGTCGCCGGTGAGCACGTAGTGCAGCACGTTCGGGTCGGTGAGCAACCAGCCCATGCGATGGAAAGTATCCCACCGCCCGCAACACAGGATGGCATCGCCGGGCGCGAGCACGATGTCGTCCGGCGGCAGTAACTGTTCGACATCGCCGCGCACGAGAAGGAGCGGCAGCCACGGCAACCTCCGGTCGCGCTCGCCCGGGTCGGCGAACAGATGTCCGATCTTCAGCTCGCCGCGACTCAGCGCCTCGCCCACCGCCGGTGCCTCCTGGGGCGTGAGCCGCGCCGTCCACAGCTGCGGCGTCTCACCGTTGAGCAGCGGCGACAGCCGCTCCAGCAGCCGGGTCGCCCAGTCATTGCCGTGGCCGCGCGCCAGCCGCAGGAAGTCCTTGAGCAGCGGCGTGCTGATGAGCGCCAGGATGCCGTTGGCCATGATGGCAGCGCTGTCGACCACCATGTCGAGCTTGGCCGCGCGGAACAGCGCCTCGTTCTCGCGCGCGTTCTGGCGCGCCACCAGGAACAGGTTGGGGTTGAGCTCGCGCGCGGTGATGGTGATGGAAAGGTTGTCGGCGTCCTTGTCGGTACCGGCGACGATCCCCGATGCCTGTTCGATGTGCGCCGCCTCGAGCGCCGCCGAGCCGATGCCGCGGCCGGCGACCGTGCCCGCGGGCGCGCCGGCCTTCACCGGGTCCTTCTCGATAATCACCGTGCGCAGGCCGAGCTCGTCGAAGTAGCGGTGCACGGCCTTGCCGAAGCGTCCGTAGCCAACCAGCACCCAGGTGCCACGCGGCGGATGGGTGCAGCGCGGCAGGGTGCGGCCCGGCGGCTGCGTCAGCCATTCCTGCACCAGCCGCATGTCCGGGGCGTGCAGTCCCAGCGCCAGCCGGTCGGCGAAGGCATCGAACGGATCGATGATCGCATCGATGTTGCACGCCTCCAGGCTCTCGCGCGTCTCGGGCAGCTCGGCGCGACAGATAACCTGGAGGTGCGGGCTGAGCAACTTGGCGGCGATGCCGATGCGCAGATTCACGCGGTCGTTATTGGTGATCGCCACGACACCGGCACAGCGCCGGTGGTTGAGGCCGGCGAGCTCGAGGTTGGCGGCGTGGCCGGCGTCGGTGCACAGCCCCGGCACGTAACTGTCCAGCTCCTCGAGCAGCAGCTCGTTGATGCGGTCCTGGTGCGATTCGAGCACCACCGCGCTCAGCCCGTGATCGGACATGTCCCGCACCACGAGACTGCCGGTATCACCATAGCCGCAGACGACGTAGAACCGTGAGGTAAGGCTTGTGACACCGCGCGCGAAGCGACCTTCGCGCACCGCCTGCCGCAGGGCCGGTTCCTGCACCAGGGTGATGATCGTACCGATCGCGTAGGCCCAGGCGACGACGCCGAGGTAGATGGTCGCGGTCATCCACAGACGCTGGGCATCCGTGAAAGCGTGGGGGAGCTCGCCGAAGCCGATGGTCGTACCGTGTAGGTCACGACGTAGAAGGCGTGGAAGAAATCCATGCGCTGCGGCTGGCCGGCGGCATCGCTGCCCGGGATCAGTACCAGCCCGAGAACCGAGATCGCGTAAGCGCCGACCAACACCAGCAGCGGCGCGCGCATGCGCCGCAACACCAGGGAAATGGCGCGGGAACGCGCCGCGGTGGCCATGGCGGTGTCTTCAGCGGCGCAGCACGGCGATCTCGACGATCAGCAGCACGACCGACACGATGTTGGCGAGCAGTGCGCCGCCGGCGAGCGACACGATCGCCGCCATTACCGCCGGAGTCTCCCCGATGCCGACGCCATACGCCGCCACCTGATCAAAGCCTACGCCACCGAACGACTATTTTAAGGCATACTTCCGATCCAGGCAGGAAGCAGGAAGCACGCACATGACCCAGCGATTCGACATGCCCGCCCCGGTGGCCATCAAGCTGCCGGCGACGATGGCGCCCTTACCGCTGCCGGACGCCGAACGCGCGCGCCTCGGTGAACGCATCAAGCGCCTGCTCAAGGAGCGGGACGCGGTGCTCGTGGCGCACTACTACGTGGACGAGGATCTGCAGCGCCTCGCCGAGGAAACCGGCGGATGCGTGGCGGATTCGCTCGAGATGGCGCGTTTCGGTAACGCCCACCCGGCGCGCACGCTGGTCGTGGCCGGCGTGCGGTTCATGGGTGAGACCGCCAAAATCCTCAATCCCGAAAAGCGCGTGCTCATGCCGACGCTGGAAGCCGAGTGCTCGCTCGACCTCGGCTGTCCGGCGGATCAGTTCATTCCCTTTTGCGACGCCCATCCCGAGCGCCAGGTCGTGGTGTACTCCAACACCAGCGCCGAGGTGAAAGCCCGCGCCGATTGGGTGGTGACCTCGAGCATCGCGGTGAAACTCATCGAACACCTGAAAGCCCGCGGCGAAAAAATCCTGTGGGCGCCGGACAAACACCTCGGCACTTATATTCAACGCGTCACCGGCGCGGACATGCTGTTGTGGAATGCCACCTGCGTGGTGCACGACGAGTTCAAGGGCCAGGCGCTGGCGGCGCTCAAGCGTCAGCACCCCGATGCCGCGGTGATCGCGCATCCCGAGTCGCCGACGGCGGTGCTCGAACTGGCCGATGTCATCGGCTCGACCAGCCAGCTGATCCAGGCGGCGAAGACGCTTCCGCAGCAGACACTCATCGTCGCCACCGACCGCGGCATCTTCTACAAGATGAAACAGGCGGCGCCGGGAAAGATCCTCATGGCCGCGCCTACCGCGGGCGAGGGCGCCACCTGCGAGAGCTGTGCGCATTGCCCGTGGATGGCGATGAACGCGCTGGACAACCTGGCGCAGGTGCTGGAGACCGGCGCGAACGAGGTGCACGTCGACGAGGCGGTGCGGGTGAAGGCGCTGCGCGCCACGCAACGGATGCTCGACTTCGCGCGCACGATCCAGCAGAAAAACCACGGCGATTGACGGCTTTATTTCAGCCGGCATCAGACGGGATATAAATCAATCCACCTGACTATGCTGCACTAAGCGGCTCGGTGCAGAGTTGATCGATCAATGGCCGGCCGTGCTTCTACCCTTGGCCTGCTGGATGGTAACCACTCGACGCGCGGATGGGGCAAGTCATTTTCCGGAAGCACGAGAATCCGAACCCCGAGTTTGCTGAAGAATTTTTCGTGGTCAATATCCGGATATTCCACCAGCAACTGATGGAGGTGGCGTGGATTCAGGCAAACCATCTGCGGCCTGACCCCATGTTTGTACTCAAACGCCTGGACCAAACCCACGATGTAGCTAAGCATGCTTCACCTCCTTGAGTTGTTCGAGATGACGCCATCACTTATCTATTTCAACTCGGGCAACAGACCCTGCGACTCCATATATCTCATCACTTGCGCCGCGGCCTCCTGGGGCGTGATCCTGTCGTTGTGAATCACGATTTCAGGTGACAGCGGCGGCTCGTACGGATCATCCACGCCGGTGAACCCGATGCCCTTGCCCGCGGCCAGCGCGGCGCGCGCCTTCTTGTACAGGCCTTTGGGATCGCGCGTTTCGCACACCTCGATCGGCACGTCGACCAGGATCTCGATGAAGGGCAGACCGGCCTCCCGATGAATCTGGCGGGCACGGTCGCGGTCCTTGCGGTAGGGGCTGATGAAGCTGGTGAGGGAGATCACCCCGGTATCGGCGAAGAGTCTGGCGACCTCGCCAATGCGGCGGATGTTCTCCTCGCGGTCGGCCGCGGTAAAACCCAGGTTCTTGTTCAAGCCGTGGCGGACATTGTCCCCGTCGAGCACATAGGCCAATTGACCGCGCTCGACCAGGGCATGCTCGAGCGTGAAAGCGATGGTGCTCTTGCCCGCACCGCTGAGCCCGGTGAACCAGATGGTTGCCCCATTCTGGGAGAGCAGTTGCTCCCGGTCCTCGCGTTTGACGTGCCCCTCGTGCCAGGTGATGTTGGTTGCACGTATTTCGGTCATTTCAGTTGCTCCGCTTCAGAGAACCGGACCGTCTTGTCCGCGGGTCGCCTCGGCTAGCGGCTCCATGCGACGCGCAGGAGGCCGTCTTCGTCCGTGTAGTGTGAATCCAGCTTACCGTGATAGGCGTGGCGCAGTGCCTCGCCGATACCGTGCACCAGGTGCGAATCTGTGAAGGTGACCACGGTGTGGTCCGGTTCTTCCTTGACGTCCATGATGCGTTCGAGCGGATGCTCGGCTTTCGCCTTCGCCTCGGCATGACGGACGAGGTGCAGGATCTCCTCGCGATGCTCGGCGAAAAACTCCCCGCTCAACGTCAGCTGTCCGGCCGGAACCCGGTCGTGTATCCGCTTGCACGCGGGACAGAGATGCTGTTCGGACTCTGGCGCCGCCTTTCCCCACCGCCACTGCCCGTGATGAACGATCGCGCCACACTCGGGGCAAGTAGTCGGCTCCGGCCACTTGCCCCGCGCCCGATAGGGATCGCTCACACGCTCTTCATCCATGCGATCCCTTCTCGGCTGATGACTGTAGTCTTCGTGCTTCTTTCGTCCGGTCATGGCACACCTCCCACGCATCTCGCGCACAAGACAAAATCGCCGGGAGCGATTTTGAACAGCCGCAGGCTGGCCCCAAGGGCGGCAATACAGGGACGTATTCCGTAATTTGAACAGCCAGGTTCACGCCATTCACGACAACTACATATACATCTAGTCACGGCAATCCGCCGCCTGCTTTGATGCACGTCAATCTGTATGCCGTTGGCTCGCGGAAACGCGAGAGAAATAGGGGAAAGACCGCGGTTTGGGGTGAGGAATAATTTCCAAGAAGGTCAGCGGGGTTCGCGCTTTACATGGCATTACCACAAAATCTCACGCTCGGATCGAAACTCCCTGTCTTGTCCGGAGACGGGGTCATGGAAGCGAATCATTTTGGCCAGGAGCTGGAGCGGCTGGTCGAAATCATCTTCTGTTTGCGGTTGCAGCTCGGGATAAACCCGGTCGTTGATGATCCTGAACCCCAGACCGCTCAGGTGCAGCCGCAGCTGATGGGTTTTGCCGGTGACCGGCTGCAAACTGAAAAGCCCCCGGTTGCCTTTCACTTCCAGGAGCTGGATGCGTGAACAGGCATTGACGACACCCGGGACGGTTTTCATCCGGAACCGCGGTTCGCCCCGAACGATCCGGTTTGCGACCGTCCATTGGTTTTCCCGCGGCGTTTGATTCACTTCCGCCAGCGCGTGATAGGTTTTCTCCACTTTCCCGTGCATGAAGAGCTCATGGTAAAGGCCGCGGGTGTTTGGGTTGACGGAGAAAATGACGATGCCCGCGGTCTCGCGGTCCAGCCGGTGCAGGGGCGCCAGATCGGCAATGCCGGTGCGGTGGCGCAAGCGGTTCAATAAACATTCCTCCACATAACGGCCCCCCGGAATCACGGGCAGAAAGTGCGGCTTGCAGGCCACCAGCATCTCGTCATCCTGAAACAGGATTTGTTCCGCAAACGGAATGACCGGCTCGTTTTCAATTTCGCGGAAATAGAAAATCCTTTTGGAGGGGGAATACGGTGTGTCCGCGGTAATGGGTTCGCCTCGGTCGTTCAGCACCTTGCCGTCGCGCATGCGTTGCGTCCACCGGTCGCGCGAAATCGCCGGGAATGTCCGGCACAGAAATTCCACTATCGAAGGATAGGGCTTTTCCGCTGCCGGCATGGTCACGACGGAAGGATGTTTGGCGATAGCCATTTACGCGATTCTACGCGACAAAAAATAAATTGGGTTAGCGTCTGTTCCCCGCAACAAGATCGCGCGCTTGGCTTGGGAGGTTAAGATCTTCCGAGGTTTTATTTTTTTCTTCGCGTGCGGTCCTTAACCTGCGTAGATCCGAGAGACTGACCGAGATGAACCTCGCCACCAGGCATTTGCCAGTGCGAGCAAATGGTGGAAGTTGTCGTTTTGTTGAAGCGCTTGGTTAAAGGGGTCGTAGCGATTTTTCATTGGGCCCCGCGCCCCCGGCCTGGCGGCGCCTGTCGGCGGGCATCCAGTTGTCCCGCGCGCTGAAGATGTCGCGGTAGCTGCAGTACAGACTGGCGGACACCACCGGCAGGGTGACGGATCCGATCACGATCCACAGCAGGTAGCTGGCCCATAACGACAGACTGGCGGCGATCGCGCCGAGGAGGAGGGGCATGAGCAATACGCCCAGCAATACCAGCAGGGCGGCAGTGAAATGCCGGCTGGCCTTGAGACTTTGCCGCAGTGAGGGCACCAACGGTTCGTCGCGCAGGAAGGTGAGCGGTAGCGCATAGATCAACGCCGCCGCGAGCAGGACGTAAAGCACGAAGGTGAGCAGCGCCACCGCGAGCACCCCGAATAGTGTCAGGTGATCGAGGTTCGACCAGTTGGCCACCCAGGCTTCGCCCACCACCAGCCGCACCAGCAGATGGATCAGCAGCACCGCGGTGACGCAGAGCACGCTTGTCGTCGCTGCCGGCAAAACCCGCTTCTCATCCCGGAATACATCCAGCAGTTGTCGTGGCGATTGCTTCAGCGCGGGCAGTCGCAGCTCGGCCGGCAAGACCATGTTCTGCCGGTAGATGGTTTCGAGCGAGAGGTAGACGCTGGAGAGCATGATGGGCGCGACCAGTGCAATGAGAAGTCCGCCAAGCAGGGGGATCAGCTCGAGGACGCCGAGCACAACCGCCGCCGTCAACCCCATGCCGCCGAGGAGCCAGGGGTTGCGCATGAACAACTGCCAACCGTTCAGCAACCAGCGTCGCCCGATGCGCAGATGTTTCCAGAATCGTTCCAAACCCACTCTCCCTGACGGACTCCCGCCGTCGCGGATGTATTAATAAAACTAGCATGGATTCTTATGTGGTGGTGGAACGGTGGTTCCAGGCAAGGACACCGCGCCACGCTGGACGGCTTGGACGCGCCGTTTATCAGCTATCGCGCGGAGGACGAGAAGCCGTCGACGTGCAAATCAGGGTGATACTTCGTAGCGTCGCGAGATCGGGTTTGTATCCCCATCCCCGCTGCCCCGTCGTCGATCTCGTCAGGACTTGGCCTTGTAGACGCCGTCGTGCTCGCGTGCGTGTTCCTTCACGCGCAGCCCGAAGGACTGGCCGGGGCGGGCCTCGCTCACGTGGACGTGATCGATTTCCATCGACTCGACCGGCTGCGAGAAGTCGCTGGTGTGGCCCTTGATGTGGATGACGTCACCCACGCGCAGGTTGCCGGTCTCGAGTTGCACGATCGCGACCGAGAGATGCGAGTAGTAATGCGTGACGATGCCGATGCGCTCGGTGCCGGGCGGTATCGCCGGGGCGGCCGGTTTCGGCATCGGGGCCGGCGCGCGGGCGGTGACCTGCTTTTTCCTGGGAGCGGCCTTGGCCTTAACCGCGGTTTTCTTTTTGGCCGCGACTTTCTTGCCGACGGTCTTTTTGCGAACCGCCACCTTAGCGGCTGAGGTTTTCTTTTTCTTCGTTGTGGTCTTGGCTTTCTTCTTGGTTGCCATGGGTAGCACCTCCACTTTGAAAACGGAAACCGTTCGGGAAAATGATGCCAGCTTTGTCAACGGGATGCCAGACCCGTCGTCTCCGGAGGGTTGGAAGTACTGAGATGATCGCGGCCCGGTTGTCGCCGTGACCTGACGTTGAGGACACGGCGCAGACTACTCGCTCCGGACCAGCAATACCGGGCAGGGCGTCAACCGTATCACGCCTTCGGCTACGCTGCCGAGCAGCAGATGGTTCAGGCCGCGCCGGCCGTGCGTACCCATGACCAGCAGTTCCGCAGACATCCCCTTGGCCTCGTCCACGATCACCTGCGCGATGTGATCGCTGGCGCGCTTGAGCTCGACCAGCCGCGTCTCGACATGGAGTCCCTCGCCCTCGGCCTCCTTCTGCGCCTGTTCAAGCAGTTCCTGTCCGAACTTGCGCGCCTGCGTATACAGCTCCTTGATATAGGACGGCGGAGATCCTGATCCGGTCTGGGGAACGTTGCTGATCGTGTCGATGACGTGCAGCAACAGGATTTGAGCCGCTTGCTGATGTTTCCCGATCCGGATCGCTTCGCGCAACGCGCGCGTGGATGTGTTGCTGCCGTCGATGGATACCATGATGCGTTTGTACATGGTGATGTTCTCCTTTACAGGGTCCGCGCGCCTCTCCCCAGGGCCGCGGCCCTGCGTTAATGTTAGTTCTTGCGGACCCGCATAGCCAACGCGTTTCACCTGACAAAACCGTGAAATGCCGCGCCCATGCGCACGCCAGCGGCGAAAGCCATTCTTGAGCGGTTTTTCTCTTGCGCCCTTGGTTGGCCCCGCCTACCGCACACTTACAATCTCCTCGCCGGGCGCGTCTGGAGCCTGCTGCCCATCTGGTTGACGGTCGCGCCGTATGTTTTCTACCGGCTCCGGAATCAGGGGGGCAGCCCCGTTCCCCGCGGGTTAAAGCGCGCCGATCTCTACGCGACAGCCTTGATACCGAATTCTTTTTTATTTCGACGTTCCGCTATTTCGTCGCAGTCTTCCGCCGCGGTTTCGGCTTCTTCAACGCTGGGGAAAATCCAAATCACGTGGCCACGTTCCGTCATCAGGGTTGCGGTATTGTCCGGCCATTCCTTGATATAGAAGCTCATGACTCATCTCCGCTGTTGGGGACGATGCAGGTTTACACCCCCACATTGAATGCTTCATGACGTTTTGATGATGATTCGATGTCGAATGTTGAGGTCTTGTGAGATAAACCGCCGTCAAGTGATTGAGCTGGCAGAGGGATGAGAGCACCGATTCTAGTTTAAACTCCCGCTAGAAAGACAGCGTTTCGTACGCCGCGTGGCCGAGACGCAGCAGCGTGGCGCGGTCGGCTTCGCCGGCGAGCGCGAAGCCGCGGCCGTGATCCACCCAGTAGAGTACATTCACGCCTTCGCCGGCTTCGTAGCGGAACGCGGTCTCCTGTGTGCCGTCGGTCTGTATCGCCACGTACAGCGTCAGGCGCGTGCCGCGCGCCTCCTGATACATGAACTGCGCGGCCGGACCCTTGTCACCCGGCAACAGCCGTCCCCCCACCAGTTGATATCCGAAACGGTTCAGGTCCGGCACGCGCAACTCGGTGCCGAGCCGCTTCGACAGCCAGTGGACGAGATGCTGTTCCTGGTCGGCTTTCACTTCTACCGGGTGCTGCACTTCCGAGGCATAGACGACATGGGCCACGGCGGCGCGCTGGGCAAGCGCGATCGCTTCAATGGGCGTCGCAGGTTCCAGCTTGCCGTGCACCGCCCAGCCCAGCACGCCGCCGACGGCGAGCCAGCCGATCGCCGCGGCCACGGGCAACCAACGGGCGCGCGCGGGCGGGGTGAGTGTCTGCGTCAGCCGCGCGGGCACGGGTTCATCGAGCACGGGATCGAAGAGCGCATGCAGCGCCTGATTCTGTTCACGCCACGCCTGCACCCGCGCCGACAGCGTCGCGTCGGTGGCCAGCCGCGTCTCGATTTCCGCGCTGTGCGCGGCGTCGAGCCGCCCGTCGACATAGGCGTGCAGGGTGTCGTCGCTGATCGGTGGGGGCTGGTGGCTCATTTCACTCTCCGCAGAGTCGGACTGGTTTCGCCGGACATCAAGGCCCGCAAACGTTCGCGGGCGCGCGTGAGCCGCGACATGACAGTGCCGATCGGCACATCGAGCACGCGCGCGGTTTCCTCATAAGACAATTGTTCGAGTCCGACCAGCAGGATCACCTCGCGATGTTCCGGGGCGAGGTGTTGCAGGGCGTTCGAGATATCGCGCGCGGTCGCGGCATCATCGAGCGGCGTGTGTGCCGGCTCGCTGCCCGCGTCATCGGGTTGGGTGCGCGCGGCCGCCGTGGCGGCACGGATCTGGTTCACGTGGACATTGTGCATGATGGTAAACAGCCAGGCACGCAGGTCGGTGCTGCGGCGGAACAGGCTGAATTTGCGCAGTGCGCGCTCGAGCGTGTCCTGCACGAGGTCATCGGCGCGCATGCGATCGCGCATCAGCGCCAGCGCGTAACGGCGCAGGCGCGGCAGATGTTCCTCGAAAGGATGACGGCCCATCGGATTGGTTCCATGTCCCGGGGCGTCGCCGCCCCGGGGTGTTGTCAGGAAATCAATAGCTGCTGCCGAGCTTCGGGTCGATCTGCCAGACTTCATTCACGACCTTGCCGCCACGATAGGTCAGCACGTAACGCACCTTGATTGTATTCTTCCCGGTGAAGGTCACGTTAGCGGTGACCGTGGCGCCGCTGGGATTGCCGCTCTCGGCAAGCTTGTCGACCGCGACGGTCAGCGGGCTGTTGGCCTTGGCGAACTTGGTCCACACGCCGCGAATCGCCTCGCCGCCCTTGTAGGCGCCATCGAGCGGGCCGCCGACCCACTGGAACACGGCATCATCGCCGTAGGCGGCCATGATCTTGTCGACTTCGCCGCCGCCAATGGCCTGGAAATGGGCCTTGGCGTCATCCGCCGGTCCGGCCAATGCGGTGAGGGAAACAAGGGTAAACGCGGTCGCCGCCGCAAGCTTCAGAATACGCATGATTTTCTCCTGGGTTGGGGCAGTCCCGATGCGGGATGCTCAAACGGGTAAACACGGCCAGGGGCGGATTTATTCCGCGCAGAAAATTATTTTTTTGCATCGAAGGAGAGGGCTGCCCCGGCAGAAAGCTATATCGCTCTGAGGTAACCCCGATTCCATGGACATATGGTTACGCAACACCCGTCCGCGCTTCATGGCGCACCAGGCTCCCACCGCGACCCGGTTCAATACTATTGCAGCTCGATCACCCCGCCCACGTTCACGCTCAGGGTGCTGGTGCCGGCCTCGACCGCGGGCGGCGCGACCGAGGCCGCTTCCATGGCGGTGGCGCGCATCATGATCGGTACGGGCTGCCCGCCGCCGGTGTTGATGGAGACATCCACGATCCGGTAACCCTTGGCCGCGAGTTGCTTGCGCACCAGCTCGGCGCGCTGCTTGAAGGCGTCGAGCGCCTGCGCGATCAGTTCATCCTCGACCGCTCGCGCGCCGTTGCCGATGAGACCGAGAAATTAATGGACGTGACCTGCAAGCGTTCCTGCAATTGTCCGATCAGGCTGCCCAGTTCCGCGAAGTCCGAACCTTCCAGCCACAGTTCCTGCGTGGCGCGCCAGCGCTGAATTTTTTCTTTGTTGTAGACCGGATAGGTGCGGTAGCTGCCGCTGCGGACCTCGACCTTGGGCCGCGCCTTCGCGGTCTTGAGCGCCGCGTCCATGCTGCGGTTGATATGATCGGCGAGGCGCGCGGCGTTGTCGTCTTCCGCGGTGAGGCTGAGCACGGCCTGCATGCGGTCGTTCTCGACCGGGCGGCTGCGTTCGACCTGAAAGTGAATCTGGTTATAGCGTGCTGCGTCGTCGGCGGCCGTGGCCTGGTTGGCGGCGGCGAGGCCGAGTATGAACGAAATAACCAGCAGGCGCGCAAACAATGGCATGGGAGACTCCTGGAACGATGTGAGCGTGCGATTGTAACACCGTGTCCGTCCGCGCCCAGCGGATAAAGCGAGCGGACAAATGGACTCGAACCCGATTTATCCCGATAACTGTCACCTGTTACCATCGTTTCAATGTTCACCCGCGTTTCTCATCGGCGGTATCTGCTGATACTCGGCCTCGTGTTCGCGTTCGAGTGGGCGCTGCTGGCCATCCATCCCTACGATCGCGCCGACTGGGCGCTGGAGAATGCGCTGGTCGCCGT
>CAVVRV010000028.1:0-137627 GCA_963750625.1 uncultured Gammaproteobacteria bacterium | reverse complement strand
CAGGTCGGTTAAAGTAGCCCCGCCATGCCTAAGCTGTCACTTTGAATTCCAACGCGCGCCTCAACAAGCGCGGCAAACTGCCCCGGACCGTCGTCATCATCGGCCTGGTCAGCCTGCTCAACGATTTCGCCAGCGAAATGGTGGTGCCGCTCATTCCGCTGCTGCTGGCCACGGTACTCATGGGCGGACCGGTGGCGCTCGGGCTGATCGAGGGCATGGCGGACACAGTTTCCAATCTGCTCAAGCTCTGGGCCGGACGGCATTCCGATCTCTACGGACGGCGACGCAAGCCGTATGTGGTGGCGGGTTACCCGCTGTCGAACCTGGTCCGGCCGTTGATCGGCATCTCCGGTAGCTGGCTCACCGTGCTCGCGATCCGCGTCACCGACCGTGTCGGCAAGGGCGTGCGTACCGCACCGCGCGATGCGCTGGTCTCGGACGCGATCGACGAGCACAACGCCGGCCATGCCTACGGCTTCACGCGCGCGCTCGATCACACCGGCGCCGTGCTAGGCGCGCTGGCGGCCGCGGCCATCGTGTACTGGGGCACGCCGCGGCTCGATGTCGTGATCGCGCTGTCCGCCATCCCCGGACTGCTGGCCGTAAGTCTCGTTGTCTTTGGCATCAAGGAACCGGCACACCCGGATGGCGTCAATGCCGAGCGCGCGCCACTGAGCTGGTCGCGCCTGAGCCCGGTTACGCGCCGCTATCTCGCGGTTATCGCGTTTTTCACACTCGGCAAAATTCCCGAAACCTTCCTGCTGCTGCGCGGCCACGAACTGGGCATGACGGTGGTGGAACTGCTGCTGCTGTGGGCGGCGATGCACATGGTGAAGGCCACCGTGTCCGGACAGGCGGGAACAGCAGACCGACCGCGTCGGGCGCCGGCCGCTGATTCTCACCGGCTGGATGGTCTATGCCATCACTTTATTTTCCCTGGCCTTCGTGATCCAGCCGCTGATGCTCTGGGCCTGGAGCCTGGCGCTCGGTTTCTACTTCGGCCTGACCGAGGGCGCGGAGCGCGCGCTGGTGCGCGACCTCGCCGTGCCCGCCGAGCGCGGCACGGCGTTCGGTTGGTTTCACATGCTCGTGGGAACCACGGCCATTCCGGCCGGGTTGCTACTGGGAGGACTGTGGGCGACTTACGGCGTCAAAACCGCGTTTCTGGTGTCCAGCGGACTGGCTGTTCTTGCCACGGCCGGATTCTGGCAATGGGTGGAAATCAAACCACCAACTAGCAGCCCCAGGAGTTGATCCTTAATATTATAGATAAACACCACGAAGGAACTTATGTCGCTACGCTCTCGCTTCATCATTATTACCCTGCCGCTTGTCCTGCTGGTCAGCATCTCCCCGGCACAGTCGGAAACCCCCGAGGAAATTGCCGCGATTACCAACGCCGCCGAGCGCGGCAACCAGGGAGCGCAGCTTCTGCTCGGACTCATCTACCGCGAAGGCCGCGGCGTGCCGCGCGATGCGCACAAGGCATTTTATTGGATCGACAAATCGGCTCATGAGCGTCAGCCCTACTCCCAGTTTGTGCTCGGACAGATGTATGCCACGGGAGAAGGCACCACGCGTGATACGAAACAGGCGCTCGACTGGTGGCAAAAGGCAGCGGAACAGAACCAGGCTCAGGCCCAACTGGCGCTGGGTGAGGCGTATTTTTACGGAAAAGAAACCAAACAGAATTACCGCGAGGCCGAGCACTGGCTCGCCAAAGCCGCCGATCAGGGCGTAGCGCAGGCGCAGTATCTGCTGGGGAAAATGTACCAACAGGGCCATGGCGTGCCGCAGGACCTGGAGCGCGGCAAGCATTGGCTCACCCGTGCTGCCGCCCAAGGTCATTCAGAGGCGATCAAGCTGCTGCACTTTTTCACTGATGTCGGCGAAGACACCATGGTCGGCTATGAATCATCGCGCGAGCAACTGAAAAAACGCGCGGATCAGGGTGACGTCGAGGCGCAGTATCAGCTGGCGATCCGCTACGAAACCGGGGCCTGGGGCGTGCGCCAACATTCTGACCAAGCGCTCTACTGGTTCAACAAGGCGGCGGAGAAAGGTTACAAGCCGGCGATGCACAGCCTCGCGGACATCTACGAGAAAGGTCTGCTCGGGGTGAAACCAGACCCAAAGCTCGCCGCCAAGTGGCGCGAACGCGCGAAGTAGCGCCCAGTGCCCGAGGCGAATGCTCTTTCGGCAATCGGCGCGGGCCGCCGGAATGAACGACGTTACCTTGGGTGCTTCTGCTCCCGTCTCTGAAAAAGCTTCGCCTCGGAAAACCCATAATCAGTCCTGCTGCGGCAGGTGATCGAGGTGATTGAGCACCAGCAACACGCCTAGGGTCGAGATGACCATCCAGGTCGCGCCGAACACCCAGAGCAGCAGCGGCACGGAAAAATAATAGGTGCGCATGCCGATGCCATAGTAAGCCGCCGCGCGATTGAGGTGCAGCGCCACCGTGACCGGCGTGACGCCGTGGCTCTTCCCACTCGAGTCCGGCGGAACGTTGATCAGAAAACCGACCTGGTTGTAACCGCGCACCGCGAGCGAAAACGCGAAAAACGCCACGAAGAAGTCCACCAGGATCAACATCAGCTTGAAGATCCAGATGCTGGACTCGTGGGTGCCGGTCAGGTTCAGGATGTGAAGCGTCGGACCGATCTTGTCGGCATTCGCGAGCATGTTCATGATGCCGAGGATAAGGATGATCGCAGTCGAGGCCATGAGCGTGGCCGCCATCGTGGAGTTTCGCAGCGTCTGCACCGACACCACGTCCCAGCCCTTGTTCATCGCCTGTTCGACCCAGGCGGTGCGCGCCAGCGCATTCATGCCCTGCACGGTGCGCGTGGGGCTGCGGCGACTGCGCCGGATCAGGCGCCATTGATAACCGCCGAGCGCCAAGGCGCAGAGCACGAAAATCACGCCGTCGCTAATGAAATTCCAGTAATAAGAAATCAGTGAGAACATTGGTTCGGGATTGTTTTTTGGAATTGAGGCGGACGGCATCTTAGCAAAATTGTCCGCATCGCGCAGCCTTTGCCATACTCGGCGAGAGAGAATTCCGCGGTTCCCATTTCCCGGGAATTCCCCTATGCTTGCCGCCCCACAAGGACCGCCGCCATGACCCTCGCCCCATTGCGCCTCAACAAAAACGAAGAGCGTCGCCTGCGCGCGGGTCACGTCTGGGTGTTCAGCAACGAGGTGGACACCAAGCTCACTCCGCTCACGCAGTTCGAGCCCGGCCAGCCGGTGCTGATCGAGGACGCGGCCGGTCACGTGATCGGTTCGGGCTACGTGAATCCGCATGCGCTCATTTGCGCGCGGTTGGTGTCGCGCGATCCGAAATACACGCTCGATCAGTCGCTCCTGACCCACCGGCTCAATATCGCGCTGTCGCTGCGCGAACGGCTGTTCGACACTCCTTATTACCGGCTCGCCTTCGGCGACAGCGACGGCCTGCCGGGGCTGGTGGTGGACCGCTACGGCGACATAGCTCGTGGTCCAGATCACCACCGCCGGCATGGAAAAGCTCAAGGCCGAGATCGTCGCGGCGCTGCAAAAAGTCATTCACCCCAGCGCCATCCTGTTTCGCAACGACAGCTTCCAGCCGTGAACTGGAAGGCCTGACGAGCTACGTCGAAACCGCGCTGGGCGAGATCCCGGAATCCATCACGCTCGAGGAAAACGGCGTGAAATTCGCCGTGCCGCTGCTGACCGGCCAGAAAACCGGCTGGTTCTACGACCAGCGTCCGAACCGCGCGCGCTTCCGTCACTACGTCAAAGGGCTGCGCGTGCTGGATGTGTTCAGCTACCTCGGTGCCTGGGGCGTGCAAGCGGCGGCGGCCGGCGCCGAGTCGGTGCTGTGCGTGGACAGTTCACCCAAGGCCGTCGAAGGCATAGGCCACAACGCCGAACTGAACGGCGTGGGCGCGAAGGTCACGGTGGAACGTGAAGACGCCTTCGATGTCCTGCGGCGCTTGCGCGCGGCGCGCGAGCGCTACGACGTCGTGGTGCTCGACCCGCCCGCCTTCATCAAGCGCAAGAAAGACATCAAGGAAGGAACCCAGGCCTATCAGCGTCTGAACCAGATGGCGATGCAGGTGCTTTCCAAGGACGGCATCCTGGTCTCCTGTTCCTGCTCGTATCACCTGCATCGCGATGTCCTGCGCGACATCCTCCTCAAGAACAGCCGGCATATCGATCGTTTTCTCGAAATCATCGAGGAAGGCCATCAGGGGCCGGACCACCCCATGCACCCGGCGATCCCGGAAACCGGCTATCTCAAGGCCTTCTTCGCGCGCCTGCTGCCGACATAGTCGCGCGCTGGCGCCGCATGACGCATGAGCATGTGATTTTATGCCATGCCGGCAATAGGTTTTTTAATTTTCAGATATTGCCACACTTGTTTTTTTGGTCCATCCTCAAACAACCAGCTCGGCAATAAAATTGCCCGCGGATCCAACCCGAATTTCAACAAGGAGAGCCCTATGTCCATTGCTGTCGTCATTCACCCGCTTCGTCACTGCTGTTTTGTTTTTGATCGGCCTGGCCGGCCTTGTCACAACGGTCCAAGCCGCCGATAAGACAAGCAAGTCCAGCGTTGTCATCCAAATCAGCGAAAACAATCCGGCGATCTGGAACCTCGCCCTGAATAACGCGAAGAACATTCAACAGGCATTGGGCAAGGAAAATGTAAATATCGAAATCGTGGCCTACGGTCCGGGCATCAACATGCTCAAGTTCGACTCCGAAGTCGCCCCGCGCCTCAAGAAGGCCAGCGCCAACGGCGTCGCACTGATTGCTTGCGGCACACCATGAGAAAATCAGAAACTGACCGAAAAAGACCTGGATGGAAATGTCAAGGTCGTTCCCGCCGGCGTGATCGAGATCATGAACAAACAAAGAGAAGGCTGGGCCTATATCAAGCCGTAATCGTTGCTCATAAGCAGTAACAACGAGGGCGCCTCTGGGCGCCCTTTGTTTTTGTGCTCCCGCCTGGGATCTGTCTCGAATGGTCCGCAAGCGTAGAATGCCCTCATGAAAATCCACCACCTGACGGTGACCGAAGCGCTTGCGAACCTTCGCACCCGTCCCGAAGGATTATCCGCGGCGGAAGCGGGACGACGGCTTCGGGAGTTCGGGCCAAACCGCATCGAGCGTGTGCGCGTGGAGCACGGGTGGCGACGCCTGCTGCACAGCTTCACTCACTTTCTCGCTCTTATCCTCTGGTTTGCCGCGGCGCTCGCGTTCTTCGCCGAATACCGGGAACCCGGCCAGGGCATGGGCGTGCTCGGGGTGGCGATCCTCGGCGTGATTCTGATCAATGGGCTTTTTTCCTTCTGGCAGGAACATCGCGCGGAACAGTCGCTCGCGGCGCTGCAACGGTTGCTGCCGCATCAGGTGAAAGTCACGCGTGAGAACGCGCCGCTCACGCTTCCGGCGGCAGAGCTCGTGCCCGGTGACATTCTCTGGCTCGAAGCCGGCGACGACATCCCCGCCGACTGCCGCGTGCTGGAGGCGTTCGGAACGCGTGTCGATAATGCCACCATCACGGGTGAATCCGTGCCGCTGCCGCGCGAAGCGCAGGCTTCCACCGCCGAGGAACTGCTGAACGCGCGCAACATTCTGCTGGCCGGCACTTCGCTCGTAGCGGGTGAAGCGCGCGCCGTGGTCTTCGCCACCGGCATGCACACCGAGTTCGGCAAGATTGCGCATTTGACACAGGCGACCGGCGCCGTGCTGTCGCCCTTGCAGCGTGAGATTGCGCGCCTGTCGCGCGTGATTGCCTTGATCGCCGCGGCACTCGGCGCGCTGTTCTTCTTGATCGGCCACAGCCTGGGGCTTTCCTTCTGGGGCAGCCTGTTGTTTGCCATCGGCATCATTGTCGCCAATGTCCCCGAAGGCCTGCTGCCGACGGTGACCCTGGCACTCGCTCTGGCCAGCCAGCGCATGGCGCGGCGCAACGTGCTCATCCGCCATTTGCCCTCGGTCGAGACGCTGGGCTGCGCGACGGTCATCTGCACCGACAAGACCGGTACGCTTACGCTAAACCATATGGAAGTGAAGCAACTCTATGCCGCCGGACGCTTCTGGGAAGGTGATGCGAAAGAACTGACGGAAATTCCGGCGCCATTCTTCGAGGTCGCGCTCCATTGCCACAGCCTCAGGACATCCAATAACACGGAGTTCCTGGGGGATCCGATGGAAGTCGCGCTCGTGCGTCTGGCGCAACGCGCGCAGCCACATGCTACATCGCGTCCCAAACGTGATGAGATCCCCTTCGATTCCGAACGCCGGCGTCTCTCCACGCTTCACGCAACAGGCGGCGGCCTCGTGCTCTACACCAAGGGCGCGCTCGAATCGGTGCTGCCCTTGTGCCGGCAGATACAGCGAAGCGAGAACCCCGAAACACTCACGCCCGACCTCGCCGAGTCCTTGCAAAAAGCGGAAGTAGCAATGGCTGAGCAAGGCTTGCGCGTCCTGGCGCTGGCGTACCGGCCGGACGCGGCCGAAGGACCGCCGGAGGAGCTTGAGCGCGATCTGATCCTGGTCGGACTCGTGGGCTTCCGCGACCCGCCGCGACCCGAAGTGCCGGCCGCCATCCGCCAATGCCGCGAGGCCGGCATCAAAGTCATCATGGTCACCGGCGATCATCCGCAGACGGCGGTTGCCATCGCGCGCGAGATCGGACTCGTGCTTGCATCCAACGCCGCGGTAATCACTGGCGAGCAACTGCGGCGGCTGTCGGAAGCCGAATTGCAGCTGGCGCTGGATGCGCCGGAGATTATTTTCGCGCGCGTGGGCGCCGATCAGAAGTTGCGCATTGTGCGAGCACTGAAGCAGAAGGGCGAAACCGTGGCCGCCACTGGCGATGGCGTCAACGACGCACCGGCCCTCAAGCACGCGGATATCGGCATTGCCATGGGCGTGAGCGGTACCGACGTGGCGCGCGAATCCGCGCATATGGTGCTCATGGATGACAACTTCGCCAGCATCGTGGCGGCCGTCGAGGAAGGCCGCGCGGTGTACGATAACATGCGCAAGTTCCTGACCTACATCCTCACCCACAACGTGGCGGAGCTGGTGCCCTACCTCGCCTTTGCGCTGTTCCGGATCCCCCTGCCACTTACCGTGATTCAGATACTGGCGATTGACCTCGGCACTGACGTGCTCCCGGCGCTCGCCCTTGGCGCCGAATTACCGGAGCCGGAAGTCATGCAACGCCCGCCGCGCTCTCCCAAGGAACGTCTCCTGAGCTGGCCCGTGCTCGCGCGCGCTTACCTGTGGCTCGGCCTGCTGGAAGCGGCCGCGGCGATGGCGGCGTTTTTCTTCGTGCTGCGTGCCGCGGGATGGAAGTACGGCGAAATGCTCCCGGCCAACGATCCGATTTATCTCCAGGCGACCACCGCCTGCCTCTCCGCCATCATCGTGATGCAGGTGGTCAACGTATTTCTCTGCCGCAGCGAGCGCGGTTCGACATTTACCCGAGGGCTTTTTCTTAATCGCCTGATCCTGATCGGCGTCGCGGCCGAAATCGCGCTGATTCTATTGATCGACTACACGCCTTGGGGAAACCGGCTGTTCGGCACGGCGCCGATATCCATAAACGTATGGCTTTATGTCGTGCCATTCGCGCTCGCCATGCTGCTGCTCGAAGAATTACGCAAAGTATTAGTACGGCGCTTATAAGGAACGCTGCATGGTCTGGCGCTCAAAGGCTGCGACCATCAAAGTGCCCCACCTTCAGGAGTGACAAGTCAACACCATCCAGGCAGCGACCGTTGATCGCCACCATGTATTTACCAGTCGGGGCCATGCCTTCGCCAAACGGCGCGCACCCGCATTTGGGACAGAAGCGGTGTTTGATCTGGTGTTTATTGAACGTGTAGGTGGTCATGCTGGCTTCCGACGTAAGTAAGCGAAAATGCTCATGCGGGATAAACCAATGCAACGAGCCGCGCTTGCTGCAAATCGAGCAATTGCACTCCATGACTTTTTCAAGATTGCCCTCGGCTTCGAATGCAATCTGCCCGCAATGGCAGCTACCTTTGTAAATCATTGATTCGCTCCTGGACGTGGCCGGGCCTTCTATCCCGAGCCAATAGAAAACATGGACTCCAAGTCATGCTTCGAATATGTGCGGAATGCGAGCATCGTTTCGCTGTCCACGATGCCGTCGAGCTTGAGCATCGCCCCGGTCACAAGATCTGATAGCGCTTCGTTGTCTTTGGTTCTGACAATGGCAATCAGATCGTAGCGCCCGCTCACCGAGTAAACCTCGGTAATGCCTTTCATGCTGGAAAGTTGCGAGGCAATCATCATTCACCTTCTTCCTGTCCACCTTCAGAGCCACGATTGCTGTAACCATTGTCATTCCTCCTTCCTGTTCCAAAAAATGGGTATCGTCTTGACTCCCTAACGATGGATTAAGCGACTTATTGACTGAATATTACGATATACCACTGATGCGGCTCGGGGAACCCCCGCCAAAACATGATCTTGCCCCTGGACGTTGCACCGCAAGAATCGGGTTGTTATCGGTGGCCAGCCTGACTTATCCTGCGCCCATGGACAGGGTTAACGGTCATTCACGACGCACCACGGATTACGAGCGTATCGAGCGTGCGATCCGCTATCTGGAAGAGAACTATCGGCAGCAGCCGAGACCTGAAGGCACTGGCGCGCGATGCGGGTCTGAGCGAATTTCATTTTCAGCGGCTGTTCCGGCGCTGGGCCGGCATCAGCCCCAAGCGCTTTGTGCAATATCTCACCGCCGGGCATGCCGTCCGGATGCTTCGCGAATCACGCACGAATCTCGACGCGGCCTACGACGCGGGGCTCTCCAGTGGCGGTCGTCTGCACGACCTGCTGATCAATCTTCACGCGGTGACGCCCGGCGAGCTGAAACGCGCCGGCGCGGGACTTACGATTCAATATGGTTTTCACCCGAGCCCGTTCGGGGAATGTCTGATCGGCGTGACCAGCGCGCGGCGTCTGCCATCTCGGATTCGTGCCGCCGGAGGATCAGACGAGCCGCGTTTGCAGAACTGACAGCCGAATGGCCGCGCGCGCGATTCGAGGAAGCGCCGCGCGTGATCGCTCCGTTCGCGCGCCGGCTGTTCACGCGTGTCAACGGTCACGCGCCCAGCATCGATCTGCATGTGCGCGGGACGAATTTCCAGATCAAGGTATGGGAGGCGCTGTTGCGTATTCCGCCGGGAGGCGTGGTGTCTTATGAAGATCTCGCACGGCATATCCAAGCGCCGCGCGCGGTGCGGGCCGTGGCCAACGCCGTGGCGCATAACCCGGTGGCCTGGCTGATTCCCTGCCATCGCGTGATCCGCAAGAGCGGCGCGTTGGGCGGTTACCGTTGGGGAGAAACTCGAAAGAAAGCCCTGCTCGCCTGGGAAGCGGCGCGAACCGGGGACGTCAAATCTTCGGCAGCGTCACGCCCTGCTGGCCCTGATACTTCCCGCCGCGATCCTTATACGAAGTCTCGCAGATCTCATCACCCTCGATGAAAATCACCTGCGCCACGCCTTCGTTGGCGTAGATTTTGGCGGGCAGCGGCGTGGTGTTGGAGAATTCGAGCGTGACGTGCCCTTCCCATTCCGGCTCCAGCGGCGTCACATTCACAATGATGCCGCAGCGGGCATAAGTGCTTTTGCCGAGGCAGATGGTGAGCACGTTGCGCGGGATGCGGAAGAACTCCACGGTGCGCGCGAGCGCGAAGGAATTCGGCGGGATGATGCACACGTCGCCCTTGAAGTCCACGAAGCTGCTCGGGTCGAACTTCTTGGGATCGACGATGGTGGAATTGATGTTGGTGAAGATCTTGAACTCGTCCGAACAGCGGACGTCGTAGCCGTAGCTCGAGGTGCCGTAGGAAACGATGGGGCCGTTATTCGCGCGCTTGACCTGGTTCGGCTCGAACGGCTCGATCATGCCGTGGCTCGCCGCCATGCGGCGGATCCATTTGTCTGATTTGATTCCCATGGATGTGTTTTCTGGTGTGGTTGAGCGTCTCGTGCGTAACATACAACACGAGACGCAAAACCCGCAACCGGAAAACGGAAATCAGGTGTTCTGGATGACGATGCTCGGGAACTTGGCCGAGAAGTCCTTCTTGCGCAGCGACAACTTGGCGGCCACGCGCCGGGCGATATCGCGGTAGATCTGCGAAATGCGGCACTCGGGATCGGCCACCACCGTGGGCTTGCCGGAATCGGTTTCCACGCGGATGCGCATGTCGAGCGGGAGCGCGCCGAGGAAATCGACGTCATTCTGCTCGGACATGCGCTCGCCGCCGCCCTGGCCGAAGATGTGTTCCTCGTGCCCGCACTTGCTGCAGATGTGCGTGCTCATGTTCTCGATCACGCCGATCACGGGGATGTCCACCTTCTCGAACATCTTGAGGCCCTTGCGCGCATCCAGCAGCGCGATGTCCTGCGGCGTCGTGACGATGACGGCGCCGGTGACCGGCACCTTCTGCGCCAGCGTCAGTTGCACGTCGCCGGTGCCCGGCGGCAGATCCACGATCAGGTAATCAAGGTCCTTCCAGTTGGTGTCGCGCAGCAGCTGCTCCAGCGCCTGCGTCACCATCGGACCGCGCCAGATCATCGGCGTCTCTTCGTCCACGAGATAACCGATGGACATGGACTGCAGGTGATAACTCATGATGGGCTCGAGCGACTTGCCGTCCTTGGATTCGGGCTTCATCTTCGCGCCGAGCATGGTCGGCTGGCTCGGGCCGTAAATGTCCGCATCGAGAATACCGACGGTCGCGCCTTCCGCGGACAGCGCCAGCGCCAGGTTCACGGCCACGGTGGATTTGCCCACGCCGCCCTTGCCGGAGGCTATGGCGATGATGTTTTTCACGCCTTCAATGGGCTTTACGCCCTTCTGCACGCCATGCGCCGCGATGCTGTATGAAACATTAACCGTGGCATCCTTGACGCCGGCAATGGCCGACACCTTCTCCTTCAGCTTGGAGGCGAGCGTCGCCACATACCCCTTGGCCGGGTAACCGAGAACGACATCCACGGTCACCTTGCCGCCGTCGACGGTGATTTTTTTCACCGCCTTGGCCGCGACCATGTCCTGCTCGAGGTAGGGATCGATCACCTCTTTGAGCGCTGTTTCAACTTGCTGCTGGGAAACGTCCGCCATGAAGCTCACTCCAGATTCGGTCTGTCAGGGGGCGCACATGCTACACCGCGGACCGAAAAAAGTCATGATCGGGGCGGCATAAAGACACGAATTCCCTTATGATATCGGGGTCAAACCAAAGAGAACCGTCCGCCATGTTATCGTGGCGGCGATTTTATGCCCGAGAAGAAACGCAAAATCCTCGTCACCAGCGCCCTGCCCTACGCCAACGGCCCGCTCCACCTCGGGCATCTCGTGGAATACATCCAGACCGACATCTGGGTGCGCTTCCAGAAAATGCGCGGGCACGAGTGCTGCTACGTCTGCGCCGACGACACCCACGGCACGCCGGTGATGCTGCGCGCCCAGCAGGAGGGCATCAGCCCGGAGAGCCTGATCGCCCGCATGAGCGCGGAACACCAGCGCGACTTCGCCGACTTCGGCATCGGCTTCGACAACTATTACTCCACGCATTCGGACGAGAACCGCGAGCTGGTGTCGGAAATCTACCGGCGGCTGTCCAAAGCCGGACATATTTCCAAACGCACCATCAAGCAGGCCTACGATCCGGTCAAGAACATGTTCCTGCCCGACCGCTTCATCAAGGGCACCTGCCCGCGCTGCAACACGCCGGACCAGTACGGCGACTCCTGCGAGAACTGCGGCGCGACCTATTCGCCGACCGAATTGAAAAACGCCGTCTCCGCGCTCTCCGGCGTGCCGCCGGTGGAGAAGGACTCGGAGCATTATTTTTTCAAGCTCGGCGACTTCGAAGCCTGGCTGCGCGAATGGCTGCACCCGGACATCACCAAAGTACGGCATGTGCAACCGGAAGTGGCGAACAAACTCTCCGAATGGTTCGATGCCGGGCTCAAGGACTGGGACATCTCGCGCGACGCGCCCTATTTCGGCTTCGAGATTCCGGACGCGCCGGGAAAATATTTCTACGTCTGGCTCGATGCGCCGGTCGGCTACATGGCGAGCTTCAAGAACCTGTGCGCGAAGCAGGGCCTCAAGTTCGACGACTTCTGGGGCAAGGACAGCAGTGCCGAGCTCTATCATTTCATCGGCAAGGACATTCTTTATTTCCACACGCTGTTCTGGCCGGCGATGCTGGAAGGCGCGGGTTTCCGCAAGCCGACGTCCGTGTTCGCGCACGGCTTTCTCACCGTCAACGGCACCAAGATGTCCAAGTCGCGCGGCACCTTCATCACCGCGCGCTCGTACCTCAACCACCTTCATCCGCGCTATCTGCGTTATTACTTCGCGGCCAAGCTGAACGGCCGGGTGGAGGACATCGATCTCAATTTCGACGACTTCACGGCACGCATCAACAGCAACCTGATCGGCAAGTACGTCAACATCGCCTCGCGCGCCGCCGGTTTCGTCACCGAGCGCTTCGGCGGGAAGTTAAGCAAAGAGCCCGTCAACAAGGAATTGCTGCACGAAACCCAGAAGGCGGCGGAAACCATCGCGGAACACTACGAAAACCGCGACTACGCCGAGGCGGTGCGTCTCATCATGGCGCTCGCGGACAAGGCCAATGCCTTCGTGGACGACCGCAAGCCCTGGCTCATGGCCAAGGACCCGGCGCAGAACGAGCATCTGCAGCAGGTCTGCACGACCAGCCTCAACCTGTTCCGTCTGCTGACGATTTACCTCAAACCGATCCTCCCGAAGATCGCGGAGGACGTCGCCACATTCCTTAATATCCCGCCGCTTACCTGGGCGGATGCTAAAACGCTGCTTACCGATCACACCATCAACCCGTACCAGCATCTGGCCACGCGCGTGGACCCGAAGAGCATTCCCGCGCTGCTCGATGATTCGCAAAAGGACATGAAGACCATGGCCGAAAAAACTTCCGAAACCATCACCGAGACCAGCGACCTCGCGCGGCATCCGATCCTGCCCGAGATCAGTTACGAGGACTTCGCCAAGGTGGATTTGCGCATCGCCCGCATCGTCAAGGCAACGCACGTGGAAGGCGCGGACAAGTTGCTGGAACTGACCGTGGACCTGGATGGCATCACGCGCACCGTGTTCGCCGGCATCAAGGAAGCCTACCAGCCGGAAGATCTCGAAGGACGGCTCACGGTCGTTGTGGCCAACCTCGCGCCGCGCAAGATGAAATTCGGCCTGTCCGAGGGCATGGTGCTCGCCGCCGGTCCCGGCAAGAAAGATTTGTGGATTCTCTCGCCGGATGAAGGCGCGCAACCGGGCATGCGCGTCAAGTAACGCCTATATGTAAACAAAATCCCTGAAAAACAGGCCTATCCGATGCATGGATAACCGGAAATTCCCCACTATACTTAAAAATAGTAGTGAGGGAAGGGACAGCAGGGACAGCGGGATGCAAATTTTGCATCCCGCTTTTATTTTGGCAAACAGAACATCGATCAAAATTCATAAGGAGGTGTGGGCAAGCTAATACCAGGTGAGATGGAGAATATGCATAACAAGAAATTTCTTCCGTCGTTAATTATTACCGTTGCCATCAGCAGCGGATTTTCAACCCACGCTGTCCAGGCGTCCTCGGTTTCGCCTTCCGAATTGTTCATCAACGACCCGGCACAAGTCCTGATGGTCGACGGCAAGGACCGCGATTCCAATGTCTCGATTCGGGTCTGGCTCGACACGCCGAAGCGGTCAGCGTTCGATTTCGGATTCATCAGTAACGACAACTTTCTCTCCATTACCGGCAAATCGCGCAAGAAGAGTGATTACACGTTCACCGGCGGTTCCATCGTCGATTTTGCGCTGCGCAACAAGGGCAGTGACGGTTTATTCGGCACCTCCGATGACCTGATCTATCGCCTCTCCGACAGTGCCGGCTATGCCTCGCAACATTATTTTGCAGCCATCGATCCCGCCAAATCGCGTCATCCGGTGGTGACGGAACCCTATTATCAGAACTTGAGCCTGGGCTGGGACCTGAATCTCGACGGTCTCGTGGATGCGCGCGTGGTGCTTAAAATCACGAGTAACAAATACGACGGCATGATGCCGGGTCCGATGGCGGTATCGCTCCCCGGTGCTTCGTGGCTGCTGGGTTCCGGCCTGGCGGTGCTGGGAGTTACGGTGCGGCGCCGGAAACGGCCCGCGTAAATCAGGAGTTCTTAGTAGTCAGTCGATTTCATTTTGCGGGGGGTGCCCATCATCCCCGGGTCAGTACACCCCGGGGATGAATTTTTTCACCGCCCGCGCGTAGTCCGCATACTCGTTGTACTTCTGACGCAACCATCTCTCTTCGTACGCCGCCTTGCGATCGAAGAAGAACGCAAGACCCAGCACATACAAAACACCGATCTCACACAGCCACCACAAGGCCCACCCCAGGCTCACCAACATCACTGACGTATACATCGGGTGACGCATAAACCGGTAGGCGCCTTGTCGACACAGCGTGGCGTCGGCGAGCGGCTTGGGGAAAGGCGTGAGGGCTTTGCCCAGACTCGCAAACCCCCAGACGGCCAGCAGCGCGCCCAGCAGGGTGACTGCCACACCTCCCATCGGCACCAAACCGGCGGGAATAAGATGTCCGCGGCCCTGCCACACCGGAATAGCGAACGCGAGCAGCATCATCGGTACCTGGGCCAATACCCATATTCCGCCACGGGACACGAATGAATTATTCTGCGGCATGCGGCTGAAGCTCCGGTTTACCAGCGCACGGTAGCGCTTGTTGCCTGAGGCGTAAAGCGCGGCCATACTCTCCGGCCATGTCCACACACGCCCGACAAGCCGTTTCCGCCGATCGGATCGACGCGTGGCTGCCGCAAACGCAATGCACGCAATGCGGTTATCCGCGCTGCCGCGCGTACGCCGAGGCTGTCGCGCATGGCGAGGCCGGCATCAACCAATGTCCGCCGGGCGGCGAGGTCACGATCGCCGCGCTCGCCAAGCTGCTGAACGCATCACCCGCACCGCTGGACCCGCGCTTTGGCATTCACAAGCCACGCGCCCGTGCCGTCATCGATGAAGCCGTCTGCATCGGCTGTCGCAAGTGTCTCGATGTCTGTCCGGTGGACGCCATCGTCGGCGCGCGCAAGCTGATGCATACCGTCATCGCGCGCGAGTGCAACGGCTGCGAGCTGTGCCTGCCGCCCTGCCCGGTGGATTGCATCGTGATGGTTCCCGTCGATTCGGATGAAGCGGCTGAACCTTGGCCGGAGTACACGCGCGCAGAAGCGGATCACTGGCGCGCGCGGACCGAGAATCGTCTGCGCCGTCTGGCACTCCGCAAGCGCACACGGCACGGGACGCCGCACTCCACCGAATCGGCGGCGCCGCTCCCGCCCGATCGCGAGCGGATCCGCGCCGAGATACGCGCCGCGGTGGCGCGGGTCAAGGCGCGCAAGGCACGCACCACCGGTCAGAAACCCTGATCCGCACATGAATGCGCGCAAGCGTCACGAAATTTTCGCACGGCTCAAGCAGGCCAACCCGAGTCCGACCACCGAGCTCCAGTACCGGACATCCTTTCGAGCTGCTGGTATCGGTGATTCTCTCGGCGCAGGCCACGGACAAAAGCGTCAACAAGGCCACCGCGGAACTCTTCAAGGTCGCGCGCACGCCGCGACAAATCATCGATCTCGGACTGCGCGAGTCTCAAGCGTTACATCAAGACTATCGGCCTGTACAACACCAAGGCCGCCAATATCCTGAAGACCTGCAAAATCCTTCTCGAAAAACACGGCGGCACAGGTGCCGGCGACGCGCGAGGAACTGCAGGCGCTGCCGGGCGTGGGACGCAAAACCGCCAACGTGATTCTCAATACCGCCTTCGGTCAGCCGACCATCGCCGTGGATACGCATATCTTCCGTGTGGCCAATCGTACCGGGCTGGCGCCGGGGAAAAACGTGCTCATTGTGGAGAAAAATCTGCTCAAGGCGGTCCCCGAGGAATACCGCCACGATGCGCATCACTGGCTGATCCTGCACGGGCGCTACACCTGTACGGCACGCAAACCGCGCTGCGCCGAATGCGTCATCTATGATTTGTGCGAGTACAGCGGACTAAAGTAGATGATGACATGATGTCTTGAAACCTGCCGCCTCCGGATTGAGCCACGGCCACCGCGCCCTGCCGGAGCACGCGGAAAAAGCGGTCAAGCAGGCGCTCGCGAAGGCGGGGCTCGAGCGCGCCAACGCCATATTACTGTTCCTCACGCCGGAGTACGCCGCCAATCCGGAACCGGCGCTGCGCGCGGCGGCGCGCGCCGGCGGTTGCATGCAAGTGGTGGGTTGCACCGGCGCCGGCATCCTCACCGAAGACGAGTGGGTGCTCGACAGTCCCGGCGCCGCGGCCATGGTGCTGGGCGGGAACGTTCACCTGAGTATCGCTCCCCAGGGAAAGCTGAGCGATGAAGATACCGTGCTGAGCCTGTGCACCCCCGCCGGGCTCACGGCGGAATGGATCGACGTCGCCGCCAGGCGCTTCGGCGCGGTGTCGGGCGATCTCTTCGGCCACGGCCCGTTCAAAGTCTGGAGCGGCGCGCGCGTGGCGGAATCCGAACAGGTGGATGCCATCCTGAGCGGCGTGGACAGCGTGATCGACGCCTCGCAGGGCGTGCGCGCGCTGACCTCGCCCATCGAAGTGGCGGAAGTGCAGGGCTACGACATCAAGCGCCTCGGCAATTACCCGGCCCTGAGCGTGCTCGTCCAGTCGCTTCCGCCGAACGTGCGCGAGATGGAGCGCGTGCCCTTGCATCTCATCATGGGCGGCGTGGCGATCGGCGATCCGGAAACGGCGATTCGCGACGGCCGCTATCGCCTCAACCACATCGTGGCCGCCAACCTGCGCGACCAATCCATCACGCTGTCGGAACGACCCTCGCGTGGCGAGCGCTTGTTCTGGGCGATGCGCGACGCCCTCACCGCCGAGCGCGACATGCATGCCTGCGTGGCGCGCAGCGTTCAGGCGCTTCCGGGGACGCCTGACTTTGCCCTGCTGTTCCCGTGCATAGGACGTGGCCCGAATTTCTTCGGCAACCGCGATCGCGATCTGGATGTGCTGCGGTCGCAGCTCCCCGGCCTGCCCGTCATCGGCATGTATGGCAATGGCGAGATCGGCCCGCTCGATGGCATCAATCACCTCTACCAGTATTCCGTCGTGCTCGGCCTGTTTCGGGCCAGAGCCGCCTGAGCATGTTCGCGGGGCAGGATCGCGGACAGACGCGCGAAGTATTTTTCCGCGCCTGGCGCGCGCACCGCGAGGGACAACCGCTGGAGGGCGTGGAAAAGCTCATCGTGCAGGTGGTCCTGCGGCACCCTGAATATCATGCTCTTCTCGAACATCCCGAGCCGGCGCGCGAGCGCGATTATTTTCCGGAATCGGGCGAGACCAATCCGTTCCTGCATCTCGGCATGCACATCGCCATCGAGGAGCAGCTGTCGATCGACCAGCCCCGGGGTATCCGCGGTTATTACCAGAAGATACTCATGCGCCTTCCCGACGAGCACGCGGCGCAGCATCATATGATGGAATGCCTGGGCGAGATGCTGTGGCAGGCGAGCCGGCAGGCGACGGCGCCCCAGGAAACGGTTTATCTCGATTGCCTGCAGCGTTTGCTGGGCAACCCCTCAAAAGTCTGATCGCCTCGTCCCGGGCGCGCCCGGTGTGAAACTTTCGCAGGGTGGTCGGGTCTCATTTGTGGCCGGGACACCCAAGTTAAGAAATCGGTCGCTGCCCGGCGAATGGTTCTCCAATAATCACGTCTTGCCGCACGGAGGAGTCATGACACTGGTTCAAAGAACCGCGCGATGGATTGTGCCGGTCATCAAGGGGCTCGATTCCCTGCAACCGCTGATAGATCTCGGCGTGCGCCTGTGGGTCGCCGACGTCTTCTGGAAATCGGGCGTCGAATCCCTGAAAGACTGGGAAATGACGGTCGATCTGTTCACCAATGAATTTCATGTCCCGCTGCTCTCGCCGTACGCGGCCGCCATCCTGGGCACCGGCGTGGAATTGATCTTTCCCGTGTTGCTGGCGCTCGGGCTCGCCGGGCGTTTCAGCGCCGGGGTGTTGTTCATTTTCAACATCATGGCGGTGATTTCCTATCCCGCCCTCAACGAAGTCGGCCTCAAGGATCATGTCTATTGGGGGATTCTGTTGCTGATCCCGCTGCTGCACGGCCCGGGAAAAATCTCCATCGACTATTTCATCCGTCGCCATTGGATGGGAAAATAATCCCCGCCATGAACCGGATTGCCGTCAAACTCCAGCCCGCCGCCGCGCCTTCGTTCGCCCGCGCCCTCGGCGCCCACGGCCTCGGCCCGCTGCGCCGCGAGCGGCTGCGTGAGTTGCAGATCAATGTCGGGCGCTTGTGCAATCAGGCCTGTAATCACTGCCACGTGGATGCCGGTCCCAAGCGCACCGAGATCATGACATGGGAAACCATGGAAAAGATTCTCGCCTGGGCGAAGGACGCGGGTATCACGGCGGTTGACATCACCGGCGGGGCGCCGGAAGTCAATCCGCATTTTCGCCGCCTGGTGGACAGCTTCCTGGCGCTCGGCATGCAGGTCACCTCGCGCTGCAACCTCACCGTGCTGCTCGAACCCGGGCAGAACGATCTGGCGTCGTGGTACGCGCAGCGGAAAATCCGTCTGGTCTGCTCCCTGCCCTGTTACACGCAAATAAACGTGGATGCCCAGCGTGGTGACGGCGTTTTCGAAAAAAGCATCGAGGCATTGAGACGGCTGAATGACGCCGGTTACGGACGCGACGAGGCGCTGGTGCTGGATCTGGTTTACAACCCCGGCGGCGCGTTTCTCCCCGGTGCCCAGGAGAAACTCGAGGCGGACTACAAGCAACGGTTACAAGAGGATCATGGCATCGTCTTCTCGCGCCTGAGGACGCTCACCAACCTGCCGATCAACCGCTTCGCGCACTTTCTCGAACGCACCGGCCAGTATGAAAAATACATGCAATTACTGGAGGAAAATTTCAACCCCGCGACCGTGCCGGGTCTCATGTGCCGGCATCTCGTCAGCGTGGACTGGCGCGGACGGGTGTACGACTGCGATTTCAACCAGATGCTCGACCTTCCGCTCGGCGACAGGCCGCCGCGGTATTTGTGGGACATTGAAATCCAGGATCTCGACGCGGCGCCGGTCGCGGTGGATTCCCACTGTTTCGGCTGCACCGCCGGCGCCGGCAGCAGTTGCGGCGGCGCGCTGGCCTAGACCTCCAAATTCAGACGACCGTACGATGGCCTCGAACCGATACTGTCATCGGTTCTGAGCCCCCTCACCGGCTGAGCTTCCCTTTTTAATTCTACAAAAACTGCTTTAACGCTCGTACTTCTGCGCGATCAGCCACAGATCGCGCGCCGTGTCGATGTCCCTGAGTTTCGCCAACAGATCGAACTCCATGCCCAACGCTTCGGCGCGGGCGAGCGTCATGGGCAGCACTTGCTTGCTGCCCCATGGCATGTTCTCGAAAAGTTCGGGCCGCGCCTCCTGCAAGCCGATAAAATAATAGCCGCCGTCTTCGGTCGGCCCGAGGACGTTTTTTCCGCGCGCGAGCCAGTCATTGGCCTGATCGAGGACATCCCAACCGCAGTGCGGCACATCGCAACCCATCACCGCGGCACATCCGTGGCGTTCCACGCCTTCGTGCAGCGCGCTCAGCATCCTGGCGCCCAGATCGCCGCCGGTCTGCGGCGCGAGGCGGATGTGAAATTCGCGCGCGAGTTCCTGAAACAGCGGATGGTCGACATCGGGCCAGGCATGCAACGCGACGTCGCCCGGCCAGGCGGAAACCGCCAGCTCGACCGTGGCGCGAATCAGAAACGCGGCGATCTCCGCGGCTCGCTCCGGACTGTAATCCGGTTGCAGGCGGGTCTTGACCTCGCCGGGTAGCGGTTGTTTGGCAAAAAGAATGAGTTCCGGCTGGCTCATAAATGTAGCCCTACTCCGCTTCGCTCCGTTCGTCTTGTCATAAGAGCAGTAGCCCTACTCCGCTTCGCTCCGTTCGTCTTGTCATAAGAGCAGTAGCCCTACTCCGCTTCGCTCCGTTCGTCTTGTCATCATGGTAGACGATCATACCAGCGAGCGAGACGCTCAGGCGAAACACCCAGCCAGTAGAGGAATCGCAGCGTCCACATCAACAGAATGGTGCGCGTGATACCCCGCTCCTCCCAGCGCCGCGAGGAGGCGATGACCGGCCCGCGCAAACGCGCCGGCTTGCCGACCCATTTCAGCCGCGTGGAAAATTCGATGTCTTCCATCAGCGCGATCGGCGCAAACCCTCCCAGCATGCGATAGACATCACGTCGCACGAACAGTCCCTGATCGCCGGTGGCAATTCCGCTTACGCGCGAGCGCCAGTTCATCAGGCGTTCGATGACGCGAAACAGGAAATGGCGTCCGGAAAGACGCACGTCAAAGCGTCCCCACAGATGGCCGCGACGGACAACGTCGCGGATACGCGCGATGGCATCCGCGGGCGGCACCGTGTCGGCATGCAGGAACAGCAGCGCGTCCGACGTGGCGACCTGTGCGCCTGCATCCATCTGACGGGCGCGTCCGCGCGGCGCCTGGATCAGATAGGGAACCGGCTGCGTGCCAGACGTGTCCGCCGACATGAGCTTGCACACGATCTCGACGCTCGCATCGGTGCTGCCGCCGTCCACCACGATCACCTCGTCAAAGGGATGACCCGCGAGAAGTTCCGACAGGGTTTTTTCCAGATGCCTGGCTTCGTTGAACACCGGCAGGATGACCGCAATTCTCATGACACGCGACCGGCGATGGGCACTGTTGGCGGCGATACGCCATTCCCGGACCCGGGCGCAGGAGATATTGGCGAGGCGGTCATGACAATGCGCCGTCAGGCGGAACGCGGCGGTTTCTTTCCCGGCAGCGTCATGCGTATCAACTTGGCCGCCAGCAACAATGGCAGGGAGGCATGCATGATGAGATCGAAAATATCGATGGGCCGCGAGAGCGTGCCATTCGCCAGCATCTTGAGCTTCTGCCACAGATGCGGCTCCGGCACGAACGGCGCCAGGCCCAGCGCCAGCGCCGCGATGGCCAGCGCCGTGAGCGGAATTCTATCCAGCCAGAGCAGTAGCCCTACTTCGCTTCGCTCCGTTCGTCTTGTCATAAGAATAGCTATCTTCGCGCCCTGCGTGCCCCGTTGGATCAGCTCGATCTTGTAGCCATCCGGGTCTTCGACGAAGGCGATGACCGTGCTGCCGTGTTTCATCGGCCCGGCTTCGCGCGTCACCTTGCCGCCGCGGTTTTTGATTTCAGCGCAGGCTTTGTAGGCGTCGTCCACTTCGAGCGCGATGTGGCCGAAACCGTTGCCGAGATCGTATTTACTCGGTGCCCCAGTTGTAGGTCAGTTCGACGACCGCATGTTCGGTTTCCGGACCGTAACCGACGAAGGCGAGCGTGAACTTGCCGTCGGGATAATCCTTGCGGCGCAGCAGCTTCATTCCCAGTACGTCGGTATAGAACTTGATCGAGCGGTCGAGATCGCCGACCCGGATCATGGTGTGCAGGACGCGCATATCAGGCCTCCTCGCCGTCTGTCAGCCGAAGTGGCAGACGTAATCGAACAGATCGGTGACTTCGATTTCGAAGTGCGAATTCCCGGGCACCGAGAAGCTCTGGCCCGCCTGATAATCACTCCAGCTTTGCTGGTCGGCGAGCTTCACACGGCAATGGCCCTGGGTGATATCGATCTTTTCCGGCGCCTGGGTACTGAAGCGGTAGGTGCCCGGCAGCATCACGCCGAGCGTCTTCATCTCGCCCTCGGGCGTGATGATGGTGCGGCTGGTGACACGGCCGTCGTGATAGACGTTGGCCTTTTTCTTGATCTCGACGTTCTTGAAGCTCATTTCTTCCTCCCACGCTTTGCGGCGATACGCATGCGCAACGCATTCAGCTTGATGAAGCCTTCGGCGTCCTTCTGGTTGTAGGCGCCCTTGTCCTCTTCGAAGGTCGCGATCGTGGCATCGAACAGGCTGTCGGAGTCCGACTTGCGGCCGACCACGATCACGTTGCCCTTGTAGAGCTTGAGCCGCACCATGCCGTTCACGGTTTCCTGCGAGGCATCGATCATGGCCTGAAGCATTTTGCGCTCCGGGCTCCACCAGTAGCCGTTGTAGATGAGCGAGGCATAGCGCGGCATCAGATCGTCTTTCAGATGCGCGACTTCCCGGTCGAGCGTGATGGATTCGATGGCGCGATGCGCCTTGAGCATGATGGTGCCGCCCGGGGTTTCGTACGCGCCGCGCGACTTCATGCCGACATAGCGGTTCTCGACGATGTCGGTGCGGCCGATGCCGTTGGCGCCGCCGATTTTATTGAGTGTCGGCGAGCACCGTGGCCGGCGACATGGCCTTGCCGTTGATGGCGACGATGTCGCCCTTCTTGTAGGTCAGCTCGATATACGTCGGCTTGTTCGGCGCCTTTTCGGGCGCAACCGACCAGCGCCACATGGAGGCTTCCGGTTCCTTCCACGGGTCCTCGAGAATGCCGCCTTCATAGGAAATGTGCAGCAGGTTCGCGTCCATCGAATACGGCGATTTCTTGCCGCGCTTCATCTCGACCGGGATGCCGTGCTTGGCGGCATAGCTCATGAGCTTCTCGCGCGAGGACAGGTCCCATTCGCGCCACGGAGCGATCACCTTCACGTCGGGCTTGAGGGCGTAATAGCCCATCTCGAAGCGCACCTGGTCGTTGCCCTTGCCGGTGGCGCCGTGCGCCACGGCGTCGGCGCCGACCTTGTTGGCGATCTCGATCTGGCGCTTGGCGATCAGCGGTCGCGCGATCGAGGTGCCGAGCAGGTATTCGCCTTCGTACAGCGTATTGGCGCGGAACATGGGAAACACGAAATCGCGCACGAACTCTTCCTTGAGATCGTCGATGAAGATTTCCTTCACGCCCATCTTTTTCGCCTTGGCGCGCGCCGGCTCCAGTTCCTCGCCCTGGCCGATGTCGGCGGTGAACGTGACGACCTCGCAACCGTAGGTTTCCACCAGCCATTGGAGGATGACGGAGGTGTCGAGACCGCCGGAGTACGCCAGAACGACTTTCTTTATTTTTGCCATGATTTAGCGACTGAAATAATCAGCAAGAAAAACGGCATTGTAGCGGATTTTCCGGCGCGCCACCGTTACGGCGGAGCCGGATCGCCGCGGACAGGATCGGCGCCGCCGGCGTACGCGCTACCGCCGCTTCTGCGGCATCAGATCGGTACAGACCCCTTCGAACACCTCGGCAACCATGCCGACCGACTCGCCGAGCGTGGGATGCGGGTGGATGGTCTTGCCGATATCTTCCGGGTCGCAGCCCATTTCGATGGCGAGCGCGAGCTCGCTGATCAGGTCGCCGGCGTGGGTGCCCACGATGCCGCCGCCGATGACGCGATGGGTCTCCTCATCCACAATGATCTTGGTGAAGCCTTCCTCGCGGCCGTTGGCAATGGCACGACCCGAGGCGGTCCACGGGAACCTGGCCTTGCCGATCGCCCGACCCTGCTTCCTGGCCTCGTCCTCGGTCACGCCCACCCAGGCGATTTCGGGGTCGGTGTAGGCGACCGACGGAATGACCGTGGCATCGAAGAAGGACTTCCGCCCGGCGGCCGCCTCCGCCGCCACATGGCCCTCGTGCACCGCCTTGTGCGCCAGCATCGGTTGACCGACGATGTCGCCGATCGCGTAGATGTGCGGCACGTTGGTGCGCATTTGCTTGTCGACTTCGATGAAACCACGATCGGTCACGGCGATACCGGCATTCTCGGCGGAAATGTTCTTTCCATTCGGCGCGCGGCCGGCGGCGACCAGAACGAAGTCATACACCTGAGGCTTGTCGGGCGCCTGCTCGCCCTCGAACGTGACTTTGATGCCGGTCTTCAACGCCTCGACCTTGGTCGTCCTGGTCTTCAGCATGACGTGATCGAAGCGCTGGCTGTTCATCTTCTCCCATACGCGCACGAGATCGCGGTCAGCGCCGGGCATGAGCCCGTCCAGCATTTCGACCACGTCGATGCGGCAACCCAGCGTTGAATACACGGTCGCCATCTCGAGCCCGATAATGCCGCCGCCGATGACCAGCATCTTCTTCGGAACGCCCCGGAGCTCGAGCGCGCCGGTGGAATCGACGATACGCGGATCCTCGGGGATGAACGGAAGCTTCACGGCCTGCGAACCGGCGGCGATGATGGCGTTGGCGAAACGGATGATTTTTTTCCCGCCGGTCGGTGCCTTGCCGTCGCCCGCGGTCAGCGCGATCTCCATGTGATGCGGATCGACGAAGCGCCCGATGCCGCGGATCACCTCGACCTTGCGGCCCTTGGCCATCATGCCGATGCCGCCGACCAGTTTGCCGACCACTTTGTCTTTCCACGTGCGCAGCCTGGCGAGATCGAATTTGGGCGCGCCGAAACTCACGCCGTGCTCGGCGAGTTTTTGCGCCTCCTCGGTCACGGCCGCGACATGCAGCAGCGCCTTGGAGGGAATGCAGCCGACGTTGAGGCACACCCCGCCGAGCGTGGCATAGCGCTCGACGAGCACCGTCTTCTTGCCGAGATCGGCGGCGCGAAAGGCCGCCGAGTAGCCGCCGGGGCCGGCACCGAGCACCAGCACTTCGCATTCGCCGTCGATCTTGCCGGTATACGTCGCCGCGCCCGGAAGCGGCCCGGTGCGTGGCGGCGGTGCGGGTTCCGCCGCGTGTACCTCGAACTTCGGCGTGGCGGCCGGCGCGGGCGGCCGCTGCCGGCTCGGCCTTCGGCGCGGGCTTGGCGGGTGCAGCGGGAGTTGGGGCGGCTTCCGCCGTCTCCAGCAGCAGGATCAGTGTTCCCTGCGCGACCTTGTCGCCGACCTTGAGCTTGACGTCCTTGACCTGGCCTCCGGCCGGGGACGGGACGTCCATGGTCGCCTTGTCGGACTCGAGCGTGATGAGCGGGTCTTCCGGCTTGATGGTATCGCCGGGTTTGACCATGACCTCGATGACGGAGACTTCCGCGAAGTCGCCGATGTCGGGGATTTTGACTTCCATCGTATTAGGCATGGCATCCATCGCCACCGCGCGGTGGCCTGGTCAGTTAGCGTTTCTTCGATTTCTTCTTCGCCGCTTTTTTGGCGGCCTGGCGCGGCTTGGCCGTCTTCATGCCGCGTTTCGGCGCCCCAGCCGCCGGCGCCAACGACGCCAGCGCCTGGGCGAAGAAGGTGGTGAAGCGCGCGCCCGAGGCTCCGTCGATCACGCGGTGATCGTAGGACAGCGACAGCGGCAACATGAGCCGCGGCGCGAAACGCCTGCCGTCCCATTTCTGTTTCGTCTCGGCGCGCGAGACGCCGAGAATGGCCACTTCCGGCGCGTTGATGATCGGCGTGAACAGCGTGCCGCCGATGCCGCCGAGGCTCGATATCGAGAAACAGCCGCCCTGCATCTCCGCGAGCTGGAGCTTGCCCTCGCGCGCCTTCGCGGCGAGTTCGGCCGCCTCGCGCGCGAGCTCGAGTACGGATTTCCGGTCGGCGTTGCGGATCACCGGCACCACGAGGCCGTTCGGCGTGTCGGCGGCAAAACCGATGTGATAGTAATGCTTGATGACCAGGTTCTCACCGTCGAGCGAGCTGTTGAACTCGGGAAACTTCTTGAGCGCCTCCACCGCGGCCTTGATGAGGAAGGCGAGCACGGTCACCTTGACGCCTTCCTTCTCGTGCACCTGGTTGAGCGCCACGCGGTAACGTTCGATCTCGGTGATGTCCGCCTCGTCGAACTGCGTGACATGCGGGATCATCACCCAGTTGCGCGCGAGATTCGCGCCCGAGATTTTCCTGATGCGCGACAGCGGCCGGGTCTCGATCGAGCCGAACTTGCTGAAATCGACCTTCGGCCAGGGAATGATGTCGAGTCCACCACCGGCCGGACGTGCGCCGGCCATCACCGCCTTGACGAAACCCTGCACGTCTTCCCTGGTGATGCGTCCCTTCGGACCCGTGCCCCGGACCTTGGCGACATCGACACCCAGTTCGCGCGCAAACGCGCGCACCGACGGACTCGCATGCGAGCGCGAGCCGCCGATCACGGCCGCGACCATTTCTGCCGGCCCGGGCATCAGCACCACCGGCGGGGGCGCATTCACTTCCTCGCCCTGACCGGGCGGCGGCGGCAAATCGGTGGCGAATCCGGCGGCCGCGCGCATTCCCGGCTCGGGAGCTGGCGCTTCCGTCACCGGCGCAGGCGCCGCCCTGGGTGGCGCCGCCGGCGGCGGCGGCCGGCTCGGCCTTCGGCGCGGGCTTCGCGGGTGCAGCGGGAGCTGGGGCGGCTTCCGCCGTCTCCAGCAGCAGGATCAGTGTTCCCTGCGCGACCTTGTCGCCGACCTTGAGCTTGACGTCCTTGACCTGGCCTGCCGGCCGGGGACGGGACGTCCATGGTCGCCTTGTCGGACTCGAGCGTGATGAGCGGGTCTTCCGGCTTGATGGTATCGCCGGGTTTGACCATGACCTCGATGACGGCGACTTCCGCGAAGTCGCCGATGTCGGGGATTTTGACTTCCAGTGCTTTGGGCATCTGTTGTTTCTTGTCGTTGTCACGGCTCACGCCATCAGACGGTCAGCGGATTCGGTTTCTCGGGATCGATTCCATATTTCTTGATGGCCTCGGCCACCTTCTGGCGATCGATCGCGCCGTCCTCGGCCAGCGCGGCGAGGCTGGCGAGCGTCACCCAGTGGCGGTCGACTTCGAAGAAATGGCGCAGCTTCTCGCGCGTATCCGAACGCCCGAATCCGTCGGTGCCGAGCACCGTGTAGCGACGCGGCACGAACGGCCGGATCTGCTCGGCGAACGCGCGCACGTAGTCGGTCGAGGCGATCACCGGGCCCCGGGTGTCCTTGAGGCACTCGCCCACGTGACACGTACGCGGCGGCTTGCGTCGGATGCAGCAGGTTCCAGCGCGCGCACTCGTTACGCCGTCGCGCGCGAGCAGGGTGAAGCTCGGGCAGCTCCAGATGTCGGCCTCCACGCCCCAGTCGTTCTTGAGCAGATCGGCGGCGGCGATGACCTCGCGCAGGATCGTTCCCGACCCCAGCAACTGCACGCGCGGTCCGCTTGCCGGCGCCACCCTGACGGAAGCGGTACATGCCCTTGAGTATGCCCGCCTCGCTGCCTTCGGGCATCGCCGGATGTTCGTAGTTCTCGTTCATCACGGTGATGTAGTAGTAGATATCCTCCTGCTCCTGGTACATCCGGCGCAGGCCGTCGTGCATGATGACGGCGAGCTCGTAAGCGAACGTCGGATCGTAGGACATGCAGTTCGGGATCTGGGCCGTCGCACATATGCGAATGCCCGTCCTCGTGCTGCAGGCCCTCGCCGTTCAGGGTGGTGCGGCCCGAGGTGCCGCCGAGCAGAAAGCCGCGCGAGCGGCGAGTCGCCGGCCGCCCACCAGAGATCCCCGGTGCGCTGGATGCCGAACATCGAGTAGAAGATGAAGAACGGGATCATCTGCACGCCGTGCGTCGAATACGACGGTCGCCGCCGCGATCCATGAGCACACGGCACCGGCCTCGTTGATGCCTTCCTGCAGGATCTGGCCGCTCGCGTCCTCCTTGTAGAACATGAGCTGATCCCTGTCCTGCGGCGTGTACAGCTGGCCCTGCTGCGACCAGATGCCGAGCTGCGGAACAACCCTTCCATGCCGAAGGTGCGCGACTCGTCGGCGACGATGGGCACGATGTGCTTGCCGATGTGCTTGTCCTTGAGCAACACCCCGAGCAGGCGCACGAAGGCCATGGTCGTGGAGAACTCCCTGCCCTCGCCGGAGGCCTTGAGCAGAGCTCTCGAAGGCCGACAACGGCGGCACCTCGAGCGGCGCCGCTTTGCGGCGGCGCGCGGGGATGTCGCCGCCGAGCGCGTCGCGCCGCTCGCGCATGTACTTGTACTCCGGCGAGTCTTTTGCCGGCTTGATGTATTCCAGCTTCTCGAGCTGCTCGTCCGTCAGCGGCAGCTTGAAAGCGGTCGCGGAATGCCTGCAGCGAGGTCGTGCCCATCTTTTTCTGCTGGTGCGTGATGTTCTGCGCCTCGCCGGACTCGCCCATGCCGTAGCCCTTGATGGTCTTGGCGAGGATCACCGTCGGCTGGCCCTTGTGATGGATCGCCGCGTGGTAGGCCGCGTACACCTTGTGCGGGTCATGGCCGCCGCGATTGAGGCGCCAGATGTCGTCGTCCGACCAGCTGGCCACCAGCTCCTTCAACTCCGGGTACTTGCCGAAGAAATGCTCGCGCACGTAGGCGCCGTCGCGCGACTTGAAGGTCTGGTAATCGCCGTCCACGCATTCATCCATGCGCTTGCGCAGCAGGCCCATGCGGTCGCGCGCCAGCAGCGGATCCCAGTAGCTGCCCCAGATGAGCTTGATCACGTTCCAGCCGGCGCCGCGGAACGTGGCCTCGAGTTCCTGGATGATCTTGCTGTTGCCCCGCACCGGTCCGTCGAGGCGCTGCAGGTTGCAGTTCACCACGAAAATAAGATTATCCAGATTCTCGCGCCCGGCCATGCCGATGGCGCCGAGCGACTCGGGCTCGTCCATCTCGCCGTCACCGAGGAAACACCACACCTTGCGCTCTTCGGTGTTGACGATGCCGCGCGTCGTGCAGGTACTTCATGAAGCGCGCCTGGTAGATCGCCTGGATCGGCCCGAGGCCCATGGACACCGTCGGGAACTGCCAGAAATCGGGCATGAGCCAGGGATGCGGATAGGAGGAAAGACCCTTGCCGTCGACCTCGCGGCGGAAATGGTCCATCTGCCCGGCGGTCAGACTGCCCGAGCATGAAGGCGCGCGCATAGAAACCCGGCGCCGAGTGGCCCTGCATGTAGATCAGGTCTCCACCGTGCTTTTCGGACGGGGCGCGCCAGAAGTGATTGAAGCCGACGTCGTAGAGCGTCGCTGCCGAGGCGTAGCTCGCGATATGTCCCCCGAGATTGGAATCGCCCTTGTTGGCCTTGAGCACCATGGCGAGGGCGTTCCAGCGCACGTACGAGCGGATGCGGTCCTCGATGCGCGTGGTTGCCGGGCGAACGAACTTCCTGGTCGGGGGGAATCGTGTTGACGTAGGCGGTGTTGGCCGCATACGGCACGTTGATGCCCGCGGCGCGCGCGAGCTCGATCTGCTTCTCGATCAGGTAATGCGCGCGCTCCGGGCCTTCCTGCTGGATGATGGCCGACAGTGCATCGAGCCATTCCTGGGTCTCCTGGGCGTCGACGTCGGTCTGCGGAGGTATCGGGGTCACAGCGGCCATGGTCTCGCACTCCTCAGATTATTGCGACGGCATGAAACTATTTGAGCCATTCGGGCATATTCGACGCTCGGTATCACATCCATATAAATCATGCCGTCGCAATAATCAGAAATCTTAATGAATTTTGTTATTAACCCGGCACGCCTATCCATCGTAACGCTGTACTGTTAGATCAGGCATGCCCTTCGTTTAATAACAATCGTGCCGGGTTAATAACTCTGCCTCCCGCGGAAAATCCGGATCGTGCAACTCTCGGCCCGGGGACAGATGTCCGGCGGTGTTCTTACGGCCGGGTTGGCGGCAGCGGGTAAAACAGGACTTCCGTTCGTGCAATGCGTCATTACCGTATGTCGGCCGGTCTCACAATTCCACCGGTACAACCGTATCATCTCCTTTTTGCGCGCGGTATGATCGTTTTTTTGCGCAAACAGGTCAAGACAAACAGCGTTTTAGACCCATTTTCGATTCCGATTCGATAAAAATTTTGACTTGAGGCGCGCATGCATCTCGAAACTTCCGAAGATCAGGCAAGAAGCCAGCCGTTTGACGGAAAAAACGCTCGATATCCATGCAAATGCCATTTTTCTGGTGCCGGCCAAGGATTTCGACGCGAATGTCGCTGCCGTATCGGCAAGGAAATTGCTCAGCGACTCTTGAAGCGCGCCGGACACAAACTCGACAGCGGCAAGCCCTTCGCAACCGACTTGCCCAATAAAACCGGCACCCGCGTCGCCATTGCCGGCGATCGATCCGGCCAGGTCAGCGCCTTTGAGCTGCTGACGCTGGCGCGCCAGCTGGTGGCCGCGCACAAGGCGCCAGAAACCGCGACAACATCGCTCGTGGCCTGCCTCGGACTCAAACCGAAAGAGGCCGAACGCGCCTGCGAGGCGGTGATGGCCGCCCTGCTGGCGGCGCATTTCACGATGCCGGATTACAAAAGCAAACCGGACAAGCCGACCAAACTGCGCGAGATACATATATATGGTCACGAATCCGCGGACGGCTACGCACGCACCATCGCCGAGGCGCGCGGCAACAACCTCGCGCGTTATCTCACCGCCCTGCCGCCGAACGAACTCACGCCCGGCAATTACCGCCGGCGCATCGAGAAGCTCGCGCGCGAATACGGCTGGAAGACGGAATTTCTCGATATCAAGAAACTGAAGGCGCGTGGCGCCGGATCATTCCTCGCGGTGGCGCAAGGCAGCCCGGAGCCGGACGCCGGCATCCTGCACCTGCGCTATGCGCCGAAGAAGAAATCGAACAAGCCAGCCCTGGCGCTGGTCGGCAAAGGCATCTGCTTCGACACCGGCGGCACCAATCTCAAACCCGCGCGCCACATGCACGGCATGCACGAGGACATGGAAGGCAGCGCCGTGGCGCTCGGCACGCTGCTGGCGCTCACGGAACTGAAAGCGGATTTTCCCGTGGACTGCTGGCTGGCGCTGGCGCAGAACCACATCGGCCCGAAAGCCTATAAACAAAATGACGTCGTCAAAGCCGCCAACGGCAAAACGATTGAGATTATCCACACCGACGCCGAAGGCCGGATGGTTCTGGCCGATACGCTTTATTTCGCCTCGCAGCAAAAACCGAAACTGATCGTCGATTACGCCACGCTGACCGGCGCCTGCGTCGGCGCGCTCAGCACGCGCATGAGCGGCACGCTGACCAATCGCGAGAAACTGGTTCCGGTTCTAATCGAAGCCGGCAACGCCTCCGGCGAACGCGTCTGGCCGTTCCCGCTGCCCAAGGACTACGAAGACGCGCTCAAGAGCGACATCGCCGACATCAAGCAATGCACGCTCGACAGCGACGCCGACCACATCCTCGCCGCGACGTTCCTGAAAAAGTTTCTGGTCAACGATCCGGATTGGGTGCACGTGGATTTGTCGGCGGGAAATCACAAGGGCGGGCTGGCGCATATTCCGACGGATATTACGGGGTTTGGGGTGAGGTTTACGCTGAATCTTTTGTTCGACCAAAAGATACATCGCTAACTAGGTTGTCATCCCCGCGAAACCTCATGGTTGTCATTCCCGCGAAGGCGGGCAGCTGCATTCACGTTTGAAGTGCAACGATTCCAGGAACCCGCAGAATACCTCCGCCGGTGTCCGGAACCCAAGGCATTTCCTCGGGGTGTGATTGTAGGCCGCCACGAGCGCATCGAGTTGCGCGGCCGAGAGCCGGGCGAGATCAGTCTTACGTGGCAAGCGGCGGCGCATCCGGCCGATGGCATTCTCGATGCCGCCTTTCTGCCACGGGGCATGTGGGTCGCAGAAGTACGTGGCCATGCCGAGCTTCCGGTTCAGTTGATAATGCAAGGCAAACTCGGTGCCGTTGTCGAAGGTCAGGCTTTGCCGCAGCGACGACGGCAGCGGTCCGAACTGCCCGAGCAGATGCCGCGCGACGGGCGCCGCCGCCTTGTTGGGCTGTCGGTTCGCCAGCAACAGACGCGAGCAGCGCTCATGCGTGATGAGGAGGGCTTGGCCGTAACGGGCAAACAGCATCAGGTCGCCTTCCCAATGGCCGGGAGTGGCGCGGGCATTGATCTCGGCGGGCCGTTCCTGGATGGATACCCGGTGCCGGATGTGATCCACCGGACTGCCACCCCGAAGGCCCAGCCGCCCGCGGCGGGATTTATGACGCGGCAGCCAACGGTGCCAGTAATCCTTTTGCGCCGAGCGATGATAAATGAAGCGATAGATGGCCTCATGCGAGATGACGCACCGGCCGGCTTCGCCCCGCAAGGCACCGGCAATCTGTTCGGGCGACCAACCCCCGAGGAGTCGCGCGCGCACGACGTCTCGGTTCGCGCACGAGCTTGAAGCGGCCGTCCCAGCGGCGCCGGCGCTCTGCCAGCTGCTGCGCCCGTGCCGGCTCATAGCCGCCGGCCCAGAGTGCCTTGGTGGGTTGGCTGTTGCGTTTCAGCTCCCGGCTGACGGTGGAAGCCTTGCGCCCCAGGGCGGTGGCGATGGCTCGTAGGGAACACCCGCCCGGTGCAGGCGATATAACTCGATCCGTTCGGCTAACGTGAGGTGTTGGTATCTTTTTTCCATGGCAACACCATGATAGAGGGGTGTTGCACTTGTTTCGTGAACTTAGGGCATCCAGGAAGTAAATAGTCGAGCGGCCTACGGCCGCGATTCAACTCAACCGCATAATTGCGGGTGGCTCCGCCCCTGCACCCTGGGTCCATTTCTTTTGTTCAGCCAAAAGAAATGGACGAAAAGAAAAGGTGCCCCGGAGCCGCCGACTACTTCCTGCGCTTCGCCGGAATCGGCGCTCGCCTAACTCGCCGGGCGCACACAACGCGCCTCGGGCTCAAACACGAGGCTCGCTTCTTCCGATTCCAGCTGCGATGCTCGGCGGCGGCTACGGGATCTGAAAAAACAACTCATAAACAGCCAATTGAACACTATTGTTACGCAGCGTAGAGTTTGAATTCATGCTTCAGTCAAAAATACTTAGATGGCTGTTTCCCGCATTTATTGTCGTTGTCCAGACAGCAGTTTTTGCCGACAGTCGTTCCGTCTGCGTCCGGTTTCAAATACATTGGCGAAATTCCGCTCGGATGTGAAAAGGTAAGAAATGATGGCGGTTCAGCAACTACACCGGCGGGTTTCAAAATCAGTCCCGATGAAGCCATGAAGCTGGCAGATCGAGGCTGGAATCAAGTGCAACAGTAAACTGCAGATCGTTATTTATGCAGACTCAGCTAACTATTATATTTTCAATTCGGTTTTGCTTCCGAACGCCGAGAGGTTTGATATAAACACAATCGAGTGGTTGAAGGGACACTCCCTTCTTGTCGATGGACAGACGGGGAAACATCACGGACAAGAGAAGAAACTGATTTCCGAGATGGCTCAGTGCTGAGGTTGTGTTGGTGTTCTTCCCTCGTAGCGCGCCGAGTACCGCAGCAAATCAGATGGAGGTGTTTTCAAACCCCGTAGCCGCCGCCGAGCATCGCAGCCGGAATCGGGAGCAGCGAGCCTCGTGTTTGAGCCCGAGGCGCGTTGTTCAGCGCCCGGCGAGTTAGGCGAGCGCCGATTCCGGCGAGAAGCGCAGGGGGTATTCGCGGCTCCGGGGTGCCCTTTCTTTTGGTCGCTTTTCTTTGGGCAAGCAAAGAAAAGCGACCTGCCGGGGGTAGCCACCCACAAATAGCTTTTGAGATCGCGCGCAAGGCGCGCGATACCATTAAAGCCTGGATGTCCGCCTTCGCGGACATGACAGCAAAGAAGAAGAAATTAACATTTCAATCCCGCCTTCTCCAATTCCTCCGAAACTTTCAAACCCTCCGCACTCCGACACGCATCAATAAACTCTTTCGTCGCCACGACACGGATCACTCCACCATTCCCGCCCTTGCCGGTCTTGGGCGCCAAGGCGAACAATTTCGCCATGCCCTCCTCGCCCTGTGACCGCCACGTGTCTTCCGTATCCACGGTAAAATCGAAACTGTGCAGCAGCCATGTCACGGTGGGTTGATTCTCCGTGCTGTGGCGGAGGGCGGACTTTTTGACCGCCGGCAGGGCGCGCTCCATCACCGATATCACGTCCTGCAACACCTCGGCGGATTTCTCCGCCGGCGCCAGCCAGTAGAACACCAGCGTGTCGCGGAAGAAGGCGTGCAGCAGCGGCATGCCCTTGAAAAACGGCGAGGTGACGACACCATATTTCGAGGCGCCGACCTGTTTCTTGATCGAGACGCCGAGGGCCAGGCGTGCATTGCGGTTCTTGATGTGGATATGGCACTGCACCAGCGCCACGCGGCAGCGGTTGCCCGAATCGAGCTGCGTCGAGTAGAGCGAGTGGCCGCTGCGGCGGAAACCGGAAAACATGCTGTTGAACCGCGCCACGGTGAAATACGCCAGGCTGAAGGCGAACGGCGCGGTCAGGTCCACGAACACCGTGGAGAAATTGAGCGTGAGGTAGGACACCGCGAGGAAGCCGGACTGCAGAAACGTGAACGTCAGGTTCACCACGCGCTGGTCGATGCTGTAGACGAATGCGACGGTAAGCAGCACGATCGCGACCACCGTGACGACGATATAAATCCACGGTGGCAATTCGGTGAGGAAATTGCCCTTTTTCAGATTGTCGATGGCGGTCGCCAGGATTTCCACGCCCGGATGCGCCTTCGCGACAGGCGTGGTCTTCAGATCGAACAGCGATGGCGCGGTGGAGCCGATAATAACGATCTTGCCGGTGAATTCATCCGCCGGGCGCGTCTTTTTCTCCTTGAGCAGATCGAAATAGATCTCGTGGAACGAGACATGCCGGTACGACGGCGGTTTGCCGCGCCAGTTGAGCAGGATGTCCTCGTGCTCCGGCAGCGGTGTTCCGAGCGCCGAGATGACGTTGGCCGGCAGCGATCCCACGCGCCAGCCGTATTCGTCGGTATAGACCGAGTAGGTACGCACGATCCCGTCGGTGTCAGTGAAGATATTATTGGTGCCGAGCCGGTGGTCCGTGAGCACATCGTAAAAAAACGGCAGTATCGCCGCGAGCGTGGCCGTATCCGATGCCGTGTCGTCGAGTTTCGACACGCCTGGCAACTGGCTTACTTTCAACTGGCTTAGCTGATCGTTTTCCTCGTTCAGCCGGATCATGGGAAAGAAAGTGTTGGGAGTGCGCGCAATCGCGTCGCGAAAATACTTGTCGCCCGCGGCATTGAACACATCCGGATCGCTGAACATGACATCGAAGACGATGGCTTTGGGTTTCTGCTGCGCAATGCCTTCCACCATCTCGCCCATGAGGTTGCGCGGCCACGGCCAGCGGCCGAATTCCGGCGCCATCGCCGCGAGCGCCGGTTCGTCGATATCCACGATGACGATATCCGGGTCGGCCGCGGGATGCTGGAACCGCGTCTTCATGATGAGATCGTAGGCCTTGTTCTTCATGCCGGCGGTCGAGCCGGTCGCGATGGCGAACACCGCCACGGCGCTCACGACGACGGCGAGACCGACGTAAAACCAGTTCCCCAGCCGGTCGGACAGCGAAGACAGCGGCAGGAGGAAAAAACGCGCAAAGCGTTGAAGGGGATTAGACCGGCATGACTGTATTGTCCTTGTCATAGCCGCATTATCATACTGGATCCGGTATGGTGTCGCCCCATACCGGTGCTAACCGGCGGGTGGCCCGCACCATTAATGATTAAATGGCATAATGGGCCCCGATAAATTCACCAAGAGCACAACATGAAAGACAGCGCCGTCGCCCGGGAATGGCTCGCCGCCTCCGCCCGCACCGCCAACGCAAAAGACTTCGCCAGCCACATGGACCTGATATCGCGCAAGGTGCAGGTGTTCGGCATCCCCGGCATCGAGGTCATCGGTTACGACGACTGGGCGAAGCAATGCCGGCACGAATTCGAAACCGGCGTGCTCAAGAATGTTTCCTATGACGGCATGAAGGTGCAGGTGATGACGCCGGGGCGCGTGATGTTCAAGACGGTCGAAACCGTCGAGGCGAACGACGGCACGGTCCAGGCCCACGGCGTGGAGATCATTCTGGAAAAGGAAACCGACGGCAAATGGCGCGTGGTGCAGGAGCGTATTCTTTCCCGGGAGGAGGCTGAGCACGACGGCTTGTGGCAGTAGTTCTCGCTTTTACCGCCGGCTTGAAATCAATCTGAACCTGCTTTACCCTAGCGCCCCACGAAAGCAGTCAACAATTTCATCCGTTCAAAGAGGGAATAACCATGAAAACTCCGCTGGATTCAATTGCCGGTACCATTATTAGCGGTTTGATCCTGACCGTGATTCTGTATTTCTTTGTCGTCAACTTCCTGGTCAAGACCACCGTCTGACCGCCACATTAACGAATAATTTCGGGGGAACACCATGGAACTCATTATCGCCCGCTGGCTGCACATCTTCGCCGGCATCGTCTGGATCGGCCTTCTCTATTACTTCAACTTCGTGCAGGCCGTCGCCCTGCCCAAAGCCAAGGCGGACAACACCGCCGCCGGCATCACCAAACACGTCGCGCCCCAGGCGCTGCTGTGGTTCCGCTGGGCGGCGCTGGCCACCTGGCTCATCGGCGCCTATTACCTTGAACGCGGCCGGCATCGGCATCGGTAATGCCTTCATGCTCAAAGGCACGGCCGCGGCCATCGGCGTCGGCGCCTGGCTCGGCACCATCATGCTGTTCAACGTCTGGGTGCTGATCTGGCCCAACCAGAAGAAGGTGCTGGGCATCGTCCAGGCCGACGACGCCACCAAGGCCAAGGCCGCGCGCATCGCCTTCCTGGCCTCGCGCACCAACACCATGCTGTCCATCCCGATGCTGTTCTTCATGGTCACCGGCAGCGCGGGACACGGCCTGCCGCATATGTAAAACGGCGCTATACGCTGCACAAAAGGCCCGGCATTGCCGGGCCTTTTGTTATTCAGGCCCTTGCGTTATTGCCCGCAGGGGGTAGAATTTTTGCTTTAAGTGGCGCCCGCAGGGCGCCTTTATGTTTTTGGGGTTCGAAAAATCATGACCACATCGTACCAGATGCCGATCTTCGCCAGCCTGCCCGTGGCCTTCACGCACGGCGAGGGATCGTGGCTGTGGGACACGCAAGGGAAGAAATATCTCGACGCGCTCGCGGGCATCGCCGTCTGCGGGCTGGGGCACGCGCATCCCGCCATCACCGCCGCGATCTGCGACCAGGCCGGCAAGCTGCTGCACACCTCGAACTGGTATCAGATTCCGCTGCAGGAAAAACTGGCCGAACGGCTGTGCAAGCTCGCCGGCATGGACCAACGCCTTCTTCTGCAACTCGGGCGCCGAGGCCAATGAGGCGGCGATCAAGCTCGCGCGCCTCTACGGCCATCAGCAGAACATCCTCACGCCCGGCATCATCGTCACCGAGGGCAGCTTTCACGGACGCACGCTCGCGACGCTCTCCGCCACCGGCAACCGCAAGATCCAGGCCGGCTTCGAGCCGCTGGTGCAGGGCTTCCACCGCGTGCCGTACAACGATCTCGATGCCGTCGCGCCAGGTCGGTGAACGCAGCAAGGAGATCGTGGCGGTGCTGGTCGAACCGATCACCGGCGAGGGCGGCATCAGCATTCCGGACGCCGGTTACCTCAAGGGCCTGCGTCAGATCTGCGACGAGCGCGGCTGGCTGCTGATGCTCGATGAAATCCAGACCGGCATGTGCCGCACCGGCAAGTGGTTCGCCTGCCAGCACGAGGGCGTGGTACCCGATGTCATGACGCTGGCCAAGGGACTCGGCAACGGCGTGCCGATCGGCGCCTGCCTCGCGCACGGAAAGGCGGCGAACGTATTCAAGCCCGGCAGTCACGGCTCGACGTTCAGCGGCAATCCGCTGGTCTGCCGCGTGGGTCTCGCCGTGATCGACGAACTCGAAAAAGGAAAATTGGCCAGCCGCGCCGCGAAACTCGGCGAGCGCTTGCTGGACAAACTAAAAGAAGCGCTGGGCGAGGTGGCGGGCGTGAAGGACATCCGCGGGCGCGGGCTGATGCTGGCCGTCGAGCTCGACCGGCCGTGCAAGGAACTGCTGCAGATGGCGCTCGAGCGCGGACTGCTCATCAACGTCACGGCGGACAGCGTGATTCGTCTTCTGCCGCCGCTGATCCTGACCGACGACGAAGCCGACATCCTGGTGCGCGAACTCACCGGCGCCGTGCGCGCCTTCCTGGAAAAGACGACAACGGGAACCAGGGAACATCTGGCTCCCGTCGGAGGCCATACGTGAAGCCGCGTCATTTCCTGACGCTGATGGATCTGAGCGCCAAGGAGATCAAACGTCTGCTCGCGCGCGCCATCAAACTGAAAGCCATGCAGCGGCGCGGCAAGAAGCACATGTCGCTCGCGGGCAAAACCATGGCGATGATTTTCGAGAAGTCCTCCACGCGCACGCGCGTGTCGTTCCAGGTGGGCATGGCGCAATTGGGCGGCACGAGCCTGTTTCTGTCGCCGCGCGACACCCATCTCGACCGCGGCGAACCGGTGGAGGACACCGCGCGCGTGCTGTCGCGCATGGTGGACGTCATCGTGATCCGCGCCAATTCGCACGCCATGGTGGAGCGCTTCGCCGCGCACTCGCAGGTGCCGGTCGTCAACGCGCTGACCGACCTCAGCCACCCTTGCCAGTTGCTCGCGGATATCCAGACCTATCTCGAGAAACGCGGCGACATCGCCGGCAAAACCGCCGCCTGGATCGGTGACGGCAACAACGTCTGCCATTCCTGGATCGACGCCGCGCACCAGTTCAACTTTCACATCAATATCGCCACGCCGAAGGGTTACGAGCCGAAAGCGGAATGGTATGCCGCCTGCCGCGACCACGTGACGCTCAGCCACGACCCGAAGCAGGCGGTGCAAAAAGCGGATATCGTCATCACCGACACCTGGGCCAGCATGGGGCAGGAACATGAAAAGGCCGAGCGCATGAAGGCCTTCTCCGGCTTCATGGTGGACAGCGCGCTCATGAAACTCGCGCGCAAGAACGCCATCTTCATGCACTGCCTGCCGGCCTACCGCGGCATGGAGGTCGCCGCGGAGGTGATCGACGGACCGCAGAGCGTCGTCTGGGACGAGGCCGAAAACCGGCTGCACGCCCAGAAGGCGCTGCTGGAATTTCTGCTCGCGAGTCCTTCGAAAAAATAAATTCCGTCTTCTGTCCGGCTTTCCCTGCCTGATGCCGGCTTTGGCCGCGTTCGCCGCCATCTGCTAGGCTTACAGCGTGAACGAATTGCTCACGCTCAACGATATCGAATGCGAATACGACGGACGCCTCGCGGTCTGCGGGTTGTCACTGCGCGTCAATAAGGGCGAGACCGTGTGCCTCCTGGGACCGAGCGGTTGCGGCAAGACCACGGTGCTGCGGGCCATCGCGGGCTTTCATCCCCTGAGCGGCGGCGAGATCCTGATTCATGGCACGACGGTTTCCGATCCTCATTTCACCTTGCCGCCGGAGCAGCGCCGTCTCGGCATGGTGTTCCAGGACCACGCGTTGTTTCCGCACCTGAGCGTGGGGAACAACGTCGGCTTCGGCCTGCGTGGAATGTCGCGTGAGCAAAAGCAGGCCATCATCGATGAAATGCTCGAACTCGTGGGGCTCACCGGCATGGGCGACCGCTATCCGCACGAGCTTTCCGGCGGACAACAACAGCGCGTGGCGCTGGCGCGGGCACTGGCGCCGGAACCCGACCTCATTCTCCTCGATGAACCCTTTTCCAACCTCGACATCGAACTGCGCGAGCGGCTCTCGGGCGAGGTGCGCGAGATTCTCAAGCGCCGCGGCACGACCGCCGTGCTGGTGACGCACGATCAGCACGAGGCGTTCGCGCTCGGCGACGCGGTCGGCGTAATGCACGAAGGCAAGCTGCTGCAGTGGGACACGCCTTATAACCTGTATCACGAACCGGACAACCGCTTTGTCGCCGATTTCATCGGTCAGGGCGTGTTCCTGCGCGGCACTTTGCTCACGCCCAATACGATGGAAACGGAAATCGGGATGCACAAGGGGAATCGTACTTACCCGTGGGCACGCGGAACGCGCGTCGAGGTATTGCTGCGGCCCGATGACATCGTGCCGGATCCGGCCAGCCCGCTGCAGGCGCAGGTCGTACAGAAGGCGTTTCGCGGCGCGGAGATTCTCTACACCCTGCGGCTACGGAGCGGTGGAAGGGTGCTGTCGCTGTTTCCGAGTCATGCCGATCACGCGCTCGGCGAGCGCGTCGGCATCCGCGTGCAGGCCGACCATCTCGTGGCGTTTCCGCTGTCAGAAAACCACTCGCCCAAGACGACGCCTGCCGCTTTTATCTGAAAGCGCGAAATTAACTTCACTCACCAGAGAGAGGGTATTCCCTGATTTGTTACCGGCGCGGCTTATCGGGTCTGACGGGCTGGCCTTCCATGCCGGCCTGACCCGACAAGGGCAGCACAGTGCCTGAAGATTGTGTCCAAAGCGTGGCCGGATCGCGCTTGACCTTGTCACCGTTCGCGCCGGCCTTCGGCGCCGGCCGGGCCAGATATCCCCCGGTCACGAGATAGGCCACGATCTTGTCCGCCGCTTCGTTGGCGGATTGCAGTGTGGTGTCGATCACGATTTCGGGTTTGGCCGGCGATTCATAGGGATCGGACACCCCGGTGAAATTCTTGATCAGCCCCGCGCGCGCCCGTGCATACAGACCTTTGCGATCGCGCGATTCGCAGACCTCCAGCGGCGTTGCCACGTGAATCTCGATGAAATCGCCGTGTTCCTCGATCATGGCGCGTACCTGCGTGCGGGTATGCGCATAGGGTGCAATGGGCGCGCACAAGGCAATACCGCCATGACTGGTAATGAGACTCGCCACGTAACCCTGGCGCAGTACATTGGTATCGCGGTGCTCGCGCGAGAATCCCAGTTCGGAGGAGAGGTGCTTGCGCACCACGTCGCCGTCGAGCAGCGTGACGGGACGCGCCTCGGATTCCTTGAGCCGCGCATACACCACCTGCGCCAGCGTGGATTTGCCGGCACCGGAAAGGCCGGTGAAAAAAAGCGTGAACCCCTGGCGCAAGGTCTTGCGCCATTCTTCCAGCACCGTGGGATAGGAGAACCAGTGCGCCATTTCTGACGTCTGGTCCGAGGCCAGCCGCGGTGTTTGTTTCGCGCGCCGGCCAATGCGCCCGCCGGAAAGAAAACGTTCCGGCTGGTCTTCTTCCTGCACCAGATTGCGGAACGGCACCACCTCGATGCCGATCTCGCGCGCATGCCACTGCACCGATTCCAGCGCGCGGTATTTCCCGTACAGCGGCTCGCCGGTCGCGCCCTCTCCCTGGTCGTCGTAATCGTGTTCCACGATAAAGTGGGAGCAGCCGAAGTTCTTGCTGAGGATGGCATGCCACAGCGCCGCGCGCGGACCGCCATGGCGCGGGGACAGTTCGATCAGATTCAGATGCGCGGCCCGCGTCGAATAATGTTCAAGCACGGCGCACAGTGCGCGCACGCGCGGGTAATGATCCGACTGGCTCATGCCGCCTCTGCCCACCGCGGCCTGAATCAGCAGCGTGGCATCGTTCAGGTAGGCCGTGCTCTTGGTGAACCCCACGTGGGTGCGGTGCATGAGATGACGCGGCTGATAACCCACCACGCGGTTCGCACCCTGCCGGCGCAGCAGATCACGCACGGTGGCGGGCGTTTGGCGCAGTGACGCAAAATCATGATGTACCGGCAATTCCACGACTTCGAGTTTCCCGGTGATATAGGCGTCGCCGACCACGTTGAGCAAATGGCTCGCCGCGGCATGCGTGACAGAGCGGGTGCCGTAGAGACACTGCGCTTCCGCGCCCTTGTCCGGCTGCCAGACTTCCGTCACGGTAAGCACCGCCATGAGCGTGCCTTCGGCGTCGCGCAGCGCGACGGCTTGGTCCGATGAAAGGTTCTCGGCGAATTTCCGTGGCACATCGAGCGTGACGGGGATGGGCCAGAAACGGCCGTCGGCCATGCGCATGCGCGCGCATACGGCTTCGTAGTCCGCCCGCCCCATAAAGGAGGTCAGCGGCGTGAACGCGCCGGTTGCCAGCATTTCGAGATCGGAGAGTTGTCGCGGAGTAAGATCGAGAGAGACGAGATCGCGCGACGCTGCCTTGAGTTCTGCGCCGCGGTCAGTACTGACCAGAAGATTGACCAGCGCCCCGCCGTAGGGTTGATTCAGCTCGTTTCCTGTTCCCAGCCGATGTATGCCGCTCATGTTATTCTCCGTGTCGCTTCCCGCATTTCCGCACTCGTGCCCCCTAAGGAGACACGAAATCTATTGCGAGGCGATCACAGCATCCTTGCGGCTATCCCCGGACGGTAAACCAGACCCTTTGGTTGAGCCGGAACCCCCGGCGATTTACTGCAACCCCGTCAGAAGGGAAAGCCTATACAGGGTTCGCAGGATGACAACCGGACGGCGGCCTACGAACGACAAGCGGGGTATTTCGCTCGATTGAGGGCATCCGGCGCCTATCAGGAACGCGTGACCCATGAGGAATGTTTTGCTGCCATACTGAAATCTCGGCCTTTCCCGCATTTCCGGCCTTTCGCGGCCAAATAAAGGTTTACAGGAGCATTTTGCTAAAATACTCTTGAGAAAGAGGGACTTGTGGAAAAGAAAATATTACGCCTGCTGATTGTCGACGACTCGCCGGACGATACCGAGCTAGCTGTCGCCACGCTGCGCAAGGCGGGCTTCATGCTCAAGAATCAGCGCGTGCAGGATATGGCCTCCATGCAGGCGGCGCTGGACAAGGGAACGTGGGACGTGGTGCTTTCGGAGTACACGCTCCCGCACTTCGGCGCGCAACTGGCGCTCGACCTCGTGAAACGCGCGCATCTCGACATCCCCTTCATCGTCGTCACCCGGAACATCCGCGACCCGGATCTCGTCAAGATCATGCGTAACGGCGCGCACGACGTCGTGATGAAAAGCCAGGCAGCGCGCCTGGCGCCGGTGGTGGAGCGTGAATTGCGCGTGACCGAGGAACGCCACCAGTTCCGGCAGATGACGCAAACGCTCCAGGAAGTTGAGAATAAAAACCGCGCCATCATCGCCGGATCGCGCGAGGCCATCGGCTACTGCCAGGAAGGCATGCACATCGACGCCAACAAGACCTATCTCGAGATGTTCGGCTACGATGACCTGAGCGAGATCGAGGGCGTGCCGGTGCTGAACCTGATCGAAAAATCCGACCATCCCCGTTTCAAGGACTACCTGCGCAAGGCCACGACCCAGAATCCCGCGGTCCCGCAGGAATTTCTTTGCGTGAAGAAAGACGGCAGTCACTTCCACGCGGAACTCGCCATTTCGTCGATCGTCCTCAACGGCGAAAACTGCACCCAGTTTCTGGTCACCGACATCTCCAAGCGCAAGGCGGTCGAGAACCGTCTGCAATATCTCAATCAGCACGATCCGCTCACCGGTCTTTTCAACCGTCACCACTTCACACAGGAGCTGACCAAGGCGATCGGGCGGGTCAAGACCGAAAACAGCCGCAGCGCCCTGCTCTATCTCGATCTCAATGAGATCAAGGAAATCAACGATTCCCTCGGTCACGCCGCCGGCGACCGGCTGCTGCTCAAGATCGCGCGACTGTTCCGCGACAATCTCGGCGAGTCCACGATCCTGGCCCGTTTCAGCGGTGACGAATTCACCGCGCTGTTGCATGACATGTCCGAGGAGCAGATCAAGACGGCGGTGACGGAACTGCTTTCGTCATTGAAGGAAACCACATTCATGGAAGGCGGCAAGGTCTTCCGCTGCGACGGCACGATCAGCGTGGTGGTAATCGACAAGAACAGCGAAAACGCGCAGGCGGTTTTGAACAAGGCCTACCAGAACTGCCAGCACAACCGTCCGCAGAAAACGGCGCCCGCTCCGGTTCCAGCACCGATGCCACAGGCAGCCGCGTCGGCACCCCCCCACGTCGGCGTAGCGGAAATACCGGCGGCGGATTTGCACCGGGAAACGCCGGTTATGCCGACGGCGACCGTGGACTGGGAGATTCGCCTCAAAACCGCTCTCGAAAAAGACGGCTTTCAGCTCGCCTATCAACCCATCGTCAACCTGCACGGCGATCCAGCGGAATATTTCGAAGTCTTGTTGCGCCTGGTCGGCCGTCATGGCGAGCTGATCCACGCCGGCGAATTCATGGGAGCGGCCGAGCAACTGGGATTATTGGCCGCCATCGACCGCTGGGTCATACGCCAGTCGATCCATTCCCTCGCCGCGTTGCACGCCGAGGGAAGACAGGCCAGCTTTTTCGTCAATCTGTGCCCGGCGGCGCTCAATGATCCGGAACTCCTCTCCCTGCTTCAGAAACAGCTGGCGATCGCGCGTGTCAAACCGGGATTCATGGTGCTCGAGGCCGATGAATCCGCCGTCATGGCAAGCCCCGAGGAAGCGTCCATGTTCATGCAGGCGACGCGACGGATCGGCTGCCGATTCTCGGTCGACAACTTCGGCAACAATCTCGCCACGCTCAACAGCCTGCGCGAGATGCCAATTGATTTTCTCAAGATCTCTGGGTCGCTCATTCGCAATCTGTCGACCGACGAACTTACCCGCACTTCGCTCAAGGCCATCGTCGACCTTGCCAAGTCGATGGAAAAGCAGACCATCGCCAAATTCGTCGAGAAGGCCGACGATCTCGGGATTCTCTGGAACCTTGGTTTCGATTACGTGCAGGGAAATTATTTCCAGCAGGCCGACGCCCAGCTCGATTACGAGTTCGCCGACGAAACAACGCTTTCCTCCGACACCAGCTCGCCCACCTGGGCGGCCAATTCCCGCCGCTGAATCCGCGCCCGCTCGCCAGAAGTTCCGACTGTTACTTGAACCGCCAGGACGCCGTTGCGCCAGGGTGATTCACTCGGTGCAACAAAATTCGTCTGCACCCGTTCGGCGGTTCAGTCAACATCACGTTTTTAAGTGTGTTCATGAAAGCCCCGCCTCACCTATAATAAGCGGCCTTTGACCCACGCAAGGTTATTCCATGTCCGGCCAATTCATCTTTACCATGCATCGCGTCAGCAAAATCGTGCCGCCGAACCGCACGATCCTGAAGGACATCTCGCTGTCCTTTTTTCCCGGCGCCAAGATCGGCGTGCTCGGCCTGAACGGCTCGGGAAAATCCACGCTGCTGCGCATCATGGCCGGCGTGGACCAGGAATACGATGGCGAGGCGCGTCCCCAGCCGAATATTCGCATCGGTTTTCTCTCGCAGGAACCGCAGCTCGACCCCAAGAAAGACGTGCGCGGCAACGTCGAGGAAGCGGTCGCGGAGACCAAGGCGCTGCTCGACAAATTCAACGAAATCAGCATGAAGTTCGGCGAACCGATGGGCGATGAGGAGATGAACAAACTCATCGAGCAACAGGGGAAATTGCAGGAAAAGATCGATGCCGCCGGCGCCTGGGACCTCGACCGCAAGCTCGAGATCGCGGCCGATGCCCTGCGCCTGCCGCCATGGGAGGCGGACGTCACCAAGCTCTCCGGCGGCGAGCGCCGGCGCGTGGCGTTGTGCAAACTGCTGCTGTCGCAACCCGACATGCTGCTGCTCGACGAGCCAACCAACCATCTCGACGCCGAATCGGTCGCCTGGCTCGAGCGCTTTCTGCACGATTACGCCGGCACCGTCGTGGCCGTGACCCACGACCGTTATTTCCTCGACAACGCCGCCGGCTGGATTCTGGAACTCGACCGCGGCGAGGGCATTCCCTGGAAAGGCAATTATTCCTCGTGGCTCGACCAGAAGCAGAAGCGGCTCGCCGTCGAGGAAAAACAGGAGTCCGCGCGCCAGCGCACGCTGAAACACGAACTCGAATGGGTGCGCACCAATCCGAAAGGCCGGCACGCGAAGAGCAAGGCGCGCCTGGCGGCCTATGAAGAACTCGCGTCGCAGGAATTCCAGAAGCGCAACGAAACCAAGGAGATCTTCATCCCGCCGGGCCCGCGTCTCGGTGACGTGGTGGTGCAGGCGGAAAACCTTACCAAGGGTTACGGCGACCGGCTGCTCATCGACGGCATCAGCTTCAATCTTCCGCGCGGCGGCATCGTCGGCGTGATCGGCCCGAACGGCGCCGGCAAAACAACGTTGTTCCGCATGATCACCGGCCAGGAAAAACCCGACGGCGGGAAACTGCGCATTGGCGAAACCGTGCAGCTCGCCTATGTCGACCAGAGCCGCGACACGCTCGACGGCGGAAAAACCGTGTGGGAGGAAATCTCCGGCGGCCACGACATCATGCTCATCGGCAAGACCGAAGTTCCGTCGCGCGCCTATTGCGGCCGCTTCAATTTCCGCGGGTCCGACCAGCAGAAACTGGTGCGGGATCTTTCCGGTGGCGAACGCAACCGCGTGCATCTGGCAAAGCTGCTCAAAAGCGGCGGCAACCTGTTGCTGCTCGACGAACCGACCAACGATCTCGACGTGGACACGTTGCGCGCGCTCGAAGAAGCGTTGCTCGATTTCGGCGGCTGCGCGGTGATCATCTCGCACGACCGCTGGTTCCTCGACCGCATCGCCACCCACATGCTCGCCTTCGAGGGCGACAGCCACGTGGTGTGGTTCGAAGGCAACTACGCCGACTACATGGTGGACAAGGAGCGCCGCCTGGGCACGGAGGCGGTGCAGCCGCACCGCATCAAGTACAAAAAACTCGTCCATTGATGAATAAGCCACCCCGCTCCCGTCCAGCAATGCCTGAAATTCAGCGCATTAAATATGACAAGACGAACGGAGCGAAGCGCAGTAGGGCTTCATTTAGGCGCCGATTGGCCTGACCGGCGGCTGGTCAGGCGCCAAAGATATCTGTTAAATTGTTCCGGCCCTGAATATGACTGGAACTTGCACAGGGATAGTGTGTCTTACACGTTCGGTTGATTCCGGGTCGGGAGATTGGTCTGTACCGCCCTACTGAGGCCCTTTATTTGGATCTTCCGGACGTAACTAAACTAAACCATCATTAAACGAAACAACGGAGACAATGATCATGATGACTGCCAAGAAACTCACCGGCCTTGCCCTGGCCACCGCCGCCGCCGGACTGTTCGCCACCGCGGGCATCGCCCCGGTCATGGCCGCGGACACAGGGCGAAGCCAAGGTTCATTGCGACGGCGTGAATTCCTGCAAGGGCCAGTCGGCCTGCCAGACCGCCAACAACGCCTGCAAGGGCCAGAACAGCTGCAAGGGCAAGGGATGGACGTACATGTCCAAGGCTGAATGCGACGCGGCCAAGGCCAAGATGAAGGACACGCAAAAGAAGTAATACTCTCCACGGCTCTCAAGCCGAATACGCCGGGCGCGGTGAAATGCGCCCGGCTTTTTCTTCCCGACGATGCCGAACACAGCTCCGCACACTGAACGTCCTTACCTCGGTTTTGGCCTGGGGCTGCGTCCCGCGCATTACGAAACCATTTTGAACGAATCCCCGGCGGTGGACTGGTTCGAAATCATTTCCGAAAATTATCTCGTCCCCGGCGGCAAGCCGATTCACTATCTCGAACGCATCCGCGCGCGTTACCCGCTGGTGATGCACGGCGTATCGCTCTCCATCGGATCGCACGATCCGCTCGACCGGGAATATCTCCGTCAGCTCAAGGCGCTGGCCGACCGGATCGAACCGGCGTGGCTGTCCGATCACCTGTGCTGGACCGGCGTGGGCGGCATCAACGCCCACGACCTGTTGCCCCTGCCCTACACCGAAGAAGCGATCAACCATGTGGTCGCGCGCCTCAGCGAGGTGCAGGATTTTCTGGGCCGCCGGATACTGATCGAGAATGTCTCGAGCTACGTCACCTATCCGGAATCGGAGATGACGGAATGGGAATTCCTGCGCGAGATCGTCGAACGGGCCGACTGCCGGATCCTGCTCGATATCAACAACATCTACGTCAGCAGTTTCAATCACGAATTCGACCCGCGCACCTACCTCGACGCCATCCCGGTCGAGCGGGTGTGGCAGTTTCATCTCGCCGGACACCGCAACCACGGCGATTACATCGTCGACACCCATGACGAGCCGGTGATCGATCCGGTGTGGGAGCTTTACGCGCAGGCGGTGCGCCGTTTCGGGCGCGTCTCGACCATGATCGAGCGTGACGACAACATCCCGCCGCTGGCCGAACTGATCGCCGAACTCGACCGCGCCCGCCGGATCGCGGGCTCCCCCGCGCGCCAATCCGCAGTGGCGGCTGCCTCGGCATGAGCCCGCTTAAAGGCCTGCAGGCCGATTTCAAGTCGTTTTTGCTGCGCGGCGACGAGCGCATGCTGGAGCGCGTGGTTGGCAGCGCGAAAGTCAGCGCGCCCCGGCGCCTGGCCATTTATTACGACGCCTATCGCCTGCGGCTGATCGAGGCGCTCGACAGCAATTATCCGGTCCTGCATGCCTGGATGGGAGATGACGAATTTGAACAGCTCGGGTTGGCTTATCTCGAAGCCCATCCCTCCACGCACTTTTCCATCCGCTACTTCGGCCATCGTCTGTCCGAATACCTGGCATCGGCCGAGACTTACCGCGGCAAGCCATACCTCGCTGAAATGGCGGCACTGGAATGGGCCATGTCGGAGGCCTTCGATGCCCCGGACAGTCCCGTCGTGGGCCTCGATGCCATGGCGTCCATCCCCCCGGAGGCCTGGCCGGAGATGCGACTGGCGCTACATGCTTCCGTGCGCCGCCTGGACCTGCGCTGGAATGTTCCGGCCATCTGGAAGGCGATCAAGGAGGATCAGGCGCCCGGGGAACCCGCGGCCGGTGAATGGCCGCAACCGTGGCTGGTCTGGCGCCAGGATCTCAAGATTTTTTTCCGCTCGCTGTCCGTGGACGAGGCCTGGGCGATCGATGCCGTGCGTGCGTACGAACCCTTCGCGTCGATTTGCGAAGGTTTAGTCGAATGGATCGACGCCCAGAACGTCGCGTTGCATGCGGCGGGGCTGTTGAAACGGTGGATGATCGACGGCATGATCGTTAATATTGCTCCGGGCAACCCGTAACACTGATATAACAGCATGTCGCAACGCGTGATTTTTCTGGGCGGTTTCGCGGTCTGCGCCGGCCTGATGGCGGCAGCCCTTTATTTTCAATACGTCGATCATCTGGAACCCTGCCCGTTGTGCATCCTGCAGCGGCTGGCCGTCATCGGCGTGGGACTGATCCTGCTGGCCGGCGGACTGCACAATCCCGGCAAGTGGGGCCGGCGTCTCTACGGTACGCTCACCGTATTCGCCGCCGCGGCCGGGGCCGGCGTCGCCGGCCGTCATGTGTGGATCCAGCATCTGCCGTTCGACCAGCAACCCGGCTGCAGCTACGAATTCAACTACATGCTGGAAAACTTTCCGCTCGCAAAAACCCTGAAGCTGGTGCTGGAAGGCACCGGCGATTGCGCCAAAGTCACCTGGACTTTTCTCGACCTCAGCATGCCGGTCTGGACGCTCATCTTCTTCGTCGGTTTCGTCGCACTGGGACTGACGCTGGTCTTTACGTCCCTCGGCAAGCGCTGAAACTGCGGGGCGGGATTCATCCCGCCCGTGGGTGCGTAGCAGGATCAATTATTTCCAGATATCCACCACCACGCCCCGCTCGCGCATGGCATCGGCACGCTCGCGGATGAAACGCTGCAGACTCGGCTGCTTTTTGTAAGCGCCCGAGGCGACATAGTCCAGCACCGACTGGACATGAAAACCTTTCATGAAGGCCTCGATCCGGATCACCTCCTTCCCGGCGTCGAACACCACCACGTTCGGCACGTACGCGATATTGAGTTCGTCCGCCCATTGGCGCGCCGTGGTCGCGCGGCCCGCCGGCGTCACCACCGGCGTGTCGCTCCAGCGGTCCAGCTGGATCACGTGAAAGCGTCCGATCAGTTTCAGCGTCTCTGGATCGTCCAGCATCTCGCTGTGCATCCGGTCGCAACCAGCGCAATCCTTCTGCTCAAAAAACACGGCAAGCGGTTTCCCCGACGCCATCTTGCTCAAGTCGTGAGGTGGCTTGGCAAAAAACGGTTCCGGATGCAGCACGCCTTTCGACGGTGGCGGGGCAAGCTTGGCAAGGTATTCACGGAACGTTATTTTATCCTTCCTGTTTTTCCGCCACGTATTGCAGCGCCGCGAGAAACTGGTGCGGCGGGTAATAACCGTTGATGCGCAACACCGTCTCGCCCTTTTCACCGATCAGCAGAATCGTGGGCGTGAACCGCACCTGCAGATTCGCAGCGAACTCTTTTTCCGTCAGCTTGCGGCCGGAAAAATCGGTCACCTCCCGGTCTCCCCAGATATTGAATTCAATCGCATCGAAGTGCCGGCGGGTGTAATCCACGATGTGCGCCTGGCTGAAATTGGTGTTGAACAGCGCGGCGCAGTACGGACAGCCGTCCTGACCGAAGTAGAGCAGCAAGCGCTTGCCGTCCCGTGATGCTTCGGCGACGTCCTCCGGCATGATCGAGAAACGAGTGCTTGAACCAGCCGGGAATCTCGAACTGGCCGGCACCGCGGAATTCAGCCTTTTCCGCCGCCGATACCGTCATGCCCATCAGCCCCAGGAATCCCCCCAGAACCAGTGCTGTCATGGATGTCGCATGCGCCCGCTTCATGTCTGTACCCTCCGGCTGATGATTGTGCATGGCTTCCCGCGAATGGCCAAACTCCGGTACCGCATCTTCCCGTGGGGGCCGATGGTTCTGGTCCACTCATCGTTCCCGGCAAGGCCGGCAGTCGATTCGCGGACAATCGTTACAAGGATATGACACAGATCGGGTAGAATTCGTTCCAACCACGCTTTGACGTCACCAAGCCGATGCGCCCGAAACATTACGGAAAACCCCCCGCCCGCCAGAGCGACTGGAAAGCGATCAAATCGCTTTTGCCCTATCTGTGGGAATTCCGCGGACGGGTGGTGCTGGCGCTCGCGTTTCTGGCGCTCGCCAAGGTCGCGACCGTTTCCGTGCCGCTGGTGCTCAAGGAAATCGTCGATGCGCTCAGCCCGTCCCAGGCCGCGCTCGCGCTGCCGATCTTTCTGCTGGTCGCCTACGGCGCGCTGCGTCTGGCCAACTCGACGTTCGGCGAACTGCGCGACATGGTGTTCGCCAAGGTCACGCAACGCTCGATCCGGCGCGTGGCGCTCAGGGTCTTCGAGCACCTGCACAATCTTTCGCTGCGCTTCCACCTCGAACGCCAGACCGGCGGCATGTCGCGCGACATCGAGCGCGGCACCGCCGGCATCCGCTTCCTGCTCAACTTCATGCTGTTCAACATCCTGCCGACGATCCTCGAAATCGGCTTCGTGGCGGTGATCCTGCTGGTCAAGTACGACCCGTGGTTCTGCGTCGTGACGCTCGTCACGCTGGTGGTGTACATCGCGTTCACGCTCGTGGTCACCGAGTGGCGCATGATCTTCCGCCGCAACATGAACGAGATGGACTCCAAGGCCAACACCCGCGCGATCGACAGCCTGCTCAACTACGAGACCGTCAAGTACTTCGGCAACGAGGGCTTCGAGGCAGCGACGCTACGACGAAACCCTGCAATCCTGGGAAAAGGCCGCGGTCCGCAACCAGACCTCGCTGTCGCTGCTCAACATCGGCCAGGGCGCGGTCATCGCCGTGGGCGTCACCATCCTCATGCTCATGGCCGGCCAGGGCGTGGTGCGCGGAACCATGAGCATCGGCGATCTGGTGCTGGTCAACGCCTTCCTCATCCAGCTCTACATGCCGCTGCATTTCCTCGGCTTCGTCTACCGCGAAATCCGCCACTCGCTGGCGGACATGGAGCGCATGTTCGGACTGCTGGAGCGTCACACCGAAGTCAGCGACGCGCCCGATGCCAGGGAACTGAAGGTCAGCGGCGGCGCGATCCGCTTCGAGCATGTCGGCTTCGGCTACGACATCCGGCGCCAGATCCTGCAGGACGTCAGCTTCGACGTGCCCGCCGGGCACAAGGTGGCGGTGGTGGGCGCGAGCGGCGCCGGCAAATCCACGCTGTCGCGGCTGCTGTTCCGGTTCTACGACGTCACCACCGGACGCATCCTGATCGACGGCCAGGACATCCGCGCGGTGACGCAGAAAAGCCTGCGCCGGGCGATCGGCATCGTGCCGCAGGACACGGTGCTGTTCAACGACAGCATTTATTACAATATCGCTTACGGACGGCCGGACGCGGCGCGCGAGGAAATCATCGAGGCGGCGCGGGCGGCGCACATCGACCAGTTCGTGGAATCGCTGCCGGACCAATACGACACGACGGTAGGCGAGCGCGGCCTCAAGCTCTCCGGCGGCGAGAAACAGCGCGTGGCCATCGCGCGCACGCTGCTGAAAAATCCGCCGATCCTGGTGTTCGACGAAGCCACCTCGGCGCTGGATTCGCGCACCGAAAAGGCGATTCAGGCTGAATTGCAGGAAATCGCCACCAATCACACCACCCTGGTCATCGCCCACCGCCTCTCCACCATCATGGACGCCGACCAGATCCTGGTGATGGACCACGGCCGCATCGTCGAGCGCGGCACGCACAACGAACTGCTCGTGCGCAACGGTGCCTACGCCCATATGTGGGCGCTGCAGCAGCAGGAAGAGGAAGTCGAGCGGCTCGAGGCGGCGAGCAGCTGACGCATCAAATCACGGGATAAACCGGGTATTCGCACCCCGTCCGTGGCGCGCGCGTCAGCGGACAGCAGGAATCCTGCCGTTACAACGCCGTCCCGAAAGAAGAGTCCACGCTGTCCGGAGGCGCCGGCAGTCCCGCGATCTTGCTCGCCTGGGTGATAACGCCGCCCGGAAACAGGAGATAAAGATATTTCCGGTCGCCTTTTCCGGCGAATTTCTCCTCCAGAGGCTGGAGCAGGTAGCGGGCATGCTTCGCCGGGCCATGCATGCGGTAATGATCGCGCAAAAAATTAATCACTTCCCAGTGTTTGGGCGTGAGCGTGATGCCGAGATCCGCCGCCGTTTTCCTGGCGATGTCCTCCGACCACTCGCCCAGCCCGAGCAGATTGCCTGCCGGATCTTTCTCGATCGAACCTTCGCCAACAATAAACTTCATGATGTCAGGCATGTTTCACCTCCATGCTTGCTGGTCAACGGTCACGCCTTGAACGGGCGTCGCGCTAAGGCCCGCGATCAAGCCCGTTCGTGATGACCTCGTCGACCCATGGACCGACTTGCTGATAGGGAGATTCAGGGAGCGTTAGCCGTTCGCCCTTCGACAAGCTCAGGCGCTCGGATCACTTACCTGAGCTTCCCAATGAGTATCCACCTGCATCGGCATGATGACAAGAGGCATGCCCTTGATATGCAGCTGGCGCTGAATCGCCAATGCCGTGTGGTTGTGCAGCAGGCGCGTCATCCAGTTTTCCTCGCGGAACACCAGCGTGCCGGCGAAAAAAACGCTGCCGGGGAAACGCTGCAGGACATCATCGGCCAGTTTGACGGCCGCCTCGACCGGATCGGTGCCATAAGCGGAAAAACCGACCGCCGCCATGTTGTGGGCGCGACAGAACTCGACGTACTTGTGCAACGATTCGTCCACCTGGTGCTTGAGGTCCACCAGGGTCTGGTCGCCTTTCATGCGCGTGGTATCCACCTCGCCGACGCTCAGGAAGACGAAATTGTGAAACCGCCCCGGGAACAGGCGCTGGGAATTGAGCAAGGTATGAATGCCCACTCCGCGGTAGCTCGAAACGAAAAATACCGCCGCGGGCTCGCCCTCGCGGACCGGCGGGGGCTGTCGGGTGGGAGTAGCAACCGGAATCCGGGTCAGGATGTCGTCGAGGGCGGTCAGACGCTTGCCCACCGTGCGGTAGTGACTGTACACCAGGGCGCACAGACCGATGAGCGAACCGGTGACGAGCGCCGCGATCCAGCCGCCCTCGTGGAATTTTTCCACCAGCATCACCACGAGTATCCCGGAGGTGGCGACGAGACCCCATAGCGTCAAACCGAGCCGCGGCAGCCACCCGGTCAGGGTGTCGCGGTTTTTCCACCAGTAAACGCACAGGCCCAGCAGGGTCAGCGAAAACGTCAGAAACACGTTGATGCTGTAAAGCACCACCAGCAGATCCACCCGGCCGCCGCTCCACAACAGCACGGCGTACGCGGCGCCACCCATCAGCAGAATTCCGTTCTTGGTCACCAGCCGGTCGGAAAGCTGCGCGAAGCGGTGCGGCACCCAGTGATCCGCGGCCATGTTGGCCAGCGTCGCGGGGCCGCCGAGAAATCCGGTGTTGGCCGCCACGAACAGCAGCCCGGCCTCGAACACCAGCGTGGTCACGAGCAGAATCTGGCCCAGGTGCCAGCCGCTCCAGGTCGGCCAGTCCGCGAGTATGGCGCCGAAGGCCACGGCATTCAGGGTCTGCCCCTCGACCGGCTGCACGCGCCACAACAGATACAGCAGGATGATGCCGCCGGCGGTGAACGACAGCGACAGCGCCATGTAGAACATGGTCCACTTGCCGGTGGTCACGCGCGGCTCCTTCAGCAGGTTGACGCTGTTCGAGACCGCCTCGATGCCGGTGTAGGTGCCGCCGCCCATGCCGTAGGCGCGCAGGAACAGCGCGATCACGAACACAATACCCATTTCGCGCGACAGCAACTGCGCACCGGCGATGCTTTCCGGGATCAGGCCGCTGATGTCCTGGGCATGTCGTGTAATGCCATAAATAATCAGAAACGCGTGCGTCAGGACAAACCCGATAAAGATGGGCAGCAGGAATTTGATGGACTCCTTGACGCCGCGCAGATTGAGAATCACCAGGGTCAGCAGCGCCAGCCCGGCGGCTTCCGGCTTGAGTACGCTCCACGACAGCGGCAGGAAACTGAACAGCGCGTCCGCGCCGGCGGCGATGGAGATGGCGATGGTAAGCACGTAATCCACCACCAGCGCGCTGCCGGAGATCAGTCCCGCGCGTCTGCCGAGCAGACGCGTGGCCACCTTGTATCCGCCGCCGCCGGTGGGAAACAGTTCGATCACCTGGTTGTAGGAAACCGCGATCACGAACACGGTCATCGCCGTAGCCACGGCGAGAAACAGCGCGAGATGGGTGTGCTCGCCGAGCGCCATGAACGCCTGCTCGGGACCGTAAGCCGAGGATGACAAGCCGTCCGCGCCCAGACCCACCCAGGCGAAAAAGGCGATCAGCGTGATGTGGCGATGGGTCTCCGGCGCCATGGGATCGCGCGCCGGTCCGAAAAGAACCTTGAACAGCCGGTCGCGCCAGCGCAGCAGCAGCGGCCGTTTATCGGCGCTCGCGGAGGGATTCGGTGGCAGGGGCGATTCAGGCATCGGAGGACTGACGGTCAGGGCACGCCGTGCGCGCCGCCACGGCGGAGCATTTCATGCGCAGCGGTCATTCCGGGACAAGTCCACGCGGCATGTCTGTCTTTTTTCATTGCCTGTCATCAATTCGTGCATGGACGCTTGGCGACGGCAAAATTATACTCTGCTTCTGGCACACCTCTTTGAAGTATATCAACCGGAGATTCCATGCGCCCTGCGCTTATCCTCGCCGTCCTCGAACGCGAATTCCAGAGCACCCGCGAGGGTCACCACACACCGGTCATGCTGTGGGGGCCGCCCGGCGTGGGCAAATCGCAGATGGTGGCGCAGGTGGCCCGGAAATACGGCGTTCCGGTCATCGACATCCGCCTGTCGCAGATGGAGCCGACCGACCTGCGCGGCATCCCGTTCCGCGTCGGCGACGTCGTGGAATGGGCCATCCCGGCGATGTTGCCGGACGCCCAACGCCACGGCCCCGAAGGCATCCTGTTTCTCGACGAGATTACGTCGGCGGCACCGACGGTTTCCGCCGCCGCGTATCAACTGATCCTCGACCGCCGCCTCGGCGCCTATCAGGTGCCGGAGCACTGGGCGATTTTCGCCGCCGGCAACCGTCAGGGCGACCGCGGCGTCACCTACAGCATGCCGGCGCCGCTCGCCAACCGCTTTTCCCATTTCTCGGTCGAAACCCATCTCGACGACTGGGTCGCGTGGGCGTACGCGAACAATATCGACGAGCGCGTCATCGCGTTTCTGCGATTCCGTCCCGAGCTGCTGTTCGATTTCGACCCGGCGCACAATCCCGTGGCGTTTCCGTCTCCGCGCTCGTGGGAATTCGCGCATCGCGCGCTCGCGAAATTCGGCGACCGTCCGGAATTGCTGCTGGGCGGGCTCGAGGCCTGCGTCGGCCCGGCGGCCGGCGTCGAGCTCAAGGCCTTCATCGACAACCTCGACAACCTGCCGGACATCGACGCGATCGTGAACGGCGACTCCACCACCGTGCCGAAAGAGATCGACCTGCAATACGCGGTGGCCGCGGCGCTGGTGGGGCGCGCGATCCGCGCCAAGGGCAGCAGCGACGAGGCCAAGGTGTTCGGCAACATCCTCGACTACGCCGGCCGTTTCCCGAGCCGCGAGATGGGCGTGATGCTGGTCTCGGACATGCAGCGCGCCGTCGGCGAGAAGCTGTTCGCACTCCCGCAATTCGCGCAGTGGGCCAAGAAGATCGCCAGCGTGATGATCTTCGACATGTGGCAGAAGCCACCGGCCGCGGCGCGCAAGCCGTAATCTGTTCCGGCTCGCCATGGCGGATCAGGATGACATCGAAAACAAGCTCGTCGCCGCGCGCACCTGGCTGATCATCGACAAGCCCTTCCTCGGCGCGCTGGTGCTGCGCCTGCCGCTGGTCGAGGCCGATCCCAAGTGGTGCCACACCACCGCCACCGACGCGCGCTCGTTCTACTACAACCGCGACTACATCAAGGCGCTGTCGTTCGAGCAGACCAAATTCATCCTCGCGCACGAGGCGCTGCACTGCGCGCTCTCGCACTTCGCGCGCCGCGAACATCGCCACAAGCACCGCTGGGACCTGGCCTGCGACTTCGCGGTCAATCCCTTGCTATTGGCCGACGGGCTCACGCCCGCGCCGGGCGCGCTTGATCCTGGACGCGTACAAGGACATGACCGCGGAGGAGATCTATCCCTGCATCCAGGAAAACACCGACGAAGAACCGATGGATCAGCACCTCTACGATCAGGACGACAGGCCGCACGGTTCGGGCGATCGCGACAGGTGGCGAAGGCGGACGCGGCGAGAAGCAGACTGAAGACAGTGGCGGCAGTCATGGCGAACCGGATGCGCAGGCTGGCGGCGCGCCGCAACCGCCGCCGCTTTCCACCCCCGAGCGCGATTCGCTCGACAAGCAGTGGCAGCAGCGCCTGGCCTCGGCCGCGCAGCAGGCCATCCAGGCCGGCAAGCTCGGCGGCTCGATGGCGCGCATGGTGGATCACCTGCTGCAGCCGCAGCTGCCGTGGCGCATGCTGCTCGCGCACTACATGACGCGCGCCTCGCGCAACGACTACAGCTTCGCGCATCCGTCGCGGCGCGAGGGCACGGCCATCCTCCCCGGTCTGCGCAGCCAGCACATCGATCTGCTCGTGGTGCTCGACACCAGCGGCTCGATTTCGGACGACGAGATGCAGGAATTCCTGAGCGAGGTCAACGCCATCAAGGGCCAGGTCGGCGCGCGCATCACGCTGCACTCCTGCGATGAAAAACTGGCGCCGGAAGGACCCTGGATTTTCGATCCCTGGGAAGAGATAAAATTGCCCGGAAAATTGCCGGGCGGTGGCGGCACGCGCTTCACACCGGTCTTCGAATGGGCCGAGTGGCAGGATCGCGCGCCGGATTTGCTGGTCTACTTCACCGACGCCAAGGGCGAATTCCCCAAGAGTGAGCCGTCTTATCCCGTGCTTTGGCTGGTCAAGGGCAAGGAGAAGGTGCCCTGGGGCCAGCGGATTCAGTTAAACTAGCAACTCGCCCGTTTCATCCCGCGTTCGTATTCATCCATGGAACTCTCCAGCGAAGACCTGCTGCGCTTGAACGTCCTCCTCGCCAACGACATCGAGGCCATCCGCATCGACGAGCAGCACATGACGGTCTACGGCCTTTCACGCGGTAACGAGGCGCGCATTCCGCTCAGCCCCAACTGCCGTCCGGAGAAATACCTGCGGCTGGTGCGCGAGATGCTCTCGAGCCACGTGCTCGGTTCGCCCGGCGGCTATCCGGTGTTCCTGCAACGCTGGACGCGCATGGGTCAGGCGCGCGAGGCGCAGCTCGACAAATTGCTGCTGCTCGGCGAGCCCGAGGCCGTGGTCGCCGTCGCCGGCGCGGCGGGGTTGAGCGACGATCTCGCGCGCCGCGCCTGGTGGGCCATGCCGACCGCCGACATCGCGCGCCGCCTGCTCGAAAAGGATGTCGTCGTCAAAGGCAGGATGGGCCAGGAGCTCGCCGCCCATCTGGTGGAGTACCTGCCGTTTGAAACCGAACCGCTGACGGTCATCGCCACCATCCGGCTGATCCTTCAGACCGGGCTGATCGACAGCGAAGCCCGCGAGCGCATCTTTCGTCTCGGCACGCACCGCAACGCCTACCATATCGGCTTTCTCGACGCCGTGCCGGACGACCTGCCCCAGCCGCTGCCGGCACGCGATGACTACGCCGGTTACCGCGACCGGCTGGCCGCGCTCGTCGAACACGGCAATACGCTCGCCGCGTTTCTGGCGAAACTGCTCGATGCGCCAGGCCAGACTTTTCTCGCCGTCTCCGAAACGCAGTTGCAACACCCGGTCGACAAATACACCGTCGCGGCACTGATGGACATCATCGGGAATTACTTCAGACCGGCGCGTTGCTCCGCGGAGCCGGCCGGGGAAATCGACGCGGCGCTGCAATGCACGGAAACGCTGATGGCCTCCGCGCGCGATGAACTCAAGGCCTTGCTGGAAGGCGTGCCGGAGTTAAGGGGGGAAATCGGCGCCATGCTTACGCTGGCGCATACCGGTGAACGGCTGGTCACGCCCATCATCGCCGTCACCACCGCGAGTGGAACGCTGCTGCGCCGCAAGCTCGAACCGGTGGTCAATCCCGTGCTGCAGCAATACGCGGTGCTGCGCAAAACCATCGGCGCACGTCGAGACAGGCGGTCGTTCGAACCGCAGGCCGGGACGTTAGTGATCCGGTGAGCTTGCTTCCGCTCGAGACGCCCTGTCAGCTTCTGAAGGCGACTGGGCGGGTTATTTCTTGTCCGGATCTGTCTTGGTATTGCGGCCGATCTTCGTGATCGGCACCACGACATTCTTTTTCGGCTCATCCACGTAGTGAGGGCGCATGTCCATGCTTTTGCCGGCGTCCTCGATCAGTTCACGCTCGCGCGCGGAAACCAGCTTGAGGCACTGGCGTATGCCTTCGATGGTCCGGTCGGACAAGGGGTGCTTCAGGCCCGGCTGGGTGGCGGTGTCCTTCACGACATCGGTCAGCACCAGCTTCATGACTTTCAGAATCTGGAATTCCTTGCTCTCGAGGGGATTGGTTGGATCGTCGCTCATGTCCTTGCCCTGCCAGCGCGGTATGCAGGCGACAGGCCATCGCCTGGATGATCCTGTTGCACCTGGATTGAATATGCGCCGGCAGGTTACAAGGAATGGCGCGGCTTGGCAAATCAGCCGCCGGAGGGATTGGCGGCAACGCTGATTATACGGTAGTTGGGCGTGTACTGATGTTTGTATTGCAGAACCTTTTTGACGTAACTTTCCGTTTCCTCATAGGGCGGAATGCCGCGATATTGTTTCACCGCGTTCTCGCCGGCGTTGTAGGCGGCGATGACCAGCACCGGCCTGTGGTCGAACGTGTCGAATAAATATTTCAGGTGCTGCACCGCGGCACGGATATTCTCACGCGGATTGTAAATGTCCTGCACGCCATACCGGCCGGCGGTGGACGGCATCATCTGCATCAGGCCCCGCGCGCCTTTGTTCGACACCGCGTAGGGATTGAAGGCCGATTCGGCCTGCATGATGGCCTTGACGAGCGCAAACTCTACACCGTACTCATCGGCATAACGTCGGATGAGATTGTCATAGGTGGAGGGTGCTTCACGGAACACCGGGCTGTTTTTTTGCGCGGCGAGCGTGCCGGCGCCCTTCACGTCGCGGGTCACGCGCACGACGCGCGAATACTTGGCTTTGATCGGATGGTCGGTGATCATGCGCGAGCCGTCCGGCATTTCGTAGACATACACCTCGGCCTGCGCCGCGCCACCGACGGCGAACAACGTGACTAGCCCGAGGGCTACCACGCTCTGGCGGGCTGATGGCAGTCTGTTTTTTAGCATTCGTCAGATGTTGCTAAGGTTTTGTACCAATATAGCGTGCAACTCCCGTGCCTGGAGCGGGTTTTCAGGGGTGGCGCTAACCTCCTGCCCGGCCACGGTTTTTTACTGCCGCAAAACGTCAACAGCTTGAAGCTGCCTCAATAAGAGGCAGAGAACGGCAGAAACTTGCCGCAGAACGCCCCGAAACCGGGAGCTACTTATCCAGGAGTTCGGTGTCCTCGTGCGAGTACGGCGGGGAACAACAGCACAGAATCTTCAATTCGGTCGCGCCGGTATTGTCCACCCGGTGCGGCGTCCCGGGGAGAATGCAGATCGTGTCGCCCGGGTTGATGGCAAATATCTCATCGCCGCGCACCATCCTGCCTTCGCCGGCGGTGACGTGATAAATCTCCTCGCTGCGATGATGCTTGTGCAAATGCGTCCCCTTCCCCACCGGCACGATCGCCTCGGCCAGGCTCTGGTTCGCGTTGCCGTGCACGCTCGGATGCATCAGCTCGCGGATGATCGAACCATCCTTGGTGGTGAAGGGTTTGACGCTGGCGTAGCGGCTCTTGTGCATTCGGTTATATTAACCGAACCTTCGATGGCAAAGTAGCGTGCGCTGCGCTCCCGAAACCATCGTCATCCCCGCGAAAACTGGCGGGTTCGGTCTCGCGTCATGCCCGCGAAGACGGCCCGAGGCGGCATTCTCGTGAACACGCTTAACGGTGTTGCATCGCCGCGCGCAACGCGCCGGGCATCCAGGCTGTAAATGGTATCGCGCGCCTTGCGCGCGATCACAAAACCTAAGCGGCAATTGTCATGTTTTATAAGCGCTACGGCGTCTGTCCTTTCCGTGCCGCCAGCGCGCGTTCGATGCGGCGGTCAGGCACCAACCATAGTACCGCGACCAGAACATACAGTGCACCGGCGACCCACGGTGCAATAAAAGCGGCAAATATCGCGATGACATAAAGCACAGGGGATAACTTCCCCTTGAGGTCTCTGCCCACGGCTTTAGCAAGCAGGGACTCCCCGCCATGCCTGGCGATGATGGTCTGCTGCAAAATCCAATACGCCACCGCGGCCATCAACAAAACCACGCCATACAGGGCCGTTGGCAACACCGTAAAGTGATTCTCGCCCATCCATCCGGTCACGAAGGGAAACAGCGACAGCCAGAACAGCAAATGGAGATTAGCCCACAGGATCGCACCGCTCACGTGCTGCGTGACATGCAGCATGTGATGATGATTGTTCCAGTAAATGCCGAGATAGATGAAACTCAACACATAAGTGAGAAAAACCGGCAGCAACGGACGCAGTGCGGCGAAATCATCGCCATGCGGCACTTTCATTTCCAGAACCATGATGGTGATGATGATGGCGAGCACGCCATCGCTGAATGCCTCCATTCGGTTTTTACCCATGGCTTGCCTTTTATGTATGCGGGAACTGCGGGTTCCACGCGACTTCCCAGAGAAACCCATCGGGATCGGCGAAGTAGCCCGTATACCCGCCCCAGTCCGCGCGCGTGCCCGGCTTCACGATGCGACCGCCCTTGGCCGCGACTTCCTTCAGAAGCTCATCCACCTCCGCCGCCGAGCGGACATTGTGCGCCAGCGTGAAGCCGGGGAATCCCGAACCCGCCGCCGGAACCCCGGCATCCGCCGCCAGCAGCTCGCGCGGATACAGCGCCAGCCAGGTCTTGCCGAGTTCGAAGAAGGTCACTTCGGGTGGCGTGGGTATTCGCGGAAGGCCCAATACTTCTTCATAAAACCGCGTCGCGCGCTGAAGATCAGAAACGCCGAGAGTTACAAAGCTGAGGCGCGGTTCCATGTTGTCAGGTTGTTATGCCTTCTTGATTATGCCGATGATGAATAGCAGTAATGCAGCCCCGACAGTTGCCATAACTATTGCACCAATCAATCCACCCGCCGAGATACCAAGTAAACCAAATACAAAACCACCAAGTACGGCGCCTATAATGCCAACAACGATATTACCGAGCAGACCAAAACCACGGCCTTTCATAAAAGTTCCCGCTAACCAGCCTGCTACGGCACCAATTGCCAGAAATATTATCAATCCTGTTATATCCATGATTTCACCTCTGCTGTTGTTGTGAAATGATTGAGAATTGAAACTTGTGGTCTGATTCAAGACGATGCAGGTATAAATATCCATATCCGAAGGTTGCCAGTCCTTCGGCCCCTTTCGGACTTAATATCGCACTTGTAGAATGAGCAGTCAAACGGTAATATGGATCTCCGTCCAAGCGATTTTCCCCATAGGCTCGGATTCAGGGACCAATATCTCGGATTCCGGGCACGCCTAGAGACCATGTCAGCCAGTTGATCGGACACAATCGCGGAACTTGATAGCCCATATCGTTCCGGCATTGCAGTACCGTCCCGATGTGTCTGGTTCGCGCGTCAGATGACCTATGTCTTAGGCGATACATTGTACGCGCACATTTCATTTCTCGTAACGATTCAGTGGAACTCTTCATGCGGTCCGAATTCGATGGCTTCACTCAGGAATCATGTCCAGTCCGCAATCTCAGACTATGAGGCACATAAGATATTGCGTATAGATCGTCTTGGCATGGTTGTGCTTTCCTCCCCTGAGTCAAGCCGGCACGGAAAAGGTTTTGTTAACCACCCCGTAGCGCGCGCCGAGTACCGCAGCCCCACCGGGAGCTTTTAAGCGAGACCGTGTTTGAGCCCGAGGCGCGTATTTTGCGCCCGGCGAGTTGGCGAGCGCCCGGTGGGGCGAGGAACGGAGGGAACCGTCTTCGGCTTGCCGCGATACGCGGTCGCGCGCTCCGGGGCGTGCTTTCTTTGGTTTTCTTTCTTTGCACGAGCAAAGAAAGAAACCCGCCTGCGGTGCGGGCGAACCGCAATTAGCGTTTTGAGATCGCGCGCAAGGCGCGCGATGCCATTACCGACCCGCTTTCGCGAATGACAGCGTGGACTGGCGCCGCCTTCGCCGGCATGACGAACAAATATTGCTTTCGCGGGGATGACGGCAACGTTGCAAGGGCGGAAGCCACCCGCAATTAGCTTTTCAAAGACAAAAGCCGCCTTTACGGCGGCTTTTGGTCATTCACAGTCCTGGATCGCCCTGCCTTCGCGGAGATGACAGCAATCTGTTACGCGGAGGGAGAGGGAGTCATCCCACCCACACCCTCGCATTCCGGAACATCCGCATCCACGCCCCGTCCTCGCCCCATTCATCCGGATGCCAGGAGTTGGCGACGGCGCGGAACACGCGCTCGGGGTGCGGCATCATGATGGTGAAACGTCCGTCCGGCGTGGTGAGGCCGGTGATGCCGTGCGGCGAGCCGTTGGGATTGTACGGATAGGTCTGCGTGAGCTTGCCGCGGTTGTCCACGAAACACAGCGCCACCTGCTTGTCGAGAATCACCTGCTCGATGTGAGTCGGGATCTGCGGAACTCGGCCAGTCCTTCGCCGTGCGCGACGGCGATGGGCAGCATCGAACCCTGCATGCCCTGCAGGAAGATCGACGGGATTCTGCGGAATCTGCACCAGGGCCACGCGCGCCTCGAACTGCTCGGAGGCATTGCGCACGAAATGCGGCCAGCGCTCGGCGCCCGGAATGATGTCGTGCAGGTTCGACATCATCTGGCAGCCGTTGCAGATGCCGAGCGCGAAGCTGTCCTGGCGCGTGAAGAACGCCGCGAATTCGTCGCGCGCCCGCGTGTTGAACAGAATGGACTTGGCCCAGCCCTCGCCCGCGCCGAGCACGTCGCCGAAGGAAAATCCGCCGCAGGCGGCGAAGCCCTTGAAGTCCTTGAGCCCCATACGCCCGTCGATGATGTCGCTCATGGTCACGTCCACGGCGGTGAAGCCGGCGCGGGTGAAGGCCGCGGCCATTTCCACCTGGCCGTTGACGCCCTGCTCGCGCAGGATGGCGATGCGCGGCTTGACCCCGCGCGCGATGAAGGGCGCGGCGATTTTATCCTCCGGGTCGAAGCGTCAGCTGCGCGCTCAGGCCGGGATCGGTCATATCCAGGAGGCGGTCGTATTCCTCCTGCGCGCACTGCGGATTGTCGCGCAGCCGCTGCATGTGGTAGCTGGTCTCGGACCAGGCGCGCTGCAGGTTCACGCGCGAGTCGTAGAAAAATTCCTTGCCGAGATGATTGAAGCTGATGATGTCGTCATTGGTAATCGTGCCGATGATATGCGTGTGGCGTGCCAGCCCGGCCTGTTTCAATGCGCCGATGATGCCGTCGCGCCGCGCGCGCGGCACTTGCAGCACCGCGCCGAGTTCCTCGTTGAACAGCGCGGCCGCGGGGTCGCTGCCGAGATCGGAGAGATCGATGCGCACGCCGGTGTGCCCGGCGAAGGCCATCTCGCAGATCGTGGCGAACAGGCCGCCGTCGGAACGGTCGTGATAGGCGTAGGCAGAAGCCGAGTTCGTTCAGCGCCTGGATGACGTGGAAAAACAGCTCGCAGCACGCGCGGGTCGTCCACGTCCGGGGCCTCGTCGCCGATCTGCCCGTAAACCTGCGCCAGCGCCGAGCCGCCCAGACGGTTGGCGCCCTTGCCGAGGTCGACCAGAATCAGGTCGGTCTCGCCCTGGTCGGTGCGCAGTTGCGGCGTGAGCGTCTTGCGCACGTCCATGCACCGGGGCGAATGCCGTCACGATCAGCGACAGCGGCGCGGTCACGGCGCGCTGCCCGCCGTCGCTGTCCTGCCACACGGTTTTCATCGACATCGAATCCTTGCCGACCGGAATCGAAATGCCGAGCGCCGGACACAGTTCCATGCGCCACCGCGCGCACCGTGTCGTACAGCGCGGCGTCTTCGCCCGGATGGCCGGCGGGCGCCATCCAGTTGGCGGAGAGCTTCACGTCCGGGAGTTTCTGCGATGCGCGCCGCGGCGAGGTTGGTGAGCGCCTCGCCGATCGCCATGCGCCCGCTGGCGGCGGCGTTGATGCAGCGCGAGCGGCGTGCGCTCGCCCAGGGCCATGGCCTCGCCGGTGTAGCCCTCGTAGCCGCTGGCGGTGACCGCCACGTCGGCCACCGGCACCTGCCAGGGCCGACCATCTGGTCGCGGCACACCAGCCCGGACACGGTACGATCGCCGATGGTGATGAGAAAGGTCTTATTGGCGACGGTCGGCAGCCGCAGCACGCGATAGGCCGCTTCCTTGAGATCGAGGCCCTTGGTCTTGAAGCGCTCGCAGCTTGCGCTTGACGATGGCTGCACGTCGCGCTGCATCTTCGGCGGCTTGCCGAGCAGCACGCCGAGGTCCATGTCGATCGGTGTCGCCATGCGTTCGGCGAGTGCTTCATCCGTCGTCAGGTTCCGGTTCGACCTGAAGTAGCCGTCTTCCAGCACCAGATGCTGTGCTTCGGTGGCTTCGCCGACCACGGCATAGGGACAACGTTCGCGCTCGCACAGCGCGCGGAAAGTTTCGAGCTGCTTATCGTCCACGGCCAGCACGTAGCGCTCCTGCGCTTCGTTGCACCAGATTTCCATCGGCGACATGCCGGGCTGGTCGTTCGGCACCGCGCGCAGGTCGAACTTGCCGCCGCGGCCGGCGTCGTTCACCAGCTCCGGCAACGCGTTGGACAGGCCGCCGGCGCCGACGTCGTGGATGGAAAGGATGGGATTTTCCTCGCCCAGCGCCCAGCACTGGTCGATGACTTCCTGGCAGCGCCGCTGCATCTCGGCGTTGGAGCGCTGCACCGAGGCGAAATCGAGATCCTCGTGGCTGGTGCCGGTGGCCATGCTCGAGGCCGCGCCGCCGCCGAGACCGATCAGCATCGCCGGCCCGCCGATGACGATGATCTTCGCGCCGGCCGGGATCGTCGTGCTTGTGGACATGCTGCGCGCGGATGTTGCCGAGGCCGCCGGCGAGCATGATCGGTTTGTGATAGCCGCGCACCTCGTCGGCCGACTTCCATCTCGAAAGTGCGGAAATAACCGCCGATGTTCGGGCGGCCGAATTCGTTGTTGAAGGCCGCGCCGCCGATGGGGCCCTCGAGCATGATCGACAGCGCGCTGACGATGCGCCCGGGCTTGCCGTGATCCTTTTCCCACGGCTGCTCCGCGCCGGGGATGCGCAGGTTGGACACGGAAAAACCGGTGATGCCGGCCTTGGGCTTGGCGCCGCAGCCGGTCGCGCCCTCGTCACGGATCTCGCCGCCGCTGCCGGTGGCCGCGCCGGGAAACGGCGAAATCGCGGTCGGGTGGTTGTGGGTCTCGACCTTCATGAGGATGTGCGTATCGTCCTCGTGATAGGCATAAACACCGCTGCCCGGCTCGGGGAAAAAACGCCCGATGCGCCCGCCCTCGATGACCGCGGCGTTGTCCTCGTAGGCGCTGAGCGTGCCCTTGGGATTGGCGGCGTGGGTGTTGCGGATCATGCCGAACAGCGAATGCTCCTGCGGCTTGCCGTCGATGATCCAGTCGGCGTTGAAAATCTTGTGCCGGCAGTGCTCGGAGTTGGCCTGCGCGAACATCATGAGCTCGACGTCGGTGGGATTGCGCCCGATGCGGGTGAAGTTCTCGACCAGATAATCGATCTCGTCTTCCGACAGCGCCAGTCCCCACTCGCGATTGGCCTCGACCAGCGCCTGCCGCCCGCCGGCGATCACGTCCACCACGCGCAGGGCAGCAGGGCGCGTCCTCGCGGAACAGCTGCGCCGCCTGCGCAAGATCGGGCAGCACGTTTTCCACCATGCGGTCGTGGATCAGCGGCACCAATTCTTCGCGCTCGGGAGCCGTCAGCGGACTGCCGTCGGTTTTCGTGAAATACCAGGCAACGCCGCGCTCGATGCGCCGGATCTGCTTGAGGCCGCAGCAATGCGCGATATCGGTGGCCTTGGTGGACCACGGCGATATGGTGCCGAGGCGCGGCACCACCAGCAGCAGCTCGCCGTCCGGTTTCGCCTGCGCATCAGCCTTGGGGCCGTAAGTCAGCAGACGCACCAGCACCGTCTGCTCATTCGTCTTCAGTTCGCCCTCGAGCGCCGCGAAATGCCAATAGAGCGCCGTGACGTTGGCGATGGCTGGCACGCGCGTGCGCATTTCCGCCAGCAGTTTGTCGCGCCGGAACGGCGACAGCGCCGGCGCGCCGCGCAACGACAGGATCGGCGGGGCCTTCGAGGCTTCGGGCATTCTGTTCGTCATGCGCTCGGCTATACCCAGACCTGGGATACGTTGTAAAAGGCCAGGCCTTCGTCCTGCTCGGCGACGTCGACCCATTCCGGCTCGCAGTCCACGGCGCGCGCCAGCGCCGCGCGCGCCAGCGCCGGGGTGTTGTTGGTCTCGCTCAGATGCGCCGCCGCCACGTAGCGCAGGCGTGGCGTGGCGATTTGCGACAACAAGCGCGCCGCCACGCCGTTTTCCAGATGACCGTGCTCGCCGGCGATGCGCGCCTTGAGCGACGGCGGATAGGGCCCGTCGCGCAGCATGCGCGCGTCGTGATTGCATTCGAGCACGAGCGCGTCGCACTCGCCCAGCATTTCCACGACATGCGAGGTGATGGAACCGATGTCGGTGAGAAAACCGAAGCGCGTGTCGCCGTCCGTAAATACAAACTGGCACGGTTCGCGCGCGTCATGCGGCACCGGGAAGGGCTGCACCTCGATATCGCCGATGGCAAAGCGTTCGTGCGGATTGATCAGGCGGATGTCGGCGTCCGCATCGAACTGGCCCTTGAGGGCGGAGAAAGTTCCGGCGGTCATCCACACCGGCACGCCGAAGCGGCGCGCGCAACTGGCAACGCCGCGGCAATGATCGCCGTGTTCGTGGGTGATGAGGATGGCGCTGAGCTTGTCGGGGCTCCGGTCATGGCGTTCGAAGCGCATCGCGGTTTCGCGCGCCGAGAATCCGCTGTCGAGCATCAGCAGGGTGCGACCGCATTCGATCAGCGCGGTATTGCCGCGGCTGCCGCTGCCGAGGATGCCGAACCGCAGTCCGGCGCGCTCAGCCTGTGTCCGTTTGCCCGATTTCCGCAGTCGCCACCCGCCTATTTCAATTGATCGTAAAGCAGGGTCAGGATTCGTTCGCCCGTCTTGGATTGCTCCGGCGTGCCGTCCTTGTTCAGCACGTCGACCCGCGATGTCTTCTCGTCGCCCTTGACGAGAATCTGGTATTCGTTCGTCTGCTCCTTTTCCTTGCCGCTGAACATGCGCCCGAAGAAGCCCTTTTTCTTCTGCGGATTGTCCGGGTCGATGTAACGCACGTAATAGAGCCCCTTCGAACGGTCGCGGTCTTCCACGGTGAAGCTGGTCCGGTCGAGCGCAATCCCGACACGCCGCCAGGCGCGTTCGAAATCCTCCGGCAGGCTGAGCGATGTGGCCTCACCCTGGCGGGTGAGTGTCGCGCGTTCGGCCGGCGGCGTCGCGGCAAGCGGTTCGATCATGCTTTTCGCTTTTTCCTCCTTCACGCCCAGGCTCACTATCAGCAACCGCAGCATTTCCGCCTCGAGACCCGGATCGGTAGGACGCGGTTCCCAGCGTGTCTCACCGATTTCCGAAACGCCCTCCTGATTCACGACGACTTCCTGCATGCCGAATTGGCTGATGTACACGTCGGTGGTTCCCGGCGCCGTGCCGCGTTCGAGCCGGATGCGGTATTTGTCGCGCGTGCCGGTCGAGTACAGCGTCCCCAAAGACTTGGCGAGCAGCTTCTGGAAACCCGTGCCGACATTCGCGCGGTTCTCCGACCAGTCGGTTTCGATGATGCCGGTCTGCGGATTTTCCTTGTCGATAATGAGGCCGTTGCTCAGAACGAATTCACGTACCTTCGGCCAAAGTTGTTCGGGCGGCATCTTTACCACCAGCCAGCGCATCTGCCCGTCGCGCGCCATGCGGATGTCGCTGAATTCCGGCAGCAGATCCCCGCCCATGGACAACTTCGTTGAGTTTCCCTTTTCGGTCGCTAATCCCGAATAGGTTGCCGGGCCCGGTGCCGCTTCGGTCGCTGCCTTGCTGCCCTCCGGGACCGAGAGGTCCGGGGGGACGTCGAGCGGCGGAAGCGTGCGCGTGGACTTGTAATCGATCTTGCGCTTATCGGCGATAGTCTGACAGGAACTGACGGCCAGCGCGGCCAGCAGGCAAAGCAGGATGGTGGCGAATCGTTTCGTCATGGAACCTCGGTATTGAAAACAGTCATGGATCAGGTGATTACACCCGCTGCGCGCATGGCCGATCGCACGGTCTCGTGATGCTTCGACGATAGCGGCGTCAGCGGCAGGCGGATACCCCCTTTGATCAGCCCCATCTCGTTTAGTGCCCACTTCACCGGTATCGGATTGGCTTCCAGGAAAAGATTCTTGTGCAGGCCCATGAGGCGGTCGTTGATGGCGCGCGCCTCCTTTTCCTTGCCGGCGCGCGCGAGCTTGCACATTTCGTGCATCAGCCGAGGCGCGACATTGGCCGTGACCGAGATGTCGCCCTTGGCGCCGAGCAGTATGCAATCGAGCGCCGTGGCATCGTCGCCCGAATAAAGATCCAGCTTGTCCCCGCAGCGGCGCAGAATGTCGCGCGCGCGGTCCAGGTTACCGGTCGCTTCCTTGATGCCAACTATATTAGGTATGTCGGCGAGACGTTCGACGGTTTCGGGCAGCATGTCGCAGGCGGTGCGTCCGGGGACATTATATAGTATCTGCGGGATCGGCACGGCCTCGGCAATCGCCCGGTGATGCAGGTACAGTCCTTCCTGGGTCGGCTTGTTATAGTAAGGCGTCACCAGCAGGCAGGCATCCGCCCTGGCGTGCTCGGCGCAGCGCGTGAGTTCGATGGCCTCCGTGGTGGAATTCGCGCCCGTGCCCGCGATCACCGGCACCCGCCCCTTGGCGTACTCCACCGTGAGACGGATTACCTCGCAATGCTCGTCCAGGTCGAGCGTGGGTGACTCGCCCGTGGTGCCGACGGCGACGATGGCATCGGTGCCATTCTCGACATGGAAATCCACCAGGCGACGCAGGGCAGGCCGGTCGAGCGACCCGTCCTCGTTCATGGGCGTGACCAGGGCCACCATGCTGCCTTGGAACATAAGAAACAGACCTGAAAATGTTTCGGAGAAAGGCGCATGGTACTTGCGCCCTCCGCCGATGACAAGCCGCAGCCAGCCCATCAAGCGCCTTGTTTTATGGGCCGATCAGCGCATTGTCGTGGCGCCGCTGCTCGCCCTGTTTTAAGCTGCCGGCCCATGACCGATGCCCGTCCAGAAACCGGTCCGCGAAATCCGCATCAATCCCATCGTGCCGAGCGAGTCAGTGCTGATCGCGACCGCGCGCAGCATGCGCCCGAAAAAAGCCGAGGCGCCTGCGCCGCGCGACACGCGCGCCCACGTGGAAACCTGCCCGTTCTGCACCGGCAACGAGCAAATGACACCGCCCGTGATCGCGGCCTACCCCGCCGAGAAGAACTGGGAAATCCGCATCGTCGAGAATCTTTACCCGGTGCTGGGCGACGATCGTTCGAACCCCAACCTGAGCTTCGGCTTGCAGCAGACCATCGACGGTTACGGCCGGCACGAGGTGATGATCGATCACAACCAGCATGGCGTCGCGATTCACGAAATGAGCGAGCCGCATCTGGCGCTGTTGTTCTCCGTTTACCGCGACCGCATGGAGCAGCTTTACCGGTCCAACCAGCGGCTGCGCTACGTGCTGGTGTTCAAGAATTTCGGCCCGGCGGCCGGCGCCTCCATCGCACATACCCACAGCCAGGTGATCGCCATGCCGGTCATTCCCGACAACGTGCAGGCGGAGGTCACGAACAGCCGCGCGTTCTACCACAAGAATCATCACTGTATCTTCTGCTCGCTGATTGACGAGGCGCTGACCTTCGAGGCGACCATCTACGACCGCGAGTCGGGCGAAATCCGGCGCAAGATCAACGTCGGCCAGTACGTGATCGAGCGCGTGGAGAAAATTCATCGCCATCAAACCGTTCGCCAGCCGTTACGAGTGGGAAGTGCATATTCTGCCGCTCCAGCACCAGAGCGATTTCCTGCGCATCTCGAAGGAGGACCTGGACGACCTCGCGCGCGTGATGCGCCGCACCATGGCGCGGCTCGACGCCGTGCTCGGCGGCGCGCAGTACAATTACTTCCTGCATTCGCTCCCGCATGACGCGGATTTCGAAGATTGCGAGGCGAGCTATCACTGGCACATCGAGATCACCCCGCGCACCAGCATTCCGTCCGGCTTCGAGCTCGGCTCGGGGCTGTTCGTCAACACCGTGGCGCCGGAAGCGGCGGCGGAGAAATTGCGGGCGGTGGAGATTCCATAAATATTATTTCACCGACGGAGGGTGCGGAGAATAAAAAAATGTAGGGTGGGCAATGCCCACCCTACATTTAATTTTTCGACAACGCGGCAATAACCGCTTCAATATCCAGCGACCGGATGGCGTCTACCGCGCATTCCCACCGACCTTCCTCGCACAGACCGCTGATGCCGGCGTTTTCGTAAGCTTCACGCGCCGCCTTCAGGCAGGCGTCGCGCACGGCTTCGACGAGCTGGTGTTTCGAATCCATCTCATTCATGCGGTTATCTCCCGCGCCAGAATCGGCGTCGATCGGTGGGGCTTTATTTTATTTCGCAGAATTTTGCCCAAGCGGCGGGAGAAAAGCGAATGACTTGGCACCGCGATTTCGACCGTTTCGAATAACCACGTGGCCGCTGACTTTTTTCATTCTTCGCTGCTTTCTTCGCCCTCCTCTTCCACGGCCGGAATTCCCTGTTCCGCCAAAGGTTCGGCCCAGTCTTCCGACGTCATGTCCGTTTCCGAGTAGCCGAGATCGTCGCGCGCGATGTTATCCACCGGTCCCGTCCAGTCCTCCGGCGGCTCTATGGCTTCGATACTCTGCTGATGCCAGTCATCGAAATCCATCTCTTCGAGATCGCCGTCGAAATGCTGGGTTTCAACCGTGCCTGCCTCTTCATCCAGTGCGGTCACATAAAACTGCTGGCCCTTGTCCCGGTGCCGGTACCATTGCGATATCACGGGTTTGAGCGCTGTGGTCATGGCGCACCTCCTCTTTCCGCTGACGCCTTTAATACGTGTAATGTATTGACATTCAGACAGCGCGGTCTTTGACGCCTGTCAAAGTAACGTCAATACACCTGTAGTATCTGCTTATCACGCAGAGATTTCTATCGGCGACGAAAATGGTAAACAACGAGGCGCCAGTCCTTTTTGCACTTCATGCCAGCCGTTCTTTCGGCGAAGACGTGGCGCGGCAACTTGGAATCAGTCTGAGCGCATGCGAGGAAAGGGAATTCGAGGATGGCGAACACAAATCCCGCCCGTTGGTTAATATCCGCAATAAAGACGTCTTTGTCATTCATTCGCTTTATGCCGACACGCAACAGAGCGTGAACGACAAGCTGCTGCGGTTGCTGTTTTTCATCGGCGCGCTCAAAGATGCTTCCGCCGGGCGCGTGACGGCCGTGGTTCCTTATCTCGCCTACGCCCGGAAAGATGCCAAAACCCAGACGCGCGATCCGGTCACGACGCGTTACGTGGCCCAGTTGTTCGAAGCCGCGGGCACCGACCGCGTGATCACCATGGATGTGCACAATCTCGCCGCTTTCCAGAATGCCTTTCGTTGCCGCACCGATCATCTGGAAGCGACCAAACTGTTCGTGGCGCACTTTGCGTCGCTGCTGAAAGAGGAACCCCAAATCACGGTGGTGTCCCCGGACATCGGCGGGATGAAGCGGGCCGAGCGCTTTCGTCAGGCGCTGGGTCGCGCCTTGAACCGTGAACTGAATGTGGCCTTCATGGAAAAAGCGCGCGCGAAAGGCGTGATGCGCGCCGGACGGCTGATCGGCGAAGTCGCCGGTCACGCCATCATTATCGACGACCTCATCAGCACCGGCGGAACGCTATTGGCTGCAGCCGTCGCGTGCCGGGAATGTGGCGCGGAAAAAGTTTATGCTGCTGCCACACACGGTATTTTCGTCGGCGACGCGAAACGTCTGTTATCCGGCACGGAGCTGGACAAGCTTGTCGTCACCGACACGATCCCGCCCTTTCGTCTCGATCCGGATCTGGCCCGGAACAAGCTCGTCGTCCTTCCCGCCGCCCCGCTATTCGCGGAAGCCATCCGGCGCGTACACACCGGCGGTTCGCTGGTGGAGCTGCTGGAAACCTAGAACTTCCCGCCGTAACTTTCAGCCAGACGCAGATATTCCCCGGCGACAGCACGCCAGCGGGGCCAGACGCTCCGCTCCAGGTCGCGCAGGTGCCAGATCGCCAGCCGCGCGCGCAAGCAGGCGCGATGTGCCTTGTAGAAATGCACGAGTGGTGGCGGTGGATGATCGCCGGTGATCCGGCGGTAGGCCTGGAAAAGCTCCTGCTCGACCTGCGGCGCGCCCAGACGTTCACACTCCATGGAGAGAAACGCCAGTTCATCCGCCGCATCGATAATACGGAAGGAGCGGTTGAATTCCAGACAGTCGAAGATCACCGGCGGAGATTCCATGCAGACATGCTCCGGGCGCAGATCGCCGTGCCCCTCGACGATCCTTCCTTCCGCCGCGCGGCGGTCGAACAGCTCCGGAGCGCTTCGCAGGAATTTCCATTGCGCGCCGTGCACAGATTCGACAAGCGCCGCGGGCAATTCGATAAAGCGGATTGGCAAGCGCTTCGTGGTTCGCGCGGAGATTATGTTCATACTGCCTGCGGTATTCTTCGCCGCTGATTTTCTGGGGAGTACGCTCCCGGTAAAAATAGGCAAGCCTTTCCGCCACCGTATGCAACTCCACAGGCTCAAGCGCCTGATGCCGGATCAGGTAATCCAGCATCCGCTCCGCCGGCAACCGGCGCATTTTCACGAGCCAGTCAACAACCTCGCCCTGCCCTTCGACCTGTATCTCTCCCCGGGCATTCATCGTGAGCGCCACTAGCCCCCGATACACATCCGGCGCGAGGCGCTGGTTCAGCCGCATTTCCTCTTCGCAACTTTTCTTCCGTGCCGCGAGCGTGCTGAAATCCAGATAATCGTAGCGCACCGGTTTTTTGAGCTTGAAGGCATGGTGCGGCGTCAGGAAAACCCACGACATGTGGGTTTCCACCGCTTCGACGCGAGCCGGCTTCTCCGGATAGGTTTGCGGCTGCCGCAGCAGCGCAATCTTGGTCTCCTGATCCAGAACCGTTTCACGCCTGGACAGCGGCTTCATGGTTCGGTTCGCTTTCCGGCCAGATGCCTCGCGAACCAGTGGGCCGCGGCGGTGGCGACCTGTTCGAGCGTTCCGGGTTCTTCGAACAAGTGGGTGGCGCCGGGGATGATCAGTAATTCCTTTTCGGCGCGCAGCTCACGGTACGCCTTACGGTTGAGCTCGATCACCACGTCATCGTTCCCGCCCACGATCAGCAGCGTCGGCGCCTGCACGCGCGGGAGATCGTCGAGCGCCAGATCGGGGCGACCGCCGCGCGACACCACGGCGCGGATCATCGGCCCGAGTGCCGCGGCCGCCTTGAGTGCCGCGGCCGCGCCGGTGCTGGCGCCGAAATAACCGATCGCAAGATGGCGCGTGGCCGCCTGCTGTCCCGCCCATTCCGTGGCCAACTGCAAGCGCTGCGTGAGCAGCTCAATGTCGAAGCGATTCTCATAAATCCGGTCTTCTTTCTCGGTCAACAGATCGAACAGCAGTGTCGCGACGCCGCTCTCACGCAACACGCCGGCGACATAGTTGTTACGCGGGCTCAGGCGGCCGCTGCCACTCCCGTGGGCGAACAGCACGAGGCCTTTCGCCCCGGGCGGCACGATGAGCGCGCCTTCATGGACATCGGCGTCCATCGGGATTCTGACCGGTTGTTCACGGTCACGGGCGGTCATGTTCCTTCACCCGCTCTTCCGGGGCCGCCAAACGCAGCAGCGCAACCACTTCTTCGTCGGTTACTTGGTAAAAAGAATCGTAATAGGCGCCGACCGCGCCAAGATAATAAGGAGATCGATCCAGCACCACGAATTCGTCCACTTCACGCGACATCCGCTCCACGGTATCGGGAGGCGCGACCGGCACTGCCACCACCAGGTGCCCCGGCTTGCGGCGCCGCGCTTCGCGGATGGAGACTTCCATGGTAAGACCCGTGGCAATGCCGTCGTCCACGATGATCGCTGTTTTTCCTTCCACCGGAGCCGGTTCGCGTCCGCCCAGATACAGCTCACGGCGGCGACGCGCCTCCTGGCGTTCGGCTTCGACCTCCTGCCGGAACCACTGTGGATCCACGCGCGCGACTTCACGCTGGTTGCACACCATCTCGCCGCTTTCCACGACGGCGCCGATGGCGTATTCAGGTTGCAGGGGGTGACCGATTTTCCGGGGGATGAGGAGATCGAGCGGCATGCCCAATGCGCGCGCCACTTCCGCGCCCAGCACTACGCCGCCGCGTGGCAGGGCATAAACCACGCCGTTCTGGCCCTGATATTTCTTCAGTGCCTGCGCGAGCTTCTTGCCCGCGTCGGCCCGGTCTCGGAAGCGCATGGCAAGCTCCACTCTGTCTTGGATGGAAGAACAGACTATTCCCTTCCCGCGAACCGTCCTTGATAAGGATCAATATCGCGCGCGTTAAGGAACGCCCCGATAAAGTCATCGTTACTCGTGAACTGATGCAGGATGTCGCGCCAAGGCGCCAGACGATGAAACGTCCTGGCGATAATCAAAGTCAGTACAACAGTCTCGCGCTTCGACGTGCTCAGGGCGAACGGCTAATTAATCAGAGCTTCCTTAAGGGATGGATTCAGTGGTGTAACGCTGCACACGAATGCGGCTCGACCAGTAGTCCGGAGGCAGGCCGGCCTTGTGCTTGAGGTGGCGCAGGAACTCACGCGGCTCGGGCAGCTGTTCCCACACCGATGGTAGAAACGTGCCGCGATAGAAACCTTCCTCGATGATCAGCCCATCCACCTGCGGACGCAATTGCGCCAGCAGATCCTCCTCGGAAGAAAACGGCACCGGCTCGGGCAGGCTTAATATGGAGATGTGGATATCGAGGCGTTCGTATTCCGGCCAGGTCAGCGTCGGGAAACGCGTGTCGCGGAACGCCGCGCCGTAGGCGTTGCTCACCACGTCTTCGACCAGCGTCCGGCGCGCTTCGAGCGTCCCGATGCAGCCGCGCAGCTTTTCTTCGACATGCAAGGTGACAAACGTAGCGCGCAAGAGACATAACGGCTCCGGATAATCGGCCGCGCGAACCGCGAGTGTCTCGCCGCACAAGCCTTTCTTGATCGAATCCCCCGCCAGTTGCAGAAGCTGCTGTTTGTGCGACGGCGTGAGGATTGGACGACAGTGTTATTCAAAGACGTATGCGCCATAGCCTACCACCCGGTCATGAGAACCGGCGGTGTCGCCGGAATTGCGCAAATCAATGGTCTTCGCCTTGAGGCCAAGCCGGCGCGCCACGTGCAGCAGGCCGTTCACCGGGTTGCGCCCGCAGGCGTGATCGTAATCGATATCCTCGGGCCGCAACTGCTTCGATCGCCTGCGAGGTCGCGCGATCCAGTTTCTGCGCGGTTTTATAGTCGTGATAGTGGCTCAGGTCCGAGCTGATGACGATCAGGGTTTCCGGCCCGCCCCAGAGAAGATCGAGCACCTCGCCGACTTCCTCGGGCCCGGCGTCGCCCACCACCAGCGGCACCAGGCTGAACTCGCCCAGCACTTCCTGGAGGAACGGCAGATGCACCTCGAGGCTGTGTTCCTGCGCGTGGGCGGCGTCCATCACGTGCACGTGAGGAAGACGGGATATTTTTTTGACCGCCTCCTGGTCCACGGGAATGCGTCCCAAGGGGGTCATGAAATAATCCGCGCCGGAAAGCGCCAACCCGTGAAACCCGACACGGTGCGCGGGACCGAGCAGCACCACGCGCGTGATACGGCCGCGCGCGGGTTTGAGCCGCGCATAAGCCGAGGCCGCGATAGGGCCGGAATAGATATAGCCTGCATGCGGCGCGATGATGGCCTTGGGTACGGTCCCGGCCGCGGGCACCGCGCCGAGAAAATCCGTGACCATCGCGTGCAATTCACGCGGATCTTCGGGGTAAAACAGGCCGGCAACCGCCGGATTTCGCACACTGGTCATGATTATTCCTGCTGGAAACGTCCTACTACAATGTGCCCGCCCGACGCTATTTTCAAGTAAAACAACTCAGGCGTAGTATGAATATATTGATATGGCACTCTCCCTGGCCGCATTAACTATCCATGTCTACGCAAGCGGAAATCCTCGATTCAGAGTCGGTAATCCCGACGAAATACTGGCACAAGCTCGACGACGGGCGGGTCCAGTGCGATGTCTGCCCGCGTTACTGCAAGCTGCATGAGGGCCAGCGCGGCCTGTGTTTCGTGCGCGGCAATCATAACGATCAGATTGTGCTGACCACCTATGGCCGCTCGAGCGGCTATTGCGTGGACCCGATCGAGAAAAAACCGCTCAACCAATTTCTCCCCGGGACACCGGTCCTTTCCTTCGGCACCGCCGGCTGCAATCTGGCCTGCAAGTTCTGCCAGAACTGGGACATCAGCAAATCGCGCGAACTCGACACGCTGATGGATCAGGCTTCGCCCGAGACCATCGCCAAGGCGGCCAAGCAACTCGATTGCCGCAGCGTGGCTTATACCTATAACGATCCGACGATCTTCATGGAATACGCGATCGACGTCGCCAAGGCCTGCCGCGAACTCGGCATTAAATCCGTCGCGGTCACGGCGGGGTACATGTGCGACGAGCCGCGACGCGAATTTTACCAATACATGGACGCGGCCAACGTGGACCTCAAGGCCTTCACCGAGGATTTCTACTGGAAGGTGACCGGCTCGCATCTGCAGCCCGTGCTCGACACGCTCAAGTACCTCAAGCACGAAACCAAGGTATGGTTCGAGATCACCACCCTGCTCATTCCCGGCCTCAATGACTCGGAGAAGGAGCTCGAGGAAATGACGCAATGGGTGGCGGAAAATCTCGGGCCCGACGTGCCGATGCACTTCTCCGCGTTTCACCCGGACTGGAAAATGCGCGATATACCGCCGACACCGCCGGCCACGCTCATCAACGCGCGCCGGATCGCGATGAAAAACGGCGTGCGCTATGCCTATACCGGCAACGTGCACAACGAAGCGGGCGACTCGACCTATTGCCATCACTGCGGTGCCAAGGTCATCGGACGCGACTGGTACAATCTCACCGCCTGGAATCTCGATAACGAGGGAAAATGCATGGCCTGCGGCACTGCCTGCGCGGGAGTGTTCGAGGCCAAGCCGGGCACGTGGGGCGCGCGACGTCAGCCGGTGCGCCTGGCGAATTTCGCCGCCTGATTCCCCCACCGCCGGATCCATCCGGATCGGATCGCGGTTTGACGGCCATCATGTTTCCGCGGTGATAACGGTGGTATACATCTGTTCATGTCAGACACCGCGGGAAAAGTTTTCGATCTTCCCGAAATGCGTAATCGCGGGCAGGTATTCCGCGACCGTACCCACGCCGGGGATGTGCTGGCCGGGATGCTGGGTGCGTTACGCGGAACAGATGCGCTGATCCTCGCGATTCCGGCCGGTGGCGTACCGGTGGCGTCGGAGGTGGCGAAACAACTCAGCCTGCCGCTCGATCTCGCGGTCGTCAGCAAGATCACCTTGCCCTGGAGCACGGAATCGGGATACGGCGCGGTGGCCTTCGATGGCACGGTGCGGCTGAATCAGGAACTGGTCGCGGTCCTGGGATTGCGGCCGGAAGCGGTGCAGGACGGCATCGCCCGCACCAAAGAAAAAGTGGAGCGCCGTCTGCGTCAGTTGCGCGGGGATCCTTATCTGCCGGATCTCAGGCACCGCACCATCATCCTCATTGACGATGGTCTTGCTTCCGGATTTACCCTGCTCACCGCGGTGGAAGCGATACGTCATCTGGCAGCGGATAAAATCATCGTCGCGATTCCGACAGGACATGCGAGCGCCGCCGCACGAATTGCCGCCGAAGTGGACTCGCTGTATTGTCCGAATATCCGTGAAGGCATGAGTTTTGCCGTCGCCGATGCTTACGAGCAGTGGACGGACGTGGATGAAGCGACGGTCGTCGAAATCATGCGCCGCTTCCAAAAAAACCATTAATGCAGTCTGTTCCAGGCCATGAACAAGAACACGCTGGGAACATTTTCCGCATGAGGCCGATATGGGCGTGCGCGGGATTGGCAATTCCAAGGAAGAGGCTTTCGAGCAGGCGGCTATCGCCATGTCCGCCGTGATTACCGATCCGGCAAAAATATCCGCTGTCGAAACAGTGGAAATTGCCTGTGCGGCGCCGGACGATGAACTGCTGCTGGTGGACTGGCTCAATGCGCTCATTTACGAGATGGCCACGCGCAAATGGCTGTTCAGCCGCTTCGAGGTTCATATTAAGAATCATGTGCTCACGGCACGCGCTTGGGGCGAACCGATGGATACCGGCAAACATCAACTGGCGGTCGAGATCAAGGGCGCGACCTACACCGCGTTGCGGGTCGCGCAGGAGAGCAATGGTGAATGGGTTGCCCAGTGTGTGGTGGATGTATGAATGGGATAGTCGAGCGGTCTGCGGCCGCGTTATGTGAATGCGGGTGGCTCCCGCCCCGCACCCAGGGTGACTTTCTCTTGCTGCGCCAAGAGAAAGTCACCAAAGAGAAAGCGCCCCGGTCGCTTCGCCGCGCATACGTCGCCGCGGTTCCCTGCGCGCCTCGCTTCGGCCGGGCGCTCGCCTAACTCGCCGGGCGCGCAAATACGCGCCTCGGGCTCGATCAGGAGTCTCGCGAACACCTCCCGGCCTTGCTCGGTGCTCGGCTCGCTCCGACGGGGATGCGGAGCAACCCACCTCCAACCTTCACGCGGAGGTGTTTTCGAACCCCGTATGGCGCGCCCGAGCCTCGCACAGCGTTGGGCCGAGCGCCCCGAAGGGGTCGCGCGCAGGGAAGTGCGCGACCAGTCGCCCGCGAGCACAGGGAGTGCTCGTTGGGCGCAGCCGCCGGGCCCCACAGCCGCGGAGGCGAGGGAGTCTTTCGCGCCATCCGGGGTGTCCTTTCTTTTGGTTGCCTTTCTTTGGGCAAGCAAGAAAAGCGACCCAGGGTGCAGGGGCGGAGCCACCCGCAATTAGCTTTTGAGATCGCGCCGAAGGCGGCATTCGACCAGACCATGGCGGGATAGGTAACACGCAATGGATATATCACTCTTCGCCGTCACACCGACTACGAATGGGAAATCGCCCCCCACGGCGCCATGCGCGTGCCGGCGGTGATCTACGCGGACGAAGCCCTGATCCGCGCCATGGACCACAAGGTCTACGAGCAGGTGTGCAACGTCGCCACCCTGCCCGGCATCGTCAAGGCCTCCTATGCCATGCCCGATGCGCACTGGGGCTACGGCTTTCCCATCGGCGGCGTGGCCGCCTTCGATCCGGAGGAAGGCGGCGTGGTGTCGGCGGGCGGCGTCGGCTTCGACATCTCCTGCGGCGTGCGCTGTCTGCACACCGGGCTGAACTCCGAGGATGTCATGGCGGTTCAGAAAGCGCTGGCCGACACCTTATATAGGGAAATTCCCGCCGGCCTCGGCAGCACCGGCGCCATCCGCCTGAACCAGTCCGAAATGGACGCCATGCTCACCGGCGGCGCGGCCTGGGCGGTGAAGCGCGGTTACGGGAGCGCGGCGGATCTCGAACACATCGAGGAGCAGGGCCAGATGCGCGGCGCGCGCCCGGACTGCGTGTCCGAGCACGCGAAGAAACGCCAGCGTGACGAGATGGGCACGCTCGGCAGCGGCAATCATTATCTCGAGGTGCAGAAGGTCGTGAAGGTCTTCGACGTCAAAGCGGCGAACGTTTTTGGCATTCGCGAAAACGATGTCGTCGTCAGCATTCACTGCGGTTCGCGCGGCCTCGGGCATCAGATCGGCACCGAGTTCCTGAAGGAAATGGTGATCGCCGCCTCGGGCTACGGCATCATGCTCCCCGACCGCGAACTCGCCTGCGCGCCGATCAACTCCCCGCTGGGCGAGGATTATCTCGGCGCGATGCGCGCCGCGATCAACTGCGCGCTCGCCAACCGCCAGATCCTGACCCATCTGGTGCGCGATGCCTTCGCCATGGTGCTGCCCAAGGCGCGCCTGCCGCTGCTCTACGATGTCTCGCACAACACCTGCAAGGTCGAAGAGCATGTCGTGGACGGCAAGCCGCGCAAACTCTACGTGCACCGCAAGGGCGCGACGCGCGCCTTCGGCCCGGGTCATCCGGATATACCCGCGGCACTGCGCAGCGTGGGCCAGCCGGTGCTGATCGGCGGCTCGATGGGCACCGGCTCCTATATCCTTGCCGGCGCCAAGGAAGGCGAAGCGCTGTCATTCAGCTCCGCCTGCCACGGCGCCGGACGCGCCATGAGCCGGCATCAGGCGTACAAGACCTGGAAGGGGCGGCAGGTGATTGACGAACTGGCGGCGCGCGGAATCCTGATTCGCAGTCCGTCCGGACGCGGCGTGGCCGAGGAAGCGCCGGGCGCCTACAAGGACGTGTCCGCCGTGGTGGACGCCGCCGATGCCGCCGGCCTCGCGCACAAGGTGGCGCGGCTGGAACCGCTCGTCTGCATCAAGGGATGAACCATGGCTGGCCGCGCCTGCATCGGCACCAGCGGATGGAACTACGATTCCTGGCGCGACGACTTCTATCGTGGCATTTCCCGCAAGAACTGGCTTCAGTTCTGCGCCGAACGTTTCAGTGGCATTGAAGTCAACGCCACCTTCTACCGCCTGCAAAGCAAAGAAACATTCCGTCGCTGGCGCGACGAGACGCCGGCCGATTTCCGCTTCGCCATCAAGGGCAACCGGTTCCTGACGCACAACAAGAAACTCGCCGATCCGCTGCCCGCCATTCGTCTCGAACGCGATCGCGCCAAAGGGCTGGGAAACAAGCTCGCCGCCGTGGTCTGGCAGTTGCCCGAGCGATTCCATAAAAACATGGAACGGCTGCAGGGCTTTGCGCGCGCCCTCAAAAGCTGGCGCTCCGTGCGCCATGCCATCGAATTCCGCCATGACTCCTGGTTCGACACGGAAGTCGCCGAGTGTCTGCACGCGCATCGTCTGGCCGTATGCCAATCGGATGCCGCCGACTGGCCGCTATGGAATGTCGTGACCACCGACATGGTGTATGTCCGGTTGCACGGACACGCCGTCACCTATGCCTCGGCTTACAGCACGCAGGAACTCGGGAAGTGGGCCAAACGCATCCGTCGCTGGCTCAGGGAAGGCCGTGACGTCCACGTCTACTTCGACAACGATGCCTTCGGCGCCGCGCCGCGCAATGCCCTGGAATTGATCGCACTGGTGGAGAGGAAACTGATCATGCCGGTCCACAACGCCGACATCGCCACTCTCTTCGAGGAGATCGCCGACCTGCTCGAAATCGAGAACGCGAATCCCTTCCGCGTGCGCGCCTATCGCAACGCCGCCCGCCAGCTGCAGGGCATGGGCGTGCCGGCGGCGGATATGGTGGCGAAGGGCGAGGATCTCACCGAACTGCCCGGCATCGGCGACGACCTCGCCGCCAAGATTCAGGAGATCGTCGAGACCGGCAAGTGCCAGTTCCTGGAGAAGCTGCGCAAGAAAACGCCGCCGACCATCACCGAACTGCTGAAAATTCCGGGCCTCGGGCCCAAGCGCGTGCGCGCGCTGTACCACGAACTCGACGTGCACACGCTCGAACAACTGGCGCGCGCGGCGCGTGACGGGCGTATCCGCAAGCTTCCCGGTTTCGGTGAGAAAACCGAACAGACCATCCTCGAAGCGATCTCCGCGCATGTCGAAAAGCAGGCCCGCTTCAAGCTGGCCGTGGCGGCACAATACGCCGAACCGTTGAGGAAATATCTTGAAAAGATTTCCGGCGTGAACCAGGCGGTGCTCGCCGGCTCCTACCGCCGCTTCAAGGAGACCGTGGGCGATATCGATATTCTGGTGACAGCCGGTAACACAGAAAATGTGATGGACCGCTTCGTCGCCTACGACGAGGTCAAGGACGTGCTGGCCAAGGGTTCCACGCGCGCCACGGTGATCCTCAAGTCCGGCCTGCAGGTGGATGTGCGGGTCGTGAACGAGGATTGCTTTGGTGCCGCGTTGCAGTACTTCACCGGCTCCAAGGCGCACAACATCGAGATTCGCCGCCTGGCCCAGGAGCGCAGGCTCAAGATCAGCGAATACGGCGTATTCAAGGGTGAAAAGCGAATCGCGGGCGATACGGAAGAATCCGTGTATCGCTCCGTAGGCCTGCCGTGGATTCCGCCCGAGCTGCGTGAAAACCGCGGCGAGATCGAAGCCGCGCGCGCCGGCAAGCTCCCGAAGCTGGTGGAGTTCGCCGACCTCAAGGGCGACCTCCACGCCCACACCAAGGCCACCGACGGGCACCATACGCTGCGCGAGATGGCCGACGCCGCGCGCCGGCATGGCTTTGAATACCTCGCCATCACCGAACACTCGCGCCGCCTCACCGTGGCGCACGGGCTGGATCCGCAACAGCTGCGCAAACAGATGAACGAGATCGACAAACTGAATGACCAGCTCAAGGAACATCACCCTATTAAAAGGCATCGAAGTGGACATCCTCGAGGACGGCGCTCTCGACCTGCCGGATGACGTCCTGTCCGAGTGCGATCTCGTGGTCGGCGCGGTGCACAGCAAGTTCAATCTCGCGCGCGCCAAACAGACCGAACGCATCCTGCGCGCCATGGATCATCCGCATTTCACCATCCTCGCCCACCCGACGGGCCGCCTGCTGGATACGCGCGAGCCCTATGACGTGGACATGCTCAAGATCATCCGCCGGGCGCGTGAGCGCGGCTGTTTTCTCGAACTCAATGCGCACCCGGAACGACTGGATCTCCTGGACATCTACTGCCAGATGGCGCGGGACGAGGAGGTGCTCGTGGCCATCAGCTCCGATGCCCACAGCGCCCAGGACTTCGATAACCTTGTTTATGGCGTGGGTCAGGCCCGGCGCGGCTGGCTGGAAAAAAAGGATGTGCTCAATACCCGGTCGCTCAAGCTGCTGCGACCGCTGCTTAAGCGTACAATTTCTTAAGCGGCGGAATTGGAGCGGACGCCAAAGACGCGCCGCTCAATTCCGCCAACCAGAGACAAAAGACCATGGCGAGTCCCGCGCAAAAAATCCGTATCAGTCCCGGCGATGCGCTCATCGTGGTTGACGTGCAGAACGACTTTCTGCCCGGCGGAAGTCTTGCCGTTCCGGATGGGGATGCGGTCGTACCGGTGTTGAACCGCTATCTCGCTGAATTTTCCGCGCGCGAATTGCCCGTCTACGCCACGCGCGACTGGCATCCGGCGAATCACTGTTCGTTCAAGGCCCGGGGCGGTCCGTGGCCGCCGCACTGTGTCGCGGAATCCCCCGGCGCGCAGTTTGCCGCCCGGCCTGAAGTTTCCCTCCGGCACCTTGATCATCTCCAAGGCGACCCAGCCGGACAAGGACGCCTACTCCGGATTCGAAGGCACCGATCTCGACGCGCGCCTGCGTGCGCGGAAAATAAAACGATTGTTCATCGGCGGACTGGCCACCGATTATTGTGTGTTGAACACGGTGCGCGACGCGCTCCGCCTCGGCCACGAGGTGTACCTGCTCACCGACGCGATCCGCGCGGTCAACGTGAAACCCGACGACGGGCGCAAGGCCGAAGCGGAAATGCAGCGCCTCGGCGCGAAACCCATTACCCTGGCGGACCTCGGCACATGATCGAACCTCAGAAAAGCCCCCTGCTCACCGACCTCTACCAGCTCACCATGCTGCAGGCGTACTTCGCGCAGGGGATGAACGATATCGCCGTTTTCGAGTTTTTTGTCCGGCGGCTGCCGCGGAACCGCAATTTTCTGATGGCGGCCGGGCTCGAGCAGGTGCTGCAATTCCTCGAAAACCTGCGCTTCACCGGGGAAGAACTCGATTGGGTGCGGAACAGCGGGCGCTTCAGCCAGGACTTTCCCGATCAACTCGCCAAACTGCGCTTCACCGGCGACGTGCATGCCATGCCGGAAGGCACGTTGTTCTTCGCCGACGAACCGATTCTGCGCGTGACGGCGCCCATCGCCCAGGCGCAACTCGTCGAAAGCCGGATCATCAACCTGCTGCACTTCCAGACGCTGGTGGCATCGAAAGCCGCGCGCGTGGTGTTGACCGCCCCCGGAAAGCTGCTCGTGGACTTCGGCATGCGGCGCGCGCACGGCGCGGAAGCGGCGCTATTCGCCGCGCGCGCCAGTTATATCGCCGGGTTCGATGGCACTTCCAATGTCCTCGCGGGCGCCGAATTCGGCATTCCCACATTCGGCACCATGGCGCATTCGTTTATCGAGGCGCATGACTCCGAGGAGCTGGCTTTCGAGCGCTTTGCCCGCGCGCAGCCGGAGAACGTGACGCTGCTCATCGACACGTATGACACGGAGGCCGCGGCACACAAGGTGGTGCAGCTGGCGCCGCGACTGAAGACAGCGGGTATTACCATCAAGGCGGTCCGCATCGACAGCGGCGATCTCGCCCTCCACGCCCACAACGTGCGCCGGATTCTGGACGACGCCGGGCTGCAAGGAAATCGGTATTTTCTCGAGCGGCAGCCTCGATGAACATGCGTTGCGGAGCCTGCTGTCACGCGGCGCACCGATCGACGGTTTCGGTGTCGGCACGAATATGGATACCTCGGCCGATGCGCCGTTTCTCGACTGCGCCTACAAGTTGCAGGAATACGCCGGGCGTGCGCGGCGCAAGCGCTCCGAAGGCAAGGCCACCTGGCCGGGACGTAAACAGGTGTATCGCGCCTATGACGCCAGCGGCGTCATGACCGGCGACGTGCTCACGCTCGAAACCGATCCGCAACCGGGAGAGGCCCTGATCCGGCCGGTGATGCGAAACGGCAAGCGCGTGCAGGCGCCGGAAACACTCACGGACATTCGCCGCCGCGCGGCGGAGCAACTCCAGCGGTTGCCACGCCAGCTTGCGCGAACTCGAGGACGCGCCGCCCTACCCCGTCACCGTCGCACCGGCGCTGCGCGAACTGGCAGTGGCGGTGGACCGCGGAGTCATACAGAATTGACGAGCCATGGCTGACGACCCCTTCATCACCGAGATTTCCCGTCACATCTGGGACAGCAAATACCGCTTCCGCGACGGCGATGTCGTGCGCGACGAAACCATCGACGACACCTGGCGGCGCATCGCGCGCGCGCTGGCGGGGGTGGAAAAGGACAACCGGTCCCAGTGGGAACAGCGTTTTTACGAAGCCCTGCGCGATTTCAGATTCCTCCCCGGCGGACGCATCCAGGCCGGCGCCGGCACCGGCCGGCGCGTGACGCTGTTCAACTGCTTCGTCATGGGCACCATCGACGATTCGATGGACGGCATCTTCGACGGACTCAAGGAAGGCGCGCTCACCATGCAGCAGGGCGGCGGCGTGGGTTACGACTTCTCCACGCTGCGGCCCCAGGGCGCGCAGGCGAAAAGCGTCGGCACCGTCGCCTCGGGGCCGGTGTCGTTCATGCAGATCTGGGACGCCATGTGCGCCACGCTGCTTTCCACCGGCGCGCGCCGCGGCGCGATGATGGCCACGTTGCGCTGCGACCATCCCGACATCGAGGCCTTCATCGACGCCAAGCGCGACAGCCATGTGCTGCGGCATTTCAATCTTTCCGTGCTGGTCACGGATGCCTTCATGGACGCCGTGCGCCGCGACGATGACTGGGCGCTCGTCTTCCCCGCCGAGGATGGCGCTGCCGCGGGAGTCGAAACCGTGATGCGGCCCTGGTCGGGCCAATCCGCGCCGGTGCGCTGCCGCGTGTACCGGCGCGTGCGCGCCCGCGCCCTGTGGGACCGGCTCATGCGCGCCACGTACGAATACGCCGAGCCGGGCGTGCTGTTCATCGACCGCATCAACCAGTTCAACAATCTCTGGTACCGCGAGCACATCAGCTCCAGCAACCCCTGTGGCGAAATTCCGTTGCCGCCCTACGGCGCCTGCGATCTCGGTTCCATCAATCTGACCGCGTTCGTGCACGATCCCTTCGGTGACAAGGCACGACTGGATTTGGACGGCATCCGGAATACCGCCGCCGTCGCCACGCGCATGATGGACAACGTCATCGACGCCTCGCAGTTCCCGCTGGAAAAACAGGCCGCGCAGGCGCGCGGCACGCGGCGCATCGGCCTGGGATTCACGGGCCTGGCGGACACGCTCATCATGCTAAACCTGCGCTACGACGAAGAACCGGCTCGCCGGCTCGCCGCCAATATCATGCAGTCAATCTGCCACACGGCCTACCGCACCTCGATCGCCCTGGCCAGGGAAAAAGGCGCGTTCCCGTTCTTCGAGCGCGAGAAATATCTGCAGGGAAAATTCATCCAGGGCCTGCCGCACGACATCCAGGATGACATCGCGCGTCACGGCCTGCGCAACAGCCACCTGACCGCGATCGCGCCGACCGGCACGATCAGCCTGCTGGCCAACAATATTTCCAGCGGCCTCGAGCCGGTGTACCAATTCAGCCTCACCCGGCGCGTGCTGGAGCTCGACGGCCGTTACACCGAGCACCCGCTGACCGACTACGCCCTGCACCGGTGGCGCGAACAGCGCGGCGCCGGGAAACCGTCGTCCGCCTTCGTGGATACCCGCGCGCTGAACCCCGCGGCGCATCTCGGGATGCAGGCGGCGTTGCAGCCATTCGTGGATAATTCCATTTCCAAAACCATCAACGTGCCGCGCGATTACCGCTTCGAGGATTTCAAGGAAATCTACCAACAGGCCTATCACATGGGCCTCAAGGGCTGCACCACCTTCCGTCCCAATCCCGTCACCGGCGAGGTACTGCGCGGCGATGGCGAATCCGCGCCGCATTGCTGCACCGTCGAGCGCGAGGCGGACTGACAGCTGTCTCAAAAACTGCTGCGCGTCCGTGATCCGGGATCGGGCGGTGCTCGGAATCCTCATGGACTGCCGTGTCCACTCCGGTTCCTGCGCTCCGTCCTCACCCGGCTGACGGCCGCTCGCGACGTTTTTGAGACAGCTTTGGCAATCCCTGTTATCCGGCGCGCCATCCCGTTACAATTCAGCCACCAGCTTCAGAAACCGCCATGAAAAAAGCCGTAGTAGGAAAAATCGTCCCCGACACAAAGCTGCAGGCCACCGCGGACAAGACCTTCCGCCTGCATGATCTCAAGGGAAAATACACGGTACTGTATTTCTATCCCAAGGACGACACCCCCGGCTGCACCCTCGAGGGGCAGGATTTCCGCGACCGCGCCGATGAATTCAAGAAACTCAAGACCGCGGTGTACGGCGTCTCGCGCGACAGCCTCGCCTCGCACGAAAAATTCAAGGCCAAGTTCAAATTCCCCTTCGAGCTCATTTCCGACGAAGACGAGGTGCTTTGCCAAATCTTCGACGTAATCCGTGAAAAGAGCCTGTATGGAAAAAAATATCTCGGCGTGGACCGCAGCACCTTCATCCTCGACAAGGACGGGGTGTTACGCCGCGAATTCCGCGGCGTGAAGGTCAAGGGACACGTGGACGAAGTCATCGAGGAAATCCGGAAACTCCAGAAACCCGCGTCAAAGCCTCAATGACCGCCAAGCGAAAGATATTCGTCGTCGACACCAACGTTCTCATCCACGATCCGACCTCGATCCTGCGATTTCAGGAACACGATGTGGTCATTCCCATCGTGGTGCTGGAAGAACTCGACAACATCAAGGTCGGCATGTCGGAAGTGGCGCGCAACGTGCGCCAGGTCAGCCGCCTGCTCGACGAGCTGGTGGAAAAGGCCAACGGCGACATCAGCCACGGCATCAAGCTGCCTTCCGTCACCAAGGATATCGAAACCGGGCATCTGTACTTTCACATGGAGGAGGCACGCAGCCCGCTGCCGTTCGGCCTCTCCAGCCGCAGCTCGGACAACGCCCTGCTCGGCATCACGCTCGATCTGAGCAAAAGCCATCCCGACCGGCAGACGATTCTCGTTACCAAGGACATCAACCTGCGCCTCAAGGCGCGTGCGCTCGGCATTCACGCGGAGGATTACACCAACGACCAGGTGCTGGACGACGCCAACCTGCTGTATTCCGGCGCGTCGAAACTGGACGCGGATTTCTGGGAAACGCACAGCAAGAACATGGAATCGTGGAAGGAGGAAGGCCGCACCTTCTACCGTCTGCGCGGGCCCAAGGCGCGCGCCTGGCTGCCCAACCTGTTCCTGTACATCAACGAGCAGCGCCCCTTCGAGGCCGTGGTGCGCAAGATTGAGAGCGATTCGGCAATCATCGAGGTCGTGAAGGACTACGCCTCGGAGCGCAACAAGGTCTGGGGCATCCATGCGCGCAACCGCGAGCAGAATTTCGCGCTGAACCTGCTCATGGACCCGGAAGTGGATTTCGTCAGCCTGCTCGGCCAGGCCGGCACCGGCAAAACGCTGCTCACCCTGGCCGCGGCGCTGATGCAGACGCTCGAGACCAAGCGCTACATGGAAATCATCATGACGCGCATGACCGTGCCGGTGGGCGAGGACATCGGCTTCCTGCCCGGCACCGAAGAGGAAAAGATGGGCCCGTGGATGGGCGCGCTCGAGGACAACCTCGACGTGCTGCAGGAAACCGCGACCCACGAGCACGGCGCCTGGGGCCGCGCCGCCACCCACGACCTGCTGCGCAGCCGCATCCGCATCAAGTCGCTCAACTTCATGCGCGGCCGCACGTTCCTGAAGAAATTCCTCATCATCGACGAGGCGCAAAACCTGAGCCCGCACCAGATCAAGACCCTCGTCACCCGCGCCGGCCCCGGCAGCAAGATCGTCTGCCTCGGCAACATCGCCCAGATCGACACGCCCTACCTGACGGAAACCACTTCAGGTTTGACCTACGTCGTGGATCGCTTCAAGCAGTGGGAGCACAGCGGGCACATCACGCTCGCAGCGCGGCGAGCGCTCGCGCCTGGCCGATTACGCGTCGGAGATCCTCTAGTTGTTGTCATTCCCGCGAAAGCGGCGAGCCATAGCCCAAGCCCGAGTGAATAGCACCAACTGTAAATGCCAGTGCGGGCGCAGATAGAACATTGCGGGTGGCTGCCCCCGGTCCCTGGGCTGACTTTCTTTGCTTGTCCAGAGAATAAATACGCAGAGAAACGACGCCATTCTTAAACCGAAACCCCACCCGAATACTCGCCCGAAGAAGCCGCCGACCTTACATCCTTGCGCCTCGCGCGAAGATCAACGCTCGCCTGAAATCGCCGGGTCGCTGAACACCCGCGTTACCCGGGCTCAAACACGAGGCTCCTGGCGTTCCTCGAAAATTAATCCGGCTGCGATGCTCGGCGCGCGGCTACGGGGGCAATTGAAAAACAACCAGCCTTGATGGTGTTGCCGACGTTAATCGTCAGACTTGGTTTTTTCAAAACCCCTTGGTCAAGCCGAGCGCCGCGTGAAGCCGACGCGCGGGCCCGAAGGGGCGAGCGAGGGATCGCGAGCGTGCGCCGCCGCGACAGGGATGTCGCGTCGGCGCACCCCCGTGAGGCGAACGCCGACGCGAGGGAACCCGCGGTGATGGCGGCGCCGACCAGGGGGCCCTTTCTTTTGGTCGCTTTTCTTTGGGCAAGCAAAGAAAAGCGACCCAGGGTGCAGGGGCGGAGCCACCCGCAATTAGTCTTTCAAAGTCAAAAGCCGCCTGTAGGCGGCTTTTGATCATTCAAGACCTGGATCCCCGCCTTCGCGGGGACGACGCCTGGATGCCCGCCTTCGCGGGCATGACAACAAATGTAGCTTTCGCACAGATGACGGCAACAACTAATCTTTATTATTCCCGGTCAACTTCTCGTAATGCGAGCGAAATAATATTTCCAACTCCTCAATCACTTCAACTTTATCCCGCCCCTGCATCACATGCTGCGTCATGATTGCTGAAGTTTCATTCAGCAGCTTTCTCGCATCCAGCATCGGATAAGTCGCACGCAGACGCTTGACCGCCTTGACCACGCTCTCCTCCGCGGGACGGGGAATATCGAGCGGCGCGGGGATTTCGGCGGCGGTGACGCTCGACACTGCTTCCGCGCCGGTACCACCATGACGGATCAGCAGAAACTCGGCGAATTCCAGCAACGCAGCGGCCTGCGCAGCGGGAAGCCGGTTAACGATCTCGGCCAGGCGTTTTTCAATATTGTCCGGCACGGCGAGTCGCCAGATAGCGCTAGGAATGGGAATTCTTCTGTGCGGCGCGTTTTTCGCAGTGTTCATGGGCGAAATCCATGAACTCATCCATGGCGCGCAGACGAAACTTCTGGCGCTGGAACACGATGGAGAACGGCCGTTCGAGTTGCGGCTCGAGCGGGAGCGCCGCCAGCGTGCCCAGTTTCAACTCCTTCACCACCGTCGCCTGCGACACGATCGACACGCCCAGCCCGGCCTCGACCGCACTCTTGACGGCCTCGGGATTGCCCACCTCGACATTGACGTTGAGTTCATGCGGCTGCATGTTGTTCTTCGTGAGGTATTCATTGATGAACTCACGCGTGCCGGAGCCTTCCTCACGCGCCACGAATGGCAGGCCCTGGAGGTCCCCGACTGAGATCTTGGGTTTCTTCGCCAGCGGATGCTGCGGCGGGCAGATGAACACGAGCTTGTCGTGCCAGCAGACCTCGACCACCAGATTCTTGTTCACGATCGGCGACTCGACAATGCCCACGTCCACGGAATTGTCCTCGACCATGTGCACGATGCCTTCGGAATTCGAGACCTTGAGCCGGATGTTGATGCCGGGGTGTTTTTCCTTGAATGTGCCGAGCAGGCTCGGGAGCATGTACTCCGCGATCGTGGTGCTGGCACCGATAATGAGAATGCCGCTGACATCGCCTGTCAGCTCGCGGACGCGAATATCCATCTCGGAATAAAGCGCGACGATGCGCTCGGCGTACTCGAATACGCGCTCGCCCGCGGCGGTGAGACTGATGCGGTTGTGGGTGCGGTCGAACAGCCGCGTGTTGAAATACTCTTCGAGCTGCCGTATCTGGAAGGTCACGGCGGGCTGTGTCATGTGCAGCGTCTCGGCCGCCTTGGTGAAGCTCAGCAGACGCGCCACGGTGTGAAAAACCTGAAGTCTCCGATCCGCCATCGAATTATCCCATCCACCCGTAAGCCGTTTCCCGGCGATTTATTTATTTAAATTTAAATATATTGGCCGGCGCATTTCAACACAAAGACTGCTCGATAGATACTCGCGCCACCCGTGAGGGAAACGCGCGTCAGAAGCCTTGCAGTTTGAGCTTGAGGTCCGTGGGGCTGGTCGCGTAGAACAGGGCGGTTTCCTCATCAATGAGCCCCTGCTTGACCAGACTGAGCAGGGAGGAATCGAAACTCAGCATGCCCTCGGCCAGCGTGCCTTTGCGGATAAGGTCGGAAAGTTCCTTGATCTTGACCGGATCCAGTATGTACTCGCGCGACAATGCCGAGACCGTCAAGACTTCGCACGCCACGATACGGCCCTGGCCGCTCTTGCGCGGCAACAAGCGCTGGCTGACCACACCGCGCAGATTCTGCGCCAGCTTGGCGCGGATGCCGACCTGCGCCTCCGGCGGGAAACTGGTGACGATGCGCGAGATGGTCTCCGCCGCTCCCGGTGAGTGCACCGTGGAGAGCACGAGGTGGCCGGTTTCCGCGGCGATCATCGCCGTTTCAATGGTTTCCGGGTCGCGCATTTCGCCCAGGAGAATCACGTCCGGATCCTCGCGCAAGGCGGCGCGCATGGCGTCGGCAAACGTGTTGGTGTCGATGCCGACTTCGCGCTGGGTGATGATCGAACGCTTCTCGGAGAACAGGAACTCGACCGGGTCCTCGATGGTAATGATGTGTTCGCTGCGCGCGAGGTTAATACCGTTGATGAGCGAGGCCAGCGTGGTGGATTTGCCGGAGCCGGTCGCCCCGGTGAGCAGGACCAGGCCGCGCTCGAGTTTTGTCAATTCCGTCACGATTTCCGGCAGGAACAATTCCTCGGGCGTGGGAATGTTGGTGCTGATGACGCGCAGCACCATGCCGATGGAACCGCGCTGATAAAAGATGTTGGCGCGCACGCGGCCGATATCCTTGAAGCCGATGGAAAGGTCCACCTGATGGGACTTCTCGAATAGCGAGAGCAGTCGCGCCGACATCATGGTGCGCGACAAGCGCTCCATGAAATCCGGCGGCAATGGCGGAATCTCGCGCAATGTGCGCAGGTTGCCGTCCACCCGCAGGATCGGATGATTGCGCGTGCGCAAATGGATGTCCGAGGCGTTGACCCGCACGGCGTGCGCCAGCACCTGGCCCAGAAGCTTAAGCGGGTCGGTCGTGCTGCCGATCGAACCGGCGGCATCGCCGGCAGGCGCGGCGGCTGGGCTGTTTTTCGGGCTGGTGGCTTCGGACATGTTGAGTCTATGTATTCGGTCTGTGTTTAGTTTAGATCATTCTGAGCGTGATGCGATTGCGCGGATTTCCATACAAATAACATGACACGAGCGTGGTTCATAAAACAAAACAGACACGTTTTGCGTGTCTGTTTGTATTACCGGGCGCCGGCGTTGCTACCGGCTGCTTATCGGGCGCCTATTGTTCGCGCTTGAAACCGGCCACGGCTTCCAGCGCCAACTGGATCCCCCACGGGGCCGTCATGATCTTGGTGAATCCGTGTTCACCGGCCATGGTCGTGTCCGGGAAATTCAGGGCTATGCGATAACGCGCGCGCAAGGCGATCACACGGTTGCCGTCCACCATCAATTCATAGGGCAGGTAAGCGGTGTGTTTCAGCTCGCCAAAATCGACGATGTCGATGATTTCCTTGTCGGTATCCTTGTTGCCTTTGTCGATACCGTCACCCTTGGGGATCGCGACACCGAAAACGCTAATCTGTTTGCCCGGCAGATCGATACGATAAACTTTCTTGGTACCGCCAACACCGGCGGCCAGATTCTTTTCAACCGTATCCACAGCGGTCTTATAGTCAGGATGTTCCATGAAAAAATCCACATCTTTGAAATACGGCATGAACATGGCGTAACGGTATTTGCCAGGCCCCAGTTTTTCCTCAGGAATACCGTTTTCCGAACCGAATGTCTTTACGGCGCCCAGAGCAGTCTTGAGCTTGTTGGAAACAGACTCGAGCTTGCCCATGCCGTAGGCCGTGCCGAGATAGGCCGGGTTCACATACGCCACCTGGATCTTGCCCTTGACGTCGGTCACCGAGATGCGCTGAGCGGCGCCGAATCCACCGTTGAGCACGCTGGCCGCGGTCGTTTTCAGGTCGTTGTTGGTGACGCAGATCACGACGGCGTTGGCAAAAGGCGAATAACTGCCGACGATCTCAAATCCCGCGGCGGTCACCTTCAATTTCACCGCGTCTGCCACCTGCTTGAGATCCCCGGGAGGCGTGTCGCCCAGAACGAAAGGCTTGAGCGTTTCAGCCGCAGCCTGACTGGACATCCAAAGAATCGCCATGACGACGAGGAAGAACTTGTTAAGGAATTTGGTCCACATAGCTCATGTCTCCGGAATCAAATAAAAGGGCTGGAATTACTTCCAGCCCTTCAATGACGGACTATTTATCCTTTAACCCTTACCACTTCTTGCCCCAAGCAATGCCCAGTGAATCCTGGTACATCGTGATAGTCCGCTTCGCACCATTTCCTCCGGTGAAGCCAGGCGGAATGGAACCAGACCCATGTACTGTATTCTTAAAGGCGTGCATGTACATCCCGGAGATTTCACTGTCCTTGGCAAGCTTCCACGTTGCAGCCCAGTGTCAAGTGATCCTCGACCACGCCCGGAGCCAGCATGTTGAACAACGTCTGACTGCTTGGGATCGGCTGCTTACCGTGATTCCAACCGGCACGGACAGTGAGATCATTACTTACCTTCATGCTGAGATGCCCAACTTGTAAACCGTCATGTCGTCCCAACCGAAACCACGGGCCATTATCGCTGCCCAATTGCACACCCGATAGCAGCGGGTCAATTTTATTACTGACTGCTGCGGAGTCGGTGTACTTGATTTCCTCGATATCGAAAGCAACGACCGTTTTTGGCGTGGCCTTGATAGGCGATGCCAACGCATAGTTAGACGGGATGTCGAACTTACCCTGTTCGGCGAACAGACCTTTATATTTGTCGAACTCGCCCATGCTCATTTTGGTCTGATAGGTCGCACCAAGCGTCACGGCTTGGGTAATCTGGCCGATCCAACCAATGCGCGAACCCCAGCCGGTCGAACTGTCATAACCATTATTCGTCACATTGCCGGGGCTCGACTTGAAAACCCGGGTTGTCAAAATTCTGCAAACCGGTCGCCTTAAACTTTTGGTATGCAAAATTAATTGCGATACCAACAGAGTGTTCGGGCGTGAGCTTGTAGGCCAATGTCGGGGAGATGAAGAGCTGCGCAGCCCGCCAGGTCGACGCCGGCGGAATTCGTACCTGCACGCTGAACAGCGGCAGATCCCGGCCGATCGGCCGTAGGATAATTCGTGTTCATGCCGCCGTTGCCATAAACAGAAACGCCAAGCGACATGTTGGTATTCATCATCTTGTTGTAACCGAATTCCGGAATGAAGAAATCCGTCTGTCGCTGGCATCATAGCATGCCATTCAAACGGGGGAAACGCTTCCGGTAATCTCGCCCTCTCGAATCCGGACGGAACCAGTCACACCCACGTCCATACGATCTCCGACCAAGGCCATACCGGCCGGATTAGTCGCCACCGAAAGTAATCCTCGGCATGCCACACCGCGCCCCCCATGCCCTGCGCCTTCATTCCATAACCGTGCGAGAAATAGCCATTGGTGGCAAACGCGCTCGGCGCCGCTACTGCCGCCGCTACCGCCAAAGCCAGAACAACATTCCTTTTCATGCCCGACATGTCACTACCCTCCGAAAATGTTAAGGAGCGTCATGCTCCCAGGTGAATCGCCAAAACCTGAAGCCATCAATCTGGATTATTCTTCTGTGGGAAATACTCTCTCCAACCTGTTCTTGCCGCCAGAATGAAAGCCCCGGATCTTATTCACTCAGAACAGCGCTGTTGCATGCGTAACGACAACAGTCCCTGAGTTGCAACACTTAGGGCAAGTAAAGTTGACGCTGCAGAAATGTCAATTACTTAACGTTACTAGTAGGAAATGTAACTAAGTACATGAATATCAGTCTATTTAGTGAATTTTCAGGCCCCGGCCACTGACTCCCTGAAACACGGCGTTATTGCTTCATTTTGACGCTTCTTCATTATAAGTATTCACATCGTCTCCCTGAATCTGCCGACGCACCAGCGCCACGTCGCGGGCATTGAGGGCAAGCGGGAATGAGCGAATATCCCCCACCATAGGGACGATTGCAGGCGGAAATCTCGTTGTCATGCCCGGGGCATCCGGAGATCTGAAACGGTTTGCCGGAATCCACCAGCACCTCCAGCGCGTCCCTGTTCATGCCGAAATCGGTCAAACGGCCGATGCTTCAATCCGCATCTGGCTGACATCCCTGCCGGCATAACCAATGAGAAAACACGCCAGTAGCGCCCGCCGCTGCTGATCGCGCGACGCCGTCTCCCCTCTTCCATCAACGAGCTGCGCTCCGGGAAGAACGCAAAATGTGATTATGGCAGCCATGTCGCGGATCTTCTGCGCTACCTTCTGGATATCCTGTTCGGTATCGCCCATGCCGCAGATGAGATGCGTGCCGAATTGTTCCGGCCCGTAGATTTCCACGACCTATTCGAGCGTGCGCCAGTTCTTGCCCCACTTGTTCGAGCTGTTGACACAGCGCCCGCGGGTGCGATCGATTATCTCCGGCGTCACGCCGTCCAACGACGGCGATGATATCCGCGTCCAGATCGCGCATCCGCGCCGGGGACCGTAATCGAGCATCGTGGGACTGAAAAGGATCGATGCCGGAATCTGCGGTGCTTTCCGAACCCAGCGTTCGAGGAGCACAAAGATATCGTCATGGGAATCGGGATGGCTGATTCTGGAAATACACATGCGTTCGAACTGCTTATTGCCCTCGCTATTTTTGACGCGCGCAATGATTTCCTCGTGATGCACCGCCGGCCAGTCGACGCGGATGAGATTGCGGTCGGCATAGTCGCGCGTCTCTTCCCGATGCCGCACCCGGCCACAGCAGGCGCAATTGGCACGGCAGCCTTCAGGGTAGATGATTGAGACAGTGGGTGCAGGCGGATACGATGCATCAGGCTCTCGGCCAACCCCTGCGCAGTCGTCGCGGCCGTGGAGAGCTGCACGTCTTCGGGTGAGCGCCCGGGTCATCATTCGGCGATAGACGTGACGGGGATGGCGTCATTTTCCGTGGCGGCGCGCATGGATGCTCCTTCCCTCATTCAAACGGTGGTCAACACTATGGTGACCGAATGGCTCGAATGCGCACAAAGTGCGGGCTAGAACACAAATTCGCCGGGCGAGGTGGAGCTTTGCGATTCGCAATCGCGCTCCATCGAGCGGGCTTGCATCCATGGCAAGCCCTGGAGCTCTTAGCGAGACTGGAAGATCGAGCATAGAACTGAATTTGGACAGCGCCGCCTTATGGCGCTGGCCCCGAAAGGGGCGAACCCCGGGGATGGGGCGAACAAAAAGGGGCACAATTTGTGCCCCTCTTATCCTGGATCGGTTGCGACGATTGTGGCGTCTAACCGGTGATCAGTGTTTTCAGCGCTTTCTGGTGCGCAAAATGCGAAGCGAACGGTTCAATCCGCGTGCATCGTATCCCTGATCGGCCATATCTCCCCACGCAAATATTAAGTGGTCGGATTTTCAACGACAGGATTACGCCTTCTTCAGTACAAAAGAGTATTCGCCGTTGGCTTCGGCGGACTCCATCAATTGATTGCCTGTCTGCTTGGCAAACGCCTCGAAATCCTTTACCGATCCTGGATCGGTGGCGATGATGTGCAGCGTCTGACCGGTGGTCAGTGTGTTGAGCGCTTTCTTGGCGCGCAGAATGGGAAGCGGACAGTTCAATCCGCGTGCGTCGAGATCTTGATCAGCCATTTTTCCTCCTCGTCAAAAAAATTCGATGAAATTCATAATCATGAAGGCGGCTATATTATAGAATTCTAATTTAGGATTAAACAGGGCAGGAATGTCATCCATAGCCTTGGCGTCATCGTCCTGCCAAGGATCGGCAAGCTTACCGGGGGATGACCCCAGAACCATATAACCCTTTGAAAAACAAAAGTATAATACATTCAGGAAAAATTTATTGCCTGGCATAAACAATTTTATGCAGATGCTGAAACTTGACTAAACCACTTGCGGTCGAAACTGGCACTGAAATGACTTGTGTATTACGCGAGATTGCCGACATGCCGGCGACCGGTCATTTACTCGGTCAAATCAGGCCACGGCTCGCCAATACGGCGCACCGCGTGCACATCGATGTTTTAACACAACGTCCCTACAATATTGGCCATGTGGCTTAAGTCCTGCCGTGCATTGCTTGCCGTAACCCTCTTGTGTCAGCTTGGCCAAGCCCCCGCGTACGCCGACACAGCCAATCTTCCGGATCTCGGTGATGAATCGCTCACGGTCATCTCGCCGGCACAAGAGCGCAAACTGGGGGAAGACCTGATGCGTCAGTCGCGTCGCTCGCTGGCGTTCATAGACGATCCCGAGATCACCGAATACATCCAGTCACTCGGCCGGAAACTGGTGTCGCACAGCGACAACCCACAACAGGATTTCCGGTTTTTTGTCATCGATAATCCAACCATCAACGCCTTTGCTCTTCCCGGCGGATTCATTGGCGTGCACACGGGGCTGATACTGGCGACAGAGAACGAGGCGGAACTCGCCTCGGTGCTGGCGCACGAAATCGCGCACATCACCCAGCGGCACATTCCGCGAATGATCGCCGAATCGCAACGCACCACTCTGCCGGCCATGGCGGCGATTCTGGCCGGCATACTGCTGGCAACCTCCGGCCATCAGGGCGGCGAAGCCGCCATCGCGCTGACCAGCGCGGCGGTCGCCCAGAAAGGCATCAACTACACACGCACGTTCGAAGAAGAAGCCGATCGCATCGGTATGCAAACCCTGGCGCGGTCCGACTTTGATCCGCGCGCCATGCCGGCATTCTTCGAGCAAATGCAGAATATCAACCGATTGAACGAGACCAACCTTCCTGAATTCCTGCGCACACACCCGGTCACGACCAATCGTATCGCCGATTCACGCAACCGCGCGGAAAAATATCCGGTCCGCCCGGTTTTCGACAGCAGCGACTTTCAGCAGGTGCGCGCCAAGATCCGTGCCCTGTCATCTGATGGCAATCCGGATGAAATTGTCCGCAGCTTCAAGGAAAATCTGGCGCAGGGAAAATACCGTAACGTCGACGCGGAACGTTACGGCTATGCGGTGGCGCTGCTGCGTACACGTCAGCCGGCGGCGGCGCGCGCCGAGGCCCTGAAACTCATCGAGCGCCATCCGGGCAAACCCTCCTATCGCATTCTCGAGGCAGAAGCCGAGATGGCCATGGAACACTACAAGCAGGCGCTCGGCATTTACGCCGATGCCTATGCCAAATCGTCCTCCGATGCGGCATTGGTGCAGTATTACGCCAGCGCGCTGCTGAAAACCGACCATTACCGACAGGCCAGGGATCTGCTCAAAACGGCGCTGCAGCAGCGTCCGGAGAGCCCGGTGTTATACCAGATGCTGGCCCAGGCAGCCGGCGGCATGAATTCATCCTTTGAGTCCCATAAGGCCCTCGCTGAATATTACTATTTCAGCGGCAATCCCAACGCCGCGATCCAACAGCTACAGATCGCGACCCGCTACGCAGGCGACAATTTCTATCTGCAATCCAGCCTCGAGGCGCGGATAGCGGCGATCAAGGAAGAAATGGCGGTCTATCAGGGGAAGTAATCCGACTCCCATTCCACCTTCTTGGAATATCCGCCCGGGTTATTGCGTCTCACAGGCTAGCCATAAGGGCGCATGGCCGGCTTTTCATTGATATGGGTGGCTTACATTAACACATGCTTATATACAGTGCCGGGGCTCAAAATGGGGGCTTGTCATTCTTGGCAAGATGGTTAATCTACTTTTGTCTCTCATGGCAGGCATGAAAGAACGTTATTTTCATGCTTGTATGGCCTATGCGAAACCGGTGAGATTTTTGAGGCAGCGGGACGACTTCGATCCAAGGCAAGGTAGAACCAACCGATCGGACATGTTCAAATTGTTTGTGACGCATCAATAATCAGCGGTCGCTTTGTTCAACAAGAAACATGCAGGAGGAGCAATGCAGAAAATCGCCAACTTCGTTATTTCCGGCACCGCCACGGTGCTGCTGGGGCTAGGTTCGTTGCTGACCGCGCCTGCCGTACAAGCCGCAGGTCAGGCGCCAGACAGTCAGGTGTGCAACAGCAAGGACAATCCACCCAAGGATGTCGTAACCCAGGGCGGCTGCATTGCCATTAATCGCACAAAGGGCAACTGCATGGGCTGTCACCCCATTGCCGGCATCGCACACGGAAACATCGCGCCGCCGCTGGTTTCCATGCAGCAGCGCTTTCCCGACAAGGCCAAGCTGCGCGACCAGATCTGGGACTCCAACAAAGCCAACCCGCATTCGGTTATGCCGCCGTTTGGCCGGAATCAGATTCTGACCCCGGATGAAGTTGACAAGGTTGTGGAGTTTGTTCTGTCGTTGTGATGTCTGCATCGCATCCAACGCTTCAAGCAACATTATTTTTATGGTTGTGAAATCATTCTCAAATATTTGGAGGACCCCGTGACCCATCTTCCCCGTCGTACCTTCCTAAAGCGCACCCTGGCGAGCGCGGTGCTGGTGAGCGCCGGCTCGAGCCTTTTCGCCCCCGGCTGGGCGTTAGCCGCCGAGTGGCCCAAGGCCGCCTTCGGTGCCAAGAAAATCGATGAGGCCGTCCAGGCCCTGTTCGGCTCCTCGCAGATGAGCCCCTCGGCGTCGATCAAGCTGAAGGCCCCGGCTCAGGCCGAAAACAGCGCCCAAGTTCAGGTCCAGGTAACCGCCGAGATGCCCAACGTCGAGGCCATCGCGGTATTCGTGGAGAAAAACCCCAGCCCGCTGGTGGCCCATGCCTCCTTCTCCGGGGCCGAGGGCTATTTCTCCGCGCGCATGAAGATGGCCGAGACCTCGGATGTCTACGCCGTGGTCAAATCCGGCGGCAAGCTCTACATGGCCAAGCAGAACATCAAGGTCACGGCGGGCGGTTGCGGGGGCTAGCCCTGTGACGTCATTGAACGAATATTGTTGAGGAACATAACATGGCAGATAGACAGACGAAAATACGGACCAAGACCCAGGGCGGCGATACAGACGTTCTGGTGCTGGTGAGTCATCCGATGGAAAGCGGCTTGCGTCCGGATCCCAAAGACAAGGATAAGAAGATTCCTGCGCACTTTATCGAGAAAATGACCTTTGCGCTGAATGGCAAGGAAGTGGCCAATGCCGATCTCGGCCCGGCGGTTTCAACAGATCCGCTGGTCGGTATCAAGCTCAAGGGCGCCAAAGCCGGCGACAAGCTCAAGGTCACCTGGAGCGACAACAAGGGAGAAAGCGGTAGTGGGGAAGCTACTATCGGCTGATAGAGTGCGCCGCTTAAAGCGGCCCGTGAATTCACCAAAGGAGAACCCGCGATGAAAAAAATATTACTAATTCTGGCAGTGCTGGGCGTGATTGCTGGAACAACATCAGCGGCCGTTGCCGACCCGGCTGCCGATCTCAATAATTTGAGGGAATTTTTCAAAAAGAAATTTCCTACGGTCCCGTTCGATGAGTACGCCAACGGTCTCTATGCCCTGCCGGACATGCAGGAGTACCGTGATCAATGGAAGTTGATAAACGAATTCCCTCCGTTCGAGCTGGGAGTGGCGGATGGCAAAACAAGATGGGAAACGCCGTTCAAGAACGGCAAGACCTTCGCCAGCTGCTTCAAGAATGGAGGCAAAAACATCGCCCAGGGCTACCCCTATTGGGATGAAGCCAGCCAGAAGGTCCGCACCGCGGAGATGGATCTGAACGATTGCCTGAAGAAAAATGGTGAACCCGAATTCACCGATCTCGACAAGGACCAGGCGGCGCGCGTCAAGCTGGCCCAGCTGACTGCGTATTTCTACTCGCTTTCAGCAGGACAGCGTATCAAGATCGATCTCTCCAGCCCCGGCGCCGTCAAGGCCTACGAAGAGGGCAAGAAGTTCTGGTGGCAGCGGCGCGGTCAGCTCAACTTTGCCTGCTCCAACTGTCACATGGATCTGGCGGGCAAGAACTTCGGCGGCAATCAGCCGCTCAGCGCCGCGCTCGGCCACACCACGGCATGGCCGGCCCAGCGTCTGGAATGGGGTCGTCTGGAAACCATTCACCAGCGCTACAAGACCTGCAATTCGCAGGTGCGCGCCAAGCCTTTCAAGCACGGCAGCGAGATTTACAATAACCTTCAGCTCTATGAGACCTACATGAGCAGCGGTCTGCCCCTCACGGCGCCGGCCATGCGTAACTAGGCTAAGTTAAAGTCATCCAATACTCAGATTGAAACCCGGCGCCAAAAACGCCGGGTTTTTTCTTTTCCAAGGAATACGCAGCTCGTTCCGCGCGTCTTATGCAGAGACGGTAGCATGACCCTGAGTTGTCCATTAGAATTTTCCCTGGTTTGCACTCCTTGAGACAGAACTGACCATGAGCCTTTCCCGACGTGAATTCCTGCAGATGCTCGCCATGGGGGCCGCCGCCGGCCTCGTTCTGGATGACGGCATTCTTGGCCGTAAAGCCACCGCCGATGATAAAAAGACGGACGCCCTCTATGATGTACCGCCCTTCGGCAATGTCAGCCTGCTGCACATGACCGACTGTCATGCGCAGTTGATACCGACCTACTTCCGCGAACCCAACGTCAATATCGGCGTAGGCGCGGCGCGCGGAAAACCCCCGCATCTGGTCGGCGAAGCGCTGCTCAAACATTTCAAGATCGCGCCGGGCTCCCTCGAAGCGCACGCCTTTACCTATCTCGATTTCGAGCAGGCCGCGCGCCGCTACGGCAAGATCGGCGGCTTTGCCCATCTCGCCACGCTGGTGAAAAACCTGCGCGCCAGCCGTCCGGACCGCACGCTGCTGCTGGACGGCGGCGACACCTGGCAGGGATCGGCCACCTCGCTGTGGACCAAGGGACAGGACATGGTCGATGCGCAAAAGCTGCTCGGCGTGGACATCATGACCGCCCACTGGGAATTCACCTACGGTGCCGAACGCGTGAAGCAGATTGTCGAAAACGATCTGAAGGGTCATATCGATTTCCTGGCGCAGAACGTCAACGACGCCACCTGGGGCGAGCTGATCTTCAAGCCCTACGTCATCCGCGAGATCAACAAGGTGCCGGTCGCGATCATCGGCCAGGCATTCCCGTACACGCCGATCGCCAATCCGCGCTATCTCATCCCGGACTGGACCTTTGGCATCAACGACGATCACATGCAGAAAATGGTGGACGAGGTGCGCGGCAAGGGCGCGCAAGTGGTCGTGGTGCTGTCGCACAACGGCATGGACGTGGACCTCAAGATGGCGAGCCGCGTAAGCGGCATCGATGCCATCCTCGGCGGACACACGCATGACGCCGTGCCTGCGCCCAGTCGTCGTCAAAAACCGCGGTGGCCAGACGCTCGTCATCAACTCCGGTTGCAACGGGAAATTCCTGTCGTTGCTCGATCTCGACGTGAAGGACGGCAAGCTGCGCGGTTACCGCTACAAGCTGCTGCCGGTGTTCGCCAACCTGCTTGCACCCGACCAGGAAATGGCCGCTTACATCGAAAAGGTGCGAGCGCCGTTCCAGGACAAGCTCAGCGAGAAACTCGCGGTGACCGAAGGACTGCTGTATCGTCGCGGCAATTTCAACGGCACCTTCGACCAGCTGATCATCGATGCGCTGCTCGCGGTTCAGGGCGCGGACATGGCGTTCTCGCCCGGCTTCCGCTGGGGCACCACGCTGCTGCCGGGAGACGCGATCACCATGGACAACCTCATGGACCAGACCGCCATCACCTATGCGACCGCTACCGTGAACCAACTCACCGGCGAGCAGATCAAGGTGATCATGGAGGACGTTGCCGACAACCTGTACCACCCAGATCCTTACTATCAGCAGGGTGGGGACATGGTGCGCGTCGGGGGACTGCAGTACACGCTCGATCTCGCCCAGAGGCGCGGCCGCCGCATCCAAAACGTGACGATAAAAGGCAAGCCGCTCAATGCCGTGAAAAAATACAAAGTCGCCGGCTGGGCCAGTGTCCAGCCGATCGAGCCCGGCAAGCCCGTCTGGGATCTGGTGGCCGATTATCTGCGTGCGGCGAAAACCGTCCGCATCGGCAAGCCCTATATTCCCCGGCTCAAAGGTGCTTCCGGCAATCCCGGATACGCTGCTTGACGTGGGGCGGGTACCGCGCCCCACGGCGAGTGGTATCCGCTATTGACCCGGCATGTCCGTAACGGATATCGGGCAATACCTATGGCCGCCTTCATTTATAAACCTCTATGCCGGGTCAATAGCGAAAATATCTCTCTCTGAGGTAGAATGTCCCGCTTTCAGTGGCCTGAAGGAACTCATTCGATGTCCAAGAAGCACCCGATCATCTCCGTCACCGGCTCGAGCGGCGCCGGCACCTCCACCGTCAAGGTTGCTTTCGAGCATATTTTCCGGCGGGCGCAGATCAACGCGGCGATCGTGGAAGGAGACAGCTTCCACCGTTACAACCGCGCCGAGATGCGCGAGGCGATGAAAAAGGCCGAGGCCAGCGGCAACCGTAACTTCAGCCATTTCGGTCCCGAGGCCAACATTTTCGATGAGCTGGAAAAACAGTTCAAGACCTACGGCGAAACCGGCACGGGCAAGAAACGCTACTACCTGCACAACGAAGAAGAAGCCGCCGAACACAACAAGCGACTTGGCACGGCGCTCAAGGCCGGCGAGTTCACTCCATGGGAAGACATCCCCTCCGGCACCGACCTCATGTTCTATGAAGGCCTGCACGGCGGCGTCGTGGACGCCAAGGCCGGCGTGGATGTCGCCAAGTGGGTGGATCTGCTGGTCGGCGTGGTGCCGATCGTCAACCTCGAATGGATCCAGAAAATTCAGCGCGATACCGCCCAGCGCGGCTACTCCGCCGAGGCCGTGGTGGATACCATTCTGCGGCGCATGTACGACTACGTGCACTACATCACCCCGCAGTTCTCGCGCTCCCACATCGACTTTCAGCGCGTGCCGATCGTGGACACCTCCAACCCCTTCATCGCGCGCGACATCCCCACGCCGGACGAAAGCCTGGTCGTGATCCGTTTCCGCGACCCGAAGAATGTCGATTTCCCCTACTTTTTAAGCATGATCCACGACTCGTTCATGTCCCGCCCCAATAACATCGTCGTGCCTGGCGCCAAGATGGGCTTTGCCATGGAAATCATCCTCACGCCGATAATCTATAAACTGCTTGAAAACAAGCAGAAAGCCTAACCCGTTTTTTGCTCCTACCCCCTGAATTCGCGCCAATTTGGCGCGTTTCTTGCTGCTATCTTTAGCATTATGAAGAAGAAGATTCCCGTCGAGGATCTGCGCTCGGGCATGTACGTGTCCGAGCTGGACCGGAATTGGCGCGATACGCCATTCCTGTTTCAGGGTTTCGAGATCACGTCGGATGAGGAGATCGAGCAGCTCAAGCAGCACTGCAAGCACGTCTTCATCGACACCGACGAAGGTTCCGATGTCTCTCCGAAGCCACGGCGCGTCGCGGCAACGTCATTCACGGCGTTGACGACCGGGGACGATTCCAAGGAACGCGTCATCCACCTCGAAAAGGTGGTGGAGAATTTCGCCCCGTGGCACCGCCACGCACCGCGGTATCAGGATTTAACGACGGTCGACGAGGAAATCGGTCAAGCCAAAATCGTCGTGACCAAGACCCGCGAGGCCGTCTACGACATCATGGAGGACGTGCGTCTCGGCCGCAGCATCGACACCAGCGGCGCAAAAAAAGTCGTTGCCGACATGGTCGACAGCGTCATCCGCAACCCGGATGCGCTCATGTGCCTCAACCAGCTCAAGAACAAGGACGAATACACCGCGCTCCACAGTCTGCGCGTGTGCGTGCTGGCGCTCGCCTTCGGTCGCCATCTGGATCTATCGGACGAGGAGCTGAACCTGCTCGGGCTTGGCGCGCTGCTGCATGACGTCGGCAAAATGAAAGTCCCGAACGATATCATCAACAAGCCGGGCAAGCTGACGGAAGAAGAATTCACTCTCATGAAAAGTCACGTCCCCTGCGGCGTCGATATTCTCGAACAAACCCACGGCATTCCCTCCGTGGCGATTGACGTCGCCCGGTTCCATCACGAACGCTATGCGGGCGGCGGCTACGCCATCGGCGCCAAGGGAGAAGACATCGGACTCTTCGGTTCCGTCGGGGCCATCGTGGACTGTTATGACGCCATCACGTCGGATCGTTCCTATCACGCCGGCATGTCGGCGCACGATGCCCTGAAAAAAATGTACTCGTGGCGCGGCCGCGATTTTCAGCCGGTGCTGGTCGAGCAGTTCATCCAGTGCATGGGCATCTACCCCATCGGTAGCGTCGTCGAACTCAGCACCGGCGCCATCGGGGTGGTGATCTCCGTCAACCGCACGCGCCGCCTGAAACCCAAGGTGGCCATGGTTCTCAATCCGGACAAGACCCCCTTTACTCCCCCCAAGGTCATCGACCTGATGCATCAGGAAGGCGCGGGGCCCGGCCGGGAATTGGAAATCCGCAAGGTCCTCCCCCCGGGCGCGCACGGCGTCTTGCCGACCAAATATATCCCCCTGGGTGGTTGAGGTTTCCTTCATCGCCGGTCTTCCGGGCGGCGAACCCACCCGGGTTATCTCTTTTGGATCGCTGGTGCAGGTGACGGCGGCTGCGCATAATACAGGCCAACCGGCAACGTGCGATGGCCATGCCGTCTCAACAACAGGAGAATTTCCGCAATGAGTGATGCCCTGGATTATCTGGTCAAGACCCGACCCGACGCGATGACGTCCTATTTCAAGTTTCTCAAGGAAACGGGGAAATCGCTCGATCCGAAAACGCGGATGCTGATCACCGTCATCACCAAGATCGCGACGCAGACCGAAAAGGGACTCCGCCAGTACCTGCCGCGCGCGCTCGATGCCGGAGCTACTCCCAGTGAAATCCTTGACGCCATCCTGCACGCCTTTCCCGCGCTCGGGCTTGCCAAGATTGTGTGGGCCATCGATATCCTGATCGACATGGACATTCCCGAATTCCGCGCCGAGAACCTCGGCAAGGAAAAACGCTGGCATGAAGTCAGGCCGGCGGATCAGGTTCCTGACGGCAAAATCACCTACTGCGACAGCGATGGGCGCAGCCTTTTCGTGTACCGCGCCAACGGCGAGTTCCACATATACGACAGCCGCTGTCCGCATCAGGTCACCAACATCCCGCATCTCGCGCTGGAAGGTTTTCGTTTGACCTGCCCCAAGCACCACTGGGCTTTCGACATTAAAACCGGCGCGTGCGTGGAAAAAGGAAATCGTCCTTTAAAGCGTTTTGAATCCAAGCTTGAGAACGGTCGACTCTATGCGCGCTGGTAAGACGGGACACGGCCAGGTGTGCACGGCATGACGGGCTTCTTCACACCCGATGAAATCGCCGCCCAGCTCAGAGACGGCCGTGCGCGGGGGAAATGCCAGCATGAAGAAAAGCGCGCCGACTTGCTGGAAATGGTACGGCAAGACATCGCCCGGTTGATCTGCGCCGTCAGCAATACCAATTACTTCAGCTATCTTATCGCCAAACGCGGCGAACTGGCGCTGGTCATCGGCACGCGCGGTGATTTGCGCAGCCACACGATCACTCTCGAACTCATCCGGCGCCGAGAACGGGTGGCCTATTTCTCCTACACGGATCCCATTCTGCGTACCGAGCGACTTGCGTCGACGCGAATGCATGGCCGAACGCAAAGGAAAAAACGCACTCAAAATACATGTTCACGAGGGCACGCTGGCAAACCTGCTGACCATGCGCGCCCTGCTCTACACAAAACTTCCGTCCCAGGGACGCGTACTCACGGCTCCGCTGAATTAAGCTCCCAGGAGCGAATAATCTCATAGCGCGCGCCTTCGGCGTGCGTGTGCGATTGCACGAGGCAGAATCGGCGCACATCCCAAACCAGCGGGTCGATCGAAAGATTTTTATTAAAGCGGCGCAGCTTGCGCGCCAAGGTGAGATGCGCCGCATAAGATCGCTCTTCGGGCACATAACCGCAGGCAACCAGCCCGGCATTCAATTCCCGCACCAGTCGCGACAAGGGCTCGGGCGTATGCCGGGGCCCCACCCACATGATGCCTGGCTTCGGCCAGCAGCCGATCTGTTCCAGCGTCAGCGTAAACGAGCCGGTTCGAATCGCCGCGGCAACCTGTTCAGCGCATTGCCGGAATGACGCCTTCACCGAGCCGAGAAACGCCAGCGTCAGATGAATGTTCTCCGGCGGCACGCGTCGCGCCTCGCCCTCCAGAACCCGGCCGGCAACGCTGTACAGCTCGCGGCTCAGTTCAAGGGGCGGCCACAGCGCGAAAAACAAGCGCTGGCTTTTCGTTTCCGGAGGCGGTGCGGGAGAGTTGTCAGGATTCATCGTCATTCACGTCAACGAATGACAGTTTATCCAAAATTATAGTGGCCGTGGAGAGCGAGCCGGATTAAGACCTTTGTCCTGTGGACAAACGCCCCGGCGAGCGGGTTCGCCAGGGATGGCGAACCCCGGGCTTTCGAGCGAAGCGGGACAGCGAAGCGAAGAAAGTGAACCTCCGACCAACTGGTTAAAAGCCAGTTGAACGCTTTTTCGGCCTTGGTTAATCAATGAGTTGGAATGGGACGTCCCGCTGCGATTTCATGAAGAATGCTTATGTATGCTCATGCGTGCACATGCGTTTCCCACGATTCTCCCACAGGGCTTTCGCCGGGGCCGCGATCGCCTGTTGAGGAAGCGGGTCGGCACGCCGAGACGCTTCCGGCAGTTGCCCCTGCGCGGGTGGTTTCGTAAACCGGTGGCAGCGTGATTTTTAATTCGCCATGCAGACGTTGATTAGTCGACGCCCGTAAGTCGTTGCCAAAGCTCACGTGGCGAGAGAATCGGTATTTTCTACAATCGTGCCGAGATCCAGAACGCCTTGTCACCCGTGACGAAGACATCGGCCTTGGCGGCGATCGCACAGGCAAGGATCGGGGCGTCGTCTGCGGATCTTTGATCCGCAAGCGCGGCAAATTGGCTGGCGCCGCGACCACATGGCCTTCGGCCCGCAGCAGTCCGAGATATTCCCGGACCACGGGTTTAGGCAGACGGAACTTCTGGGAGAGAACTCGCTGAAGTTCCTGCAATACTTGCTCGCAAATGAGCAGCTCGTGGTGGGTGATGATACCTTCGAACAGTTCGGCACACAGACCGCGCGTGGCGATCGCGCTCGCCAACACGTTGGTGTCGACAAATATTCTCACGAGACGTCGCGAAAGACGTCCTCATCGGTCAGGTAGCCGGCGGCCCCGGCGTAGGGCAGGGCTCGGCGGCGCAGCGCGCCGGAACCGCTGAATGGCCAGCTGCTTGCGCAGCGCCTCGCTGCCAGATCGCTTTTCGCCCGTCCCGTGCGCTTCGCCAGGCGGGCCAGTTCTCCCTCGAGCTTGTCATCGAGGCGAATCGTCAAGGTACCCATGGGAGTTCTCCCGGTTCAGGTCGTTGTAAGACATTGTAACACATAAATATGACCTCCCCTATCGACTGTTTTGGAAGCCGAGACAGGCCCTGAACTGCACTAAAAGCCTAATTAAATAGGGACGTGAGTACGGCCGGGCAAGGCGGGTGTGAGAAATTGCCCGCAAACCGGCAAATTCGGTCGCATCATGCGGCTTGGGGATTTTCAAAGAACCGGTCATTGCCGCAGTGAGCAGACCGCCGACAGCGTGATGGGCAAAGCTCGGCCAACAGCGTCACTCGCAGCGCCGACAAGCCGCCGTTTGTTACCAAGCACCGGAACATGCGCATGCCCCACCGTATCAGCCTTCCCCAAAATTTCGGTATCCCAAAGACAGACACGCCGCCAGCGAACGCCGCGGCTGACACAGCCACTGGCGTTAACTCAGCGTCCTGACGGCCAGGCACTGAAAGACGAACACGGCGCTTCCTCCGTCCAGGCAAAGCTGACAACAGTCCGCAATCTGCCTGGCCGTGGCGCATTGTTGTCCTGCGACAAGGGGCGGCCGAAGCCGTCCCTTATGTTATTTGGCGCGCCCCGTAGCCTATCGAACACCCAAGCACCTGGTTTCTGACCGGTTGTTTGGTAGACAACGTACTCGCTTGATTATTCGTACTCGGGAGACAGAAAAAACAGCCGGTGGAACGATCCGGCCATCCCACTAAGTACTTGACTTAAAATGGTGGGCCGTGGAGGATTTGAACCTCCGACCAACTGGTTAAAAGCCAGCTGCTCTACCGACTGAGCTAACGGCCCGCGTGTGCCAAAGTGGGGGAAAACGGGAGGCGGCATTATCCAGAGGCCGCGCAGGCCTGTCAAACCGAATGACTCGGGCCGGAGAAGCGAAGGATCAGGCTGATTCAGGCTAGCGGGCGGCGGGCAGCAGTCTCATGTCCGCCAGCGCCAGCCGCAACGCCCGGAAGAAGCCATGCTCGTCCATGCAGGTAATACTGCACCTTCATGGTCAAGCGCGGCGCCGAAGATGATCATGGTGAGCGTGATCACCGCACCCAGCGCCAGCGTGGACATGCCGGTGACGCCCTGGCCGATGGTGCAACCCAGGGCGATGACGCCGCCGAAACCCATGAGCACGCCGCCAATCATGTGATTGACCATGTCCCCGCGTGAACTGAAGGTTTCAATCTGGAAATTTCCAGAAAGCACGGCATACAGAAACGAACCGGCGATGATGCCGAAGACCGCGGCGATGCCGAAGTTGATCGTGGAGCCGGTATAGGTCATCAGGTAATTCACGTTCTCCGCCACCGGCGAAACGAAGGTGTAGGATTCGAGCCGCACCGGTTCGAACTCATCGAAGCCAATCTTGCCGGTGATGTACCAGCCCGCGACGATGAACAGTCCGATGCTGACGCCGGCAAACAGGTTCCTGATAACTTTTGAGAAACTCGGCACTGGCGAGAGCGTAAATCGTGAAGCCCAGACCGACGACGGCCGCGACGACCCAACGCACCATGTTGGCATCGGTCGCACCGACCGCCGCCTGAATCAATGTTGCCAGGCTCTGATCCGCGACCTGACGCGCAGCGAGATCGATGTTGGTAACCTCGATGGCGTTGATACGCACCAGCGCCAGCAGCCCGCGCAAAGTCATGTAGGCCGTGATACCCATTATCAGCATCACCACCAGGGATTTAAGATTGCCGCCGCCGGTGCGTACCAGCGTGCGCTGCCCGCATCCGCCGCCCAGCGTCATGCCCACGCCGAAGAGAAACCCGCCGAGGAGATGCCCGAGCCAGCCGAAGTTGGCGGAAAGATAAATGGATTTGTTGAGATCGATGTAACCCAGCGCCTGCAACAATTGCGATCCGAGGATGGCGACACCGATTGCCAGAAACCAGGCGCGCAGACGATTTTTGTCGTCCATGTTTACCCAATCGCTCACCGCGCCCATGGTGCAGAAGTTCGTCTTGTTGGCGATGGCGCCGAACGCCACGGCCACCAGAAATCCCCACATGGCTACGTTCTGAACATTACTGAGTTCCATAATCCCCCGCTTACTGCCTTAAGGCGAAAAAACACATGACCGCTCTAGACGCGAATATCCGGGGCTTTATTCCTGGGAGCCCTCATGGATTATTTTGCGCGGCTTTGACGTCTAGCGCCATAGCCACCGGTCACTGAATCCCGGCGCTCGCCATGACATTTTGACGTACGCGACAGGGCTTACCCGAAGATACCGGGGGCGTTAGAATAACCATCCAGCATTCACCATGAGGTACAACCGATGCCGACCTTTGACAAAGAACTGGACACCAGCGGGCTTAACTGTCCCATGCCCGTCATGAAGTGCAAAAAAATGTTGCAATCACTGGCGCCCGGACAGGTACTGCATCTGCTGGCCACCGACGTCGGCACCAAGAGCGATATTCCCGCCCTGGTGAGCAAGACCGGCGATCAGATCGTGGAATCCAGCGAAGCGAACGGAAAGTTTCACTACTATATCAAGAAGGGGGGATAAAACCCGTCCCTGGATTATTATCTTACAACCAGGCGTGGACCGGGTGCTTTTCCACCAGATCCACGAAATCGCCATAACTCGCGACGCGGACCTCTTTGACGAGATTGTCCAGGCCGCGGGCCTTCAAATCCGCCTCGATGGCATAAACCGCGTGCCGCCTCACAGCCTGTTCGATCAGGGACGATTTGATGGTGCCCGTGGCACACGCGTACACGCCATCTTCCAGCAACAGAATGACATCGCCCTCGCGCGCCAGCCGCAGGCAGTTTTCCAGCGCGCTGTTCTGGAACGGTGATTTATTGATGGTATGGAGCATGGGCAAATCCTAGAATGAGACAATGCTGTGCTGTTCGGCCATCATCGCGGCAACGTCGGCGGTATCCAGCACCTTAGGACGGATCGGTGCACCGCTGTCATCGTCCTTGCCGATCGCAATAATCGCGTCTTCGGGAATTCCACGGTCTTTCAGCGATTGCCGGTCCACGTAGACCTTCGTGACTTCCCAGTCCACGAGCGCGCCAAGCGAAGCCATGAAACCCTTGATGCCGAGCCCCTTCGTGTCCTGGCCCGCGTGCAGCGCGAGCACGCCATCGTCGAGAAACACCACGGAAAGATCCATCTCGTAGGTCGCGAAGATGAACATGACCTCGATGGACTCCTGCACGTAAATGCTGCCGTGCGGTGGCTTGCGCACCGTCACCATGACCTTCTTGCCTTTCTCCGTCATGAGCCCCGCCTGTGTCTTGATGCCTGAAAAATCAATCGCCGAACGTCACCATCCGATCGGACTCATGGATCATGCTCGCGAGCTGCCCCAGTCCCGAGATGCGGATATTCGGCGCCAGCACCTCGTTGGTGATGCCGCGGCGCTTGGCCGCGGCTACGCATACCACCATGTCGATGCCGGTCGCGCCCAGTTCCGACCAGCGCTTGGAAATATGCCGGTCGTCCTGCGGCGGGTCCATGAGCTTGGTGGCGTTGTACACGCCATCGTCGTAGAAAAAGATGCCCCGGATGGCGTGGCCCTTGGCGAGGGCGGCCTGGATGAAGTTATAGGCGCTGTCGGAGGCTTCGTGATTGTAGGGGCCTTCCAGAACCAGGATCGAAATTATCATTATTTTTTCTCCGAAATCCCCATGTGCTCGGTCGGTGCGGTTCTGATAGCCCGACCTTCTGAAGAATAGTCCAATATTGCCAAGATGCGAGAAAATTTCCAGTCCTGACGGGCCTTATCTCCGGTAACGAGTGGGGTCCGCGACACCGGCCTCAACGAAGCCCTGGGCGCGCAGACGGCAAGAATCGCAATGGCCGCAGGCGAGTCCACCCGCATCCGGGTCGTAGCACGACAGCGTCAGCGAATAATCCACGCCCAGGCGCACCCCTTCGCGAATGATTTCATGCTTGCGCAGCTGCATCAGCGGCGCCTGCACGCGGAACCCGCGTCCCTCGACTCCGGCGCGCGTGGCCAGGTTCGCGAGCCGTTCGAACGCCTGGATGAATTCCGGACGGCAGTCGGGATAGCCGGAGTAGTCCACCGCGTTGACGCCGATATAGATATCGGCGGCACCGAGCACCTCGGCCCAGCCGAGCGCGATGGATAGAAACACCGTGTTGCGCGCCGGCACGTAGGTCATTGGGATGCCGGCAGAAAATTCCTGTGGCACGGGGATCGCCGCGTCGGTCAGCGCCGAGCCGCCCATCCAGCCGATGTCGAGTTTGACGACGCGATGATCGGCCGCCCGCTGCGCCTGTGCCACGCGGCGTGCGGCATCGAGTTCCACGCGGTGGCGCTGACCGTAATCGAAAGTAAGCGCATAACAGCGCGCGCCCGACGCCGTGGCGAGCGCGAGCACGGTGGCCGAATCAAGACCGCCGGAGACCAGCACCACGGCTTTTCCGCCGGCGTCAGCGTCCGCGGGCATCGTTCCACAGAATTTTGTGCAGTTGAATTTGCAGGCGCACCGGCAAGCGGTCGGCGAGAATCCATTCGGCGAGATCGGTCGGATTCAGCTGCCCGTGACAGGGAGAAAACAGCACCTCGCCGATCCGGTCGAGATTGTATTCGGCGAGCTTTGCGCGGCTCCATTCATAATCGGCGCGGTCGCAGATCACGAACTTGATCTGATCTTTTTTCGCCAGCTGCGCGATGTTGGCGTACAGGTTGCGCTTTTCCTCCCCGGACCCTGGCGTTTTGAGATCCATCACGATGCTCACCCGGGGATCGATACCGGCGACATCGAGCGCACCGCCGGTCTCGAGCGACACTTCATAGCCCCGGTCGCACAGGGCGGTGAGCAGTTCGCGGCAAGGACGTTGCGCCAGCGGCTCGCCGCCGGTGACGGTGACATAACGCGGGGCATACTCGGCAACGCGGCGCAGGATATCGCCGAACTCCATCCACTGCCCGCCGTAGAATGCATATTCCGTATCGCAGTAGGAGCAGCGCAGGGGGCAGCCGGTCAACCGGACGAATACCGTGGGACAACCTACCGTGCGCGCTTCACCCTGGAGGGAAAAAAATATTTCGGTGATGCGCAGCCGGTCTCCGACGGAAGACGCCGCCCGGGTGTTAGCGGTTGATGTGTCGGTTTGCGACACAAGTTAACGCTTCTCTTTTTTCATTTTCGCCAAACGCTGTTCCGCCGATTTCGCCGCCGGCGTACCGGGATAGCGCGCCATCACCTGATTGAGACTCTCGCGCGCCTTGGCCCATTCACCCAGATCGTAATGGCAGTAGCCGGTTTTCAACATCGCGTCCGGCACTTTTGGGCTTTTTGGATGATCGCTCATGAGTTTGCCGAACTCCTCCAGCGCCTGACGGTAATTGCGCGCGACGTAATAAGCCTCGCCCAGCCAGTAGCGGGCGTTGTCACGCAATGCGCTTTGCGGATATTTCGCAAGAAAGTCGCGAAAACCCTTGGCGGCGCGTTCATAGAAGCCCTGCTTCATCAGGTTGAACGCCGCGTCGTAATCCTGCTGCTCCTGCGCCGAACCGGCCGACGCCGCTGAACCTGACGCCACGGGAGCGGCATTGGCATCGGGTGAAGGAGCCGCGGTGCCGCGACGTTCAAGCTCACTCACCCGCCGGTCAATATCGGCGAGCAATTCGCGCTGACGTACCTTCAGGCGCTCGATCTCGTTCGCCTGCACCTCGACCTGGCCGCGCAGGTTCCGCACCTCCGCCTGCGTCGTCTCCAGCTGCTGCAGGAGGTCGGCCAGCACCTCTCGCGAGGGTGTCGACGAGGTCGGCGTCGAGCCGGCCCCCAGTTCAACCACCGGCGGCAGGTTGCGTGAACCCTCAGCCGCGCCTGCGGTTGGCAAGGCCGGAATCGACGCGCCGGCCGCCAGTACCCCGGCCAAAGCGATGAAACGCCGGGAAAGCGGCATCGTCGTTATTTATAGACGATCTCTGCGCGGCGATTCTGGCGCCAGCAGGATTCGTTGTGCTCCTGGCACAGCGGCTTTTCCTCGCCGTAGGACACCGTCTTGATGCGATCGCCGGCCACACCCAGCACTTTCATCATCTTCTCGACGGCCTGCGCGCGACGCTCGCCCAGTGCCAGGTTGTACTCGCGCGTGCCGCGCTCGTCGCAGTTACCTTCGAGACTCAGCTTGATCTGCGGGCTGGCCACGAGATGGGCGGCATGGGCCTCGATGATGGCACGTGCCTCGTCATCGATGGTGCTGCTGTCAAAGGCGAAGTGCACGCGGCGCTGCGCCAGCAGTTCGGCGCGGCGCTGCTTTTCCCGCTCGGAAAGCGAAGCACCGGCGGCGGATTTGTCCGTCGCCGGCGCAGTCTGCGCCGGCGCGGCGCCTTTTTCGTCCCCAGCGGTAGGCTTGGTCGCCTCCTCTCCGGCACAACCGGCCAGGGCCAATGCGATGAGCAACGATACGGCGAGATATTTCCTTTTCTTCATGCTTTACTCCTTATATTGCAGTTCACGGTTGTAAGGCGACCAGGCGGGCTCGCGGATATCACCCTCCTCGAATTTAAACAGCTGGCGTACTCGCCCGTCAGCGGAGACCGAGGCCAGTACCCCCCGCCCCCGGACCTCGGTGGCATAGATAATCATACGCCCATTGGGGGCAAAACTGGGCGATTCGTCAAGCGAAGTATCGGTCAACACCTGCTGCGTCTTGTTGTCGAGGCGCATAACAGCGATGCGAAAAGCTCCCTGGCTGCGACTGACAAACGTGATCGATTTGCCATCTGCCGCATACGAGGCGCGTGCGTTGTAATCGCCGTCAAAGGTCAAGCGCTCGGCCGGCCCGCCGGAAGCGTTCATGCGATAGATTTGCGGCGATCCGGCGCGGTCAGAAGTAAAAATTATATCACGCCCGTCAGGCGACCAGGAAGGCTCGGTGTCGATGGCCGGATCGAATGTCAGCCGCTTCAGTGCCCGTGAGTTGAGAAGCATCACGTAAATTTCGGCATTGCCATCCCGTGACAGGGTCAACGCCAGCCGGGTGCCGTCGGGCGACCAGGCCGGCGCGCTGTTGATGCCGGTGAATTCAGCCAGCATTTCGCGGCGCCCGTCTGTCAGGTTCTGGACATACACCTTCGAGCGCTTGTCTTCAAACGAAACATAAGCCAGACGATTACCGTCGGGCGACCACGCCGGCGACATCAGCGGCTCGGCGGAGCGAGACCACCGTCTGGGCGTTGAAGCCATCGGAATCCGCCACTTGCAGCTTGTAGACCGGCGGCAAACCCCGGGGCGGTTCTTCGCGCGTGACATAGGCGATGCGGGTACTGAAGGCGCCGGGCTCGCCGGTGATTTTTTCGTAGATGATGTCGCTGATCTGGTGCGCGACCGAACGCAACAGATCGGCGCTGACGTTGTAGCGGAAACCGGCGATCTGGGTCTCCTTGAAAACGTCAAACAACCGGAACTGCACCTGAAACTTGCCCGGCGTCGCCGAGCGCACGCTGCCGATCGTCAGCGCCTCGGCCTTGAGGATGCGCCAGTCCTTGAATACCACGTCCTTGTCCTCGTGCGGCGTGGAAATGAAATCCTTGCGGGGCAGAACGGCAAACCGTCCGCTGCGCGCGAGATCGGCTTCGACGATGTCGGATACATTCTGGCCCGGTTTGGCCGTTCCTTCCGAGCTGAACGGCACGATGGCAATGGGCGTGCCGGTGTCCACTCCGCGCGTGATCTCGATGGTCAGCACCGCACGCGCGCTGAAGGACCACAGCAGCATTACCGTCACGGCAATCCATTTCAAGGAAATACGCATTATCTATTCAGCTCCTTATCGGGATCAAATACAAACTCGATTTCACGGAAATTATCGAACAAGGCCGGGTCCTCCGGCAACGGCAACGGCGCGGCCTTGTACACCGCGTATTCCACCGAGCGGTCGAATATCTCGTTGCCGCTGGAACGCACCACGGCGGCCGAAAGCACCTCGCCAGCCGGCGTGAGACGTACATGCACCACGCATTTCAGCCCTTTGGCGATACCGACCGGACTATTCCAGCTGCGGCTGACCCGTTGTCGGATCAGCGGAATGTACTTGTCGACGATGGTGGCCGCATGCACTGCTTTCGCGGCGTCGGCACGCTGTTTTTCCTCCGCCGCCAGCTGCTCCTGCAGCGACTGTTCGGTCAGTTTCTGCCGGCGCTTATCTTCATTCTTGCGCTCAAGCTCGGCGGCGCGTTTCTGCTTTTCCTTCTCCTCGGCTTCTTTCTTCTTGCGTTCCACGACGAGACGCTGCTGCGCCTGTTCCTCGTCCTGCGTTTTCTTCAACTCCGCTTGACGGCGTTTTTCCGCCTCGGCCTTCTTGCGCGCCTCTTCCTCTTCCTGTGCGCGCTTGTCCGCCGCCTCGGGCTTGCGCGCCGGCTGCTCCGGCACAGCCACGGCCTGAATCACCTGATCGGTGGAAGGGGCCATGGTCCAGCGGAACCCGATGACGACAAGGCCGATCACCACTGCATGCACCAATACGGCATAAACAATGGCCCGGATTCTCCCCGGATTGCGGCGCAGCGTCCTGGCAAACACGTTATTTTCCCGGCGGCTCGGTTAACAACCCCACGCTCGGCGCTCCGGCCGATTGCAGCAGTGTCATCGCCCTGACCACCTCACCGTAATTGGACTGCCGGTCGCCCTTGATCAGCACCGGCGTCTGCGGCCGTGCTCGCAGGATCGCCGCCACTTTCCTGGTCAATTCCTCGGGGGTGATGCGGCGGTCGTCGAGAAAATACCGGCCCTCGCGATCCACCGTCACCACCAGCGTTTCGCGGTCCTGGCTGTCCACCGGCTGCGCCGCGGCCCTGGGCAGATCCACCTTCACGCCCTGCGAGAGCAAAGGCGCCGTGATCATGAAGATCACGAGCAGCACCAGCATGACGTCGATATACGGCACGACGTTGATCTCGCTCATCAGCTTCTTGCGGCGCTTGCGATAAGCCTCCATGGTCAGGCCCTCGAGGCAAACGCCTGGCGCTGGAGAATGCTGGCAAATTCCTCCATGAAGATTTCGTAGCGCGTCACCAGCCGTTCGACATTATTGGAATAGCGGTTATAGGCGATAACCGCCGGGATGGCGGCGAACAGGCCGATGGCGGTGGCGATCAGCGCCTCGGCGATGCCCGGGGCGACATGCGCGATGGTGGCCTGCTGGACCATGCCGAGCGAGCGGAAGGAATTCATGATGCCCCAGACCGTGCCGAACAGTCCGACATAGGGGCTGGTCGAACCGACCGTGGCGAGGAACGATAGATGCGTCTCGAGATAATCGATCTCGCGCGAAAGCCCCACGCGCATGGCGCGCTGCACGCCCACGAGTATGTCCATGGGCTGGATATTGGCCTGCTGATGGAGGCGCTTGTACTCGCGAAACCCTTCGACAAAAATGCCGGCCATGCCGGTGACGTTCGTGTCATTGCGCGACTGTTCGGAGAACATCTGATTGAGATTCGTGCCGGACCAGAACTTGGCCTCGAAGCGGTCGGCCGCGAGCTTGGCGCTCTTCAGCGCGAACCATTTGCGGAAAATCATGGTCCAGGAAAGCACCGACGCGGCCAGCAGCAGAAGCATCACCAGCTGCACCGGCAGCGAGGCGTGCTGGACCAGCGACCACATGGCGATGCCTTCGGTGGCGGTGACGTTCACGGTGCCTCCTCCGGCATCCAGCTGCGCGCGGAGACGCGGCGGAATGGGACAGGGCGCGAACGTGGCGACATCGAGGCAGGCCACCTTCACTTCGCCCTCGCACAGCGTGAGACCCTCGCGCCGTACCTGCTGCGCAAAGGTAATACTGGCATTCCCGCATTTCGCGACCTGCGCCGTCGCCTGGAGCAGGTCATTGAAACGGGCGGGCTTCAGGAAGTCGAGCTTGACGGAGCGCACGGCAAATAAGACGCCGTCACGGCGGGAAAGTTCATCCTGTTCGAAGCCCAGGGCGCGCAACCATTCGGTGCGTGCCCGCTCCATGAATTTCAAATAATTGGCGTAATAGACCACGTTGCCGGTGTCCGTATCCTCGTAATAAACCCTGATGGGAATGGAAAAAACGGATTTCATTTTATCCGTGATACCGCAGATAAGCGCAGATTGCGGTTCCAAAATGATTATATTGATTCATTCCTCGAAAATGCCGCGCTGCACCTGATCGGGGGTTTGCGGAGCCCTCAGGCCAAAATGCTTCCACGCCGTGGCGGTGGCCATGCGCCCGCGTGGCGTGCGCATGAGATAGCCCTGCTGAATCAGAAACGGCTCGATCACGTCCTCAATGGTATCACGCTCTTCGCTGATCGCGGCGGCGAGATTGTCCACCCCCACCGGGCCGCCGGAGAATTTTTCGATCACCGCCAGCAGCAGCTTGCGGTCGAGCATATCGAACCCGCATTGGTCCACTTCTAGCATGTTGAGCGCCAGCTCGGCGATGTCGCCCGTCAGGCGTCCGTCGCCTTTGATCTGGGCAAAATCGCGCGCGCGCCGCAACAGACGGTTGACGATGCGCGGCGTGCCGCGCGAACGGCGTGCGATCGCCGTCACCGCCTCGGGTTCGATGTGCACGTCCAGAATCCCGGCGGAGCGCTCGACGATCCGGGCCAGTTCCGCCGGGGCGTAAAATTCCAGCCGCTGGACGATACCGAAGCGGTCGCGCAGCGGCGAGGTCAGCAGTCCCGCGCGCGTGGTCGCCCCGACCAGCGTGAACGGCGGCAGATCGAGCTTGATGGAGCGGGCCGCCGGGCCCTCGCCGATGAGAATGTCGAGCTGGTAGTCCTCCATCGCCGGATAGAGGATTTCCTCGACGATGGGGCTCAGGCGGTGAATCTCGTCGATGAACAGGACGTCGTTCGGCTGCAGGTTGGTCAGGATCGCCGCCAGGTCGCCGGGGCGCTCCAGCACCGGCCCCGAGGTCTGGCGCAGGCCCACGCCCATTTCATTGGCGATGATATGGGCCAGCGTGGTCTTGCCGAGGCCCGGCGGGCCGAACAGCAGCACATGGTCCAGCGCCTCATGCCGCCCGCGGGCGGCGGCGATGAAAATCTCCATCTGCCGCCGGATCGGCTCCTGACCGACGTATTCCGCCAGGCGCGCCGGACGCAGCCGGCGCATATCGACGGTTTCGTCGGTCGCTTCCACCGCGTGCGCGGATACCAGTCGGTCGGTTTCGATCATATGATTAATTGTCGCCAAGCGGGTGTCGGTTTCTCCGCAAGATGTCTCGCGCGAGGGCTCGGGTAAGGGTTCCTTTATACTGCCATGCCCTTCAGGGCCTGACGAATGATTTCTTCCGCGCTCAGCCCCTTGGTGGAAGCGCTGCGCACCGCGCGGCTCGCCTCGTTGGGCTTGTAGCCGAGCGCCACCAGCGCGCTCACCGCTTCGCTTACCGGATCGCCCGGCGCCACCGGACCGGCCGCGGTGGCGGTGGACGCCGGCATCGGAATATCCTTGGGCAACTTGTCGCGCATCTCGATCACCAGGCGTTCGGCGGTCTTGCGTCCGATGCCCGGCACTTTGGTCAGTCGCGCGATATCCTCTTCCGCCACGCAGCGGCTGAACTCCTCGTCCGAGAGTCCCGAGAGCACCGCGAGCGCCACGCGCGGGCCCACGCCATTGACCTTGAGCAGCTCGCGGAACAGCCGCCGCTGCGCCTCGCGGACGAAACCATATAATAGATGCGCGTCCTCGCGCACCACGAGATGGGTATAAAGCGTGACCCTCTCGCCCACCGCCGGCAGTTCGTAAAAGGTGGTCATGGGCGCTTCCAGCTCGTAACCCACGCCGCCCACGTCCAGCATCAGCGCCGGCGGCTCCTTGCGCAACAGCACGCCTTGCAGCCGGCCGATCACAAGGGCAACCTCATCCCGCGCCGCCCCGAGCGTCGCCGCGGGAGCGATCGCAGGCCCACGGCATGGTGCGCGTGGCAGATGGCGCAGGCGAGCGCATCGGCGGCATCGGCCTGCGGCGCGGCGCTGAGCCCGAGCAGCGCCTTCACCATGTGCTGAACCTGCTGCTTGCCGGCATGGCCCTTGCCCACGGCGGCGCGCTTGATCTGCAGGGCGGTGTACTCGGCGACGTCGAGCATCTGGTTGGCGCCGGCGAGAATCGCCGCGCCGCGTGCCTGTCCCAACTTGAGCGCGGAGTCGGCGTTTTTTGCCATGAATACCTTTTCGATGGCCAGCATCGTCGGTTGGTAGGTTTTGATGATCTCGGTCACGCCGTCATAGACGGTCTTCAGCCGGTCGGCGAGTTCGCCCTGGGGCACGCGCACGCAGCCGCTGGCAATGTATTCGATTCGGCCGTTGCGCAATACCTGCACCACGCCGAAGCCGGTAACACGGGAACCCGGATCAATTCCTAATATCCGCATCACCAATCACTCCCCCTCCCCCTCAGGGAGGCAGGGGTGGGGGTCGGTAGGTTGTCGCGAAACCTGACGCATCGCGCCCCCATCCTCATTCCTTCCCCCTTTCAGGGGGAAGGATGCGAGCCGTGCGCGCTGCGCGCGATTACATACGATCTGCATCAGCCGGCCAGCTTGAGTAATTCTTCGGGGAGATCCGCATTGGAGAATACATTCTGCACATCCTCCAGATCCTCCAGCGCATCGAGAAGCTTGAGCAGTTGTTCCGCGTCCGCGCCACTCACCGGCGCCGAGGTCGAGGCGCGCAGCTGAATCTCGGCATGCTCGGGCTTGAGTCCGCGTTTGCCCATGGCCTCGACCACCGCATGAAATGCCTCGGGCGCGGTCAACACCTCGATCGAGCCGTCCTTGTCGGAAACGACATCGTCGGCACCCGCCTCCAGCGCCGCCTCCATGATCTTGTCTTCGCTCGTGCCCGGCGGATAGTTGAGCACGCCGTTCTTCTTGAAGAGAAACGCCACCGAGCCGTCCTGACCCAGATTGCCGCCATGCTTGGCGAAAGCGTGGCGCACTTCGCCCACGGTGCGCGTGCGGTTGTCGGTGGTGCACTCGACCATGATCGCGACTCCGGCCGGACCGTAACCTTCATAGTGCACTTCTTCGTAATGCGCGCCTTCGAGTTCGCCGGTACCGCGCTTGATGGCGCGCTCGATGGTGTCCCGGGTCATGTTCTGATCCAGGGCCTTGTCGATGGCGGTGCGCAGGCGCGGGTTTAGCTTCGGATCGCCCCCGCCACCGGCGCGCGCCGCCACGGTGATTTCGCGGATTATCTTGGTGAAAATCCTGCCGCGCCTGGCATCCTGCACGCCTTTGCGGTGCTTGATATTGGCCCATTTCGAATGGCCGGCCATGTGGAATCCCGTAATGTTATTCAGGCATCAACCGCCTGCAGCGGTGCGTCCAGTGTAACACTCCCCTCCACCATCCCCCAACCGCGCGCGGGAATCGCCGGTCTCAATGGGCGAATTGTCCGGACCTCAGAAACGCCGCGACCTGTCGCGCCAGCGTGTGCGAGAACAGCATGCCGGTGTGGGAGAGCGGCAGCACCAGATGTTCGCGCGCGGCGGGAAAGGCGCTCTCCTTCACGGTCAGCAGACCGTCGTTCGGTCGCGGCAGGTCGCGATACAACAGCCGGCCCATGCCGAAGGAACGCGTGCCGCAGATCACGCCGATCTCGCGTGGCGGAGACGACCATTCCCGCGGGGTGCCGGCGAGCAGTTGCGCCACGCCCGATCCCATGAGCCGGCGCCAGAGAGCATGACGGCTCAGGTGCCGGGCCACGCGGCTGCCGCCGTGCGGCGTGCCCAGCGTCACGATGCGCCCGGTTTGGCTGCTGCGGATGGATGATGAAACAGCGCGCGGATCAGAATGCCGCCGAGACTGTGACCGACGAGATGCACGGTGTCGGCGTCGAGCGTGGCGAGAAAACGCGCGAGCCGTTCGGCATTCGTGCTCAGATCGGCACGAACCGAAGGATAGGAAAACACATGAACGGTAAAACCCTGGCGCCGCAAACGGCGCGCGAGCACGAACAGAATGTAGCCCGAGAACCACAGGCCGTGGAGCAGAACGACGGTTTGGGGTCTGGCGTTCGTTATGGCGAGACGTCTAATTGTTTGCGGCGAGCATGCATACCATGATTCAGCCCCTGGGTTTCAGCTTTACGATGACTTCACGGTTGGTCCATGAAGCCACCTTCCCCGCCGCTTCGTCCATGGTAAACCAGCCATGGCCGGCATGCTCGGCGGGATTCACCGTTATAAGGATTTCAGCGGGAAGTTCAAGCGCGAAGGCATGTTCGGTGTTTTCGCGCACTTCCGGGGCATAGCGCGGGCGCCATTTCGGCAGGATGGGATAGCGATAGGTAAGCTGTAAATTCCGCAAATCTTCCGTGGCCTCAAGCCCGGTTTCCTCCCGCAGCTCGCGCGCCGCGGCCTGCCGCGGTTCGGTTTCTTCCCATAACAGGCTGCCGGTAACCGATTGCCAGAAATCCGGATCGTCCGCGCGCTTCAGGAGCAACACTTTGCCGGTCCGGGTGTAAACCACGACCAGAACCGATTCGGGGCGTTTAAACTTTTTCGCCGTGCAGGGACGACAAGGTAGCCCTGCTGCGCTCGTCTGTCATTCAAGTTGCCTCGCCAGTTCCTTCTCCGGAGGCTTGCGCAATTTGATATGCAGCTCGCGCAACTGGGTTTCGTCGACCTCGCTCGGCGCGTCGGTCATGAGGCACGCGGCCTTCTGCGTCTTGGGGAAGGCGATCACGTCGCGGATCGAATCCACGCCGCTCATGAGCGCGCAAATGCGGTCGAGCCCGAAGGCGATGCCGCCGTGCGGCGGCGCGCCGAACTTGAGCGCATCCAGCAGGAAACCGAACTTGGCGCGCGCCTCTTCCGGCCCGATGCCGAGCGCGGCGAACACCTTCTCCTGCACGTCCATGCGGTGGATGCGAATCGAACCGCCGCCGATCTCGGAGCCGTTCAGCACCACGTCGTAGGCGCGCGCCTTCACGTTCGCGGGATCGAGGTCGACGCGCTCCACATCTTCGGTCTTGGGCGAGGTGAACGGATGGTGCAATGCCACCCAGCGCTTGGCGTCGGCGTCGTAATCGAACATCGGAAAATCCACGACCCACAGGATTTTCCAGCCGGCCTGCCTGAGCCCCAGATCCTCGCCAAGCTTCAGGCGCAACGCGCCCAATGAATCGTTGACCACCTTGGCGGTGTCGGCCCCGAAGAAAATCAGGTCTCCCGTCTGCGCGCCGGTGCGCTGCATGATCCCGGCGATGACGTCGTCCGGCAGGAACTTGAGGATCGGCGATTGCAGGCCGTCGCGTCCCTTCGCGGCGTCATTGACCTTGATATAGGCCAGTCCCTTGGCGCCATACTGGCCGACAAAGGCGGTGTAACCGTCGATCTGGCTGCGCGGCAATTCGCCGCCCTTGGGCACGCGCAACGCCGCCACGCGGCCATTGGGATTGTTCGCGGGACCGGCGAACACCTTGAATTCGACGTTCTTCATGAGATCGCCGACATCGACCAGTTCCAGCGGCACGCGCAGGTCGGGCCGGTCCGAGCCGTAACGCCGCACGGACTCGTCGTAACTCATGCGCGGGAATGGATTGGGCAGTTCCACGGACAGCACGTTCCTGAAGAGAACGCGCAGCATCTCTTCCATGAGATCCATCACGCCGTTCTCGTCGAGGAACGACGTCTCGATATCGACCTGGGTGAATTCCGGCTGACGGTCGGCGCGCAGGTCTTCGTCGCGGAAACAGCGCGTGATCTGGTAGTAGCGCTCGAATCCCGCCACCATCAGCAGCTGCTTGAACAGTTGCGGCGACTGCGGTAGCGCGAAGAAATGCCCCGGATGCGTGCGCGAGGGCACGAGATAGTCGCGCGCGCCCTCGGGCGTGGACTTGGTGAGCATCGGGGTTTCGATTTCGATGAAGTCGTGATCCTCGAGATAGCGACGCAGAGTCTGCGTGACCTTGTGGCGCAGGCGCAGGTTCTTCTGCATGAAATCGCGGCGCAGGTCGAGATAGCGGTACTTGAGGCGCACCGGCTCCGAGAGATCCACTTCGTCCAGCTGGAACGGCAAGGCCTCGGCGCGGTTGAGAATCTCGATGCTGTCGGCCACCACTTCCACTTTCCCGGTACGCAGATGCGGATTTTCGGTGCCGGCCGGGCGCGCGCGTATCTTGCCCTGCACGCGCAGCACGAACTCGGAACGCACCGACTCGGCGGCGGCAAAGGCCTGTTTCTGATCCGGATCGAACACGGTCTGCACCACCCCGGCGCGGTCGCGCAGGTCGATGAAAATCACGCCGCCGTGATCGCGCCGGCTATGCGCCCAGCCACAGAGCGTGACGTGTTGGCCTATGAGGGATTCGTTGAGTTCGCCGCAAAAATGACTGCGCATGCCTGACCTGTTTATTAATTTATCGACTATCGGGAAAAGTGCGCTCAGGAGAGCCGGCGCACGCGTGGATCAATGACTTTGTCTTTCTTGGGCTCCGGAACCACCACGCCAACGGACAACAGCATCTTGAGGCCGTCGTCCACGCTCATATCGAGTTCAATCACGTCTTCGCGCGGCACCATGAGAAAAAAACCCGAGGTGGGATTCGGCGTGGTCGGAATGAAAACATTGGTGACGTCCCGTCCGGTCTTGTCCCGGACTTCCTCGGCGCCGGTGCCGGTCTGAAACGCCAGCGACCACATCCCCTTGCGCGGGTATTCCACCAGCACCACCTTGCGAAACGACTTGCCGGAGGAAAACATGCTCTCCGTCACCTGCTTGACCGAGGCATAGATCGAACGGACCAGCGGAATGCGTTGCAGGATCCGTTCGCCGATGTTGAATAATTGCATGCCGAAGAGGTTGGTGACGATCATGCCGGTCACGAACACGATCACGGCCGTCAGCACGGCTCCCAGGCCCGGGATGCGGAAGCCGAGGATGTTTTCCGGCTGGAGGCTTTCGGGAAGCAGACGCAGCGTCTGGTCCATCAGATCCACCAGAAACGCCACGATCAGCAGTGTCACCCCGAGCGGGACCCATACCAGCAGTCCGGCCATGAGGTAACGACGCAGGGTTGCCATCATCTTTAAATTAGTGGGCGCAGCCGCAGGTGCCGCCGCCACAGCCACCGGTCTTCTTCTTGGGTGACGTGGCACCGGGTTCGGATTTCTCCTTCTTCTGAGCGCCTCCCTTGAAATCCGTGGCATACCAGCCCGTGCCCTTGAGCTGGAATCCGGCCGCGGAGATCAGTTTTTTGAGTTCTGACTTGCTACAGCTGGGACAGCCGGTAAGCGCCGGGTCGCTCATTTTCTGAATGACTTCAAACCGGTGGCCACAGGCCCCGCATTCGTATTCGTAAATCGGCATACAGAGCCTCCTGAAAAACAGTTCGCCCCCAGAATTATGGGGGCGGGAGATACGACAGACAAGACGCATTATATCCGGGTGACCGCTGTAACGCATTATTTTTAAAGCATTGTCTAGTGTTCTCCGGAATCTGGAGTGGGCGAGCCTGGCGCCACATCCGCGACCGATAATCCGCCAACCTGATCCAGCCGCCTGCAAGCGGATCGGTCTGACCGGGTTATTGGCAGGTCACGATCACGGTGTTGAGCCTGGCCCAGGCAAGACCACGCCATCCACCCACAGCCGCCACCTGGTTATGGGCGGGCACGGGAGTGCCTCTGACATGGCGCCACCCATGGGGATGGCGCGAGGAGACTGACCAAGAAAAGAATCACTAAAATTAATGAATTATTTTTCGTTTCACAGGGGGAACATCACCCGGGCTGGATGCCGCGGCAGGATTGTCCGGGAACCCGTAAATTTCAGGGAAAAATGCCATTGTGCTCTTCTATCCCCCTGGTTTTTCCGCTAAATTATGCCCGGTTCATGGAAACCCCTTAACCCCAACCTTCCACTCAGGAGCACTACATGGCAAACAACAAACCGGGAAAGAAACCGACGACGAAGTCAGAGATCTACGCCCATATCGCCGAGAAAACCAGTCTCAAGCGCAAGGACGTCGTTGCCGTTTTCGATACGTTGACCAGCCTCATCGAGCGCGATCTGAAAAAGGGTCCGGGCATCTTCAATCTCGTCGGCATGATGAAGATCAAAATGGTCTACAAGCCCGCCGTGCCAGCCCGCAAGGGTATCAACCCGTTCACCAAGGAAGAGGTCATCTTCAAGGCGAAACCGGCACGCAACGTGGTCAAGTGTCAGCCGTTAAAAATGCTGAAGGATATGGTTTAAGCGAAACCCGCCATAATCTCAGCATTTTCGAAAGTAGAAGAATTTAGTTTTTAGGTGAGGCACGCAAGCGCGCGCCGAGGGTGAGACGGATACGCGTCAATGATCTCTGGATCGTTGACCCGTCGAGCGGGCAGGCCAGGGACGGCCTGCCCCTGACCTTCGCAGGCCCGCATTTTTTCAAAGAGACGTTTGGTTACTCGTCGTCGTCATCCGGGGAATCGTCGTCGTCCTCATCCGGATCAACGTCATCGTCAGTCGACTTGCTGGTATCCGTTTCTTCAAGATCGTCTTCGTCTTCCTCGTCGGATTCAAGCCGTTCCAGGTCCAGGCCATACCAGTCATCCAGATCGATCTCATCGGTTGTGCTGTCACCGTACTGAATCTCGATCGATCCGTCGTTCTCATCGAAAGCAATCACTTCAAACGACCGGCCATCCTCGTCCTCGTAAAAGGCGCCTACCACCGGCTCTTCATACATAGGCATCTTCCACCTCCCGCAAAAATATTGCCCATCTGTAACCAATAAATAAATGTAACCCTGCTGCACTCGTTATGCCATTCATAATCGATATATATAGACGGCATTTGGCAGTCTGCCAGCTCCAGGTCCGCCCTTTTCTCACCGTCTGTTCCGCACTATGCTGTGCCATCGAATGGCCTTCGCCGGGCGCAGCACATCAAGAACTCCAGGGGGAATTATATTATGGCAAGACGAACGAAGCGTAGCGCAGTAGGGCGTAATCTTTATGACAGGACGAACGAGCGCAGCGAAGTAGGGCTTCATTTATGACAACAGAATGCCTGTTTTGCAAAATGGTGTCGGGGCAGATCAAGCCCAACACGGTGTACGAAGACGACGACGTACTGGCGTTCAAGGACATCAACCCCCAGGCCCCGGTTCATGTGCTGGTGATACCCAAAAAACACACCGCCACCCTGAATGATCTGAAGCCCGCCGATGCCGGTCTCGTCGGAAAATTATTGCTGACCGCGGCACGGATCGCCAAAGACTCCGGAATCGCCGACTCGGGTTACCGCACCGTCCTGAACTGTAATGCCGATGCCGGCCAATCGGTGTTTCATGTGCATCTGCATTTGCTCGGTGGACGTGTTATGCACTGGCCGCCGGGCTAACCCCCTGGAATAAAAAAGGCGTGAGGGATCCGCCCTCACGCCTGGTGCACTGCTCTTTATGCTCAGAATGGAATGTCGTCGTCAAATTCCCCGGCCACGGCGGGAGTGGTCTTCTTGGCTCCCGTGCTGCCGGTGTTATCCGCCGGCTGGTCCTGATTGAAGTTGTCGTTGCTCGGGGCACCGGCACCGCCGCGCGAGCCCAGCATCTGCATGTCGTTGGCGACAATTTCGGTGGTATAGCGGTCGTGCCCGTCCTTGTCCGTCCACTTGCGCGTCTGCAGACGGCCTTCGACATAGATCTGCGCGCCCTTCTTCAGATATTCACCGGCGATTTCCGCCAGACGCCCGAAAAACACGACGCGATGCCATTCGGTTTTTTCCTGCTTTTCGCCGCTGGTCTTGTCCTTCCATGATTCCGACGTTGCCAGCGTGACATTCGCCACCGCCTGGCCGTTGGGGGAATAACGAACTTCGGGGTCCCGACCCAGATTACCTACCAGAATTGCCTTGTTTACACCGCGTGCCATACTCGATTCTCCAATGGTTGATCACAGAGCCCTGTGCCTTAAATATAAAACCATTCTCCGTGAAGTTTAGGGTGCGCTCATCATAGCCAGATTCAAACGCCTCGACAATCCACTTGTGGAATCAGCACTTGGTTCCTCATCTTATGCCGATATCCTAAGGCGGGAAGTGAAAAAACCTGCACAAATAAATCTGACAGGCTTCAGGTGGAAGGCAGAAGTGCACGCAGCGCCGGTTCGTCCAGGCGGCGGCCGTCGACCTTGAGATAGGCCACGCCCTCCTCCGCAATCACCTTGGCTTCGGTGACGCCCAGGACCGCCGAAAGCCTTTCTTCCAGACGACGCGCTTCTTGCGTGCTGAGTTCGCGAACATGGAACATCAGGTTTTTCACCGCCGGCAGCGGTTTCATGCGAAACGCCAGAACCAGCCAGACGCCGATAAGCCCGGCGCCGAACATAAACACGGCGGAAGCGCCGAAATAACTCGACAACAACCCGCCCATGGCGCCACCCACAAAAAAACCGAGAGATTGGAAGGTGTTGTACACACCGATGGCCGTTCCCTTGGACCCCGCGGGCGCGATTTTTGAAATGATCGAAGGCAGGCTGGCCTCGAGGATATTGAAGGCGACGAAATACATCGAAAGCACGATAAAGATACCCCAGAAATGCTGGATCGCCGTGATAAAGGCCAGTTGCGCCGCCAGCATGAGCGCCACGGAAGCGATGAAAACCTCTTTCAGCCTGGCCTTTTTCTCGCCATAGATGATCGGCGGCACCATGAACAGGAACGAGATGATCATCACCGGCAGATAAACCTGCCAGTGGTGATTGGCATCGATGCCGCCGGTCTGTTTGAGCGCGAACGGCACGACCACGAACATCGACATCTGCACGGCATGCAGGGCAAAGATTCCAAAATTGAGACGGGTCAGTTCGCGGTTACGCAACACATCGCGAAGTTTCGCCGGCGCCGCTTCGGCGTCGGAATGGAAGTGGCTGTGACGCGGATCCGGGACCGCGGTCTTCACCACGACGATGGCCAGCAGCGCCAGCACGCCGGTCATCGCGAAGATTCCCGGAATGTTGATCAAATGGTACAGCGCCGGCCCCAGAACCAGCGACAGCGCGAAGGTCAGGCCGATGGTCATGCCGATCACGGCCATGGCCTTGGTGCGGTGTTCCTCGCGCGTGAGGTCCGCCAGCAGCGCGGTCACCGCCGCGGAAATGGCGCCGGCCCCCTGGATGGCGCGTCCGAAAATCACCATATAAATGTCATGGGCGGAAGCGGCGACAAAGCTGCCAAGGGCAAACAACAGCAGGCCGAAGTAGATGACGCGCTTGCGTCCGAAATGATCCGAGGCCATGCCGAACGGCAATTGCAGGATCGCCTGGGTGAGGCCATACATACCGAGCGCGAGACCGATCAGGGTATGGCTCTGCCCGCCGGGCAGATGCTCGGCATACACGGCAAATACCGGCAGAATCAGGAACATGCCCAGCATCCGCAGGCCGTAGATACTGGCCAGCCCGATACTCGCCCGCAGTTCGAGAGGGGACATCCGTTCGGAAGAGAGCATGCTTGGGGTCGGTTTGGTTGGGAAAAGGTCTCGGATTTTGCGTATATTAGCAGATTGGCCATTTGACCTGCAGCTCCGGGAAGATTCCCCGGCCAGGCCGTCACACCGAGTCGAGCAGCATGGAATCTATCCGCATCCGCGGCGCCCGCACGCATAATCTCAAGAATATCGACGTCGACCTGCCGCGCGACAAGCTCATCGTCATCACCGGGCTTTCCGGCTCCGGCAAGTCCTCGCTCGCCTTCGACACGCTCTATGCCGAGGGCCAGCGCCGCTACGTCGAGTCGCTGTCGGCCTACGCGCGCCAGTTCCTCGCGCTCATGGAAAAGCCGGACGTGGACCTGATCGAGGGATTGAGCCCGGCCATTTCCATCGAGCAGAAATCCACCTCGCACAACCCGCGCTCGACGGTCGGCACGGTCACGGAGATTTACGACTACCTGCGCCTGCTGTACGCGCGCGTCGGCGAGCCGCGTTGCCCGGAACACGGCGTGACGCTCGTCCGCCCAGACGGTCAGCCAGATGGTGGATCACGTCATGCTGCTGCCCGAGGGCTCGAAGCTCATGCTGCTCGCGCCGATGGTCGAGGCGCGCAAGGGCGAGCACGTGCACATCCTCGACCGGCTGCGCGCCCAGGGTTACATCCGCGCGCGCATCGACGGCACGGTGGTATCGCTGGACGAGGCGCCGGAACTCCAGAAGAACTTCAAGCACACCATCGAGGCGGTGGTGGACCGTGTCGTGGTGCAACGCGGACAGGAACAGCGCCTGGCCGAATCCTTCGAAACCGCGATCGGCCTGGGCGAGGGCCTGGTGCGCACCGTGGTATTGGACGACGAGGGCCGCAGCGCGCAGGAAATGGTTTTCTCGGCGCGCTATGCCTGCCCGCATTGCGGCTACAGCCTGTCCGAGCTCGAACCGCGGCTGTTCTCCTTCAACAACCCGGCCGGCGCCTGTCCGTCTGCGACGGGCTCGGCGTGCGCCAGTTCTTCGATCCGGAACGCGTGGTCAGCGATCCCAGCCTGCCGCTGCCGGCCGGAGCCATACGCGGCTGGGACCGGCGCAACGCCTTTTACTTCCAGTTGCTGGAATCGCTGGCGAAACACTACAAGTTCGATCTCGACAAGCCGTTCGAGGAGCTGCCGGAAAAAATACGTGATGTGATACTCCACGGAAGCGGCGAGGAGATCATCACCTTCACTTATCTCGGCGAGCGCGGCCAGCAATCGCGGCGCAAACACGCCTTCGAGGGCGTGATACCCAACATCGAACGGCGTTACCGCGAGACCGAATCCAGTTCCGTCCGCGAGGAAATGGCGAAGTATCTCAGCCAGCAGCCGTGCGAAACCTGCGGCGGATCGCGCCTCAAATCGAGGCACGGCATGTGTACATCGAGAACCGGCCGCTGCACGACCTCACCCAGCTGCCGATCCGCGCGGCGCTGGATTTCTTCCGCACCCTGCGCCTCGAAGGCAGCCGCGGCGAAATTGCCGACAAGATCGTCAAGGAGATTCAGCCAACCGGCTCGGCTTCCTGGTCAACGTCGGCCTCGATTACCTGACGCTCGCGCGCGCGGCCGAAACACTGTCCGGCGGCGAGGCGCAGCGTATCCGCCTCGCCTCGCAGATCGGCGCCGGCCTGGTCGGCGTCATGTACGTGCTCGACGAGCCTTCCATCGGCCTGCACCAGCGCGACAACGCGCGCCTGCTCGACACCCTGCGGCACCTGCGCGACCTCGGCAACACCGTGATCGTGGTGGAGCACGACGAAGAGGCCATCCGCGCCGCGGACTATGTGCTGGACATCGGCCCCGGGGCGGGCGTGCACGGCGGCGAGATCGTGGCCCAGGGCACGCCCGAGGAGATCGTGCGCCACCCGCGTTCGATCACCGGGGCCTATTTGCGCGGCGACAAGGAAATCGCCATCCCGTCCGGGCGGACGCGCAACGATCCCGCGCGCCAGATCGTGATACGCGGCGCCACCGGCAACAACCTGAAAGACGTGGAGGTATCGATACCGGTGGGGCTTTTCACCTGCGTGACCGGCGTCTCCGGTTCCGGAAAATCCACGCTCATCAATGACACCCTGTATGCCTCGGTCGCCAAGCACCTCTACGGGGCGGCGCTCGAACCGGCGCCCTGCCGCGACATCGAGGGACTCGACCAGTTCGACAAGATCGTGGACATCGACCAGGCGCCGATCGGGCGCACGCCGCGTTCCAACCCGGCGACCTACACCGGCCTGTTCACGCCGATCCGCGAACTGTTCGCCGCCACGCCGATGGCGCGCGAACGCGGCTACGGACCGGGCCGCTTCTCGTTCAACGTGCGCGGCGGGCGCTGCGAGGCCTGCCAGGGTGACGGCCTGATCAAGGTGGAGATGCATTTCCTGCCGGATATCTACGTGCCGTGCGATATTTGCCGCGGCAAGCGCTACAACCGCGAGACCCTCGACATCCGCTACAAGGACAAGAGCATCGACGAGGTGCTGGCCATGACCGTGGAAACGGCGGCGGGATTCTTCAGCGCCATCCCCGCCGTGAACCAGAAACTGCAGACGCTGCTGGACGTGGGCTTGTCCTACATCAAGCTGGGCCAGAGCGCCACCACGCTCTCCGGCGGCGAGGCGCAGCGCATCAAGCTCGCGCGCGAGCTGTCCAAGCGCGATACCGGGCGCACCTTATATATCCTGGACGAACCCACCACCGGGCTGCATTTTCACGACATCCAGCAGTTGCTCGTCGTGCTCATGCGGCTGCGCGACCACGGCAACACGGTGGTGGTGATCGAGCACAATCTCGACGTCATCAAGACCGCCGACTGGCTCATCGATCTCGGCCCCGAGGGCGGCGATGGCGGGGGCAAGCTTCTGGCCGCCGGCACGCCCGAGGACATGGCGCAGAACCCGGCTTCGCACACCGGGGAGTTTCTCAGACAGGTTCTGAAACGCGCCGCGCCGCCACGACGGCTGACCGGGTAATTTCTCAGTTGTACATTTCTTTCGCCCGCGCGCGGATCGCATTCCACTCCCCTTCGGGCAGCTGCAACACCTGGTGCAAGGGCTTCGGGGTGTCGATCCCCAGGCCCTGCGCGTAGTCCACGCCCATCTCGCGGATACTGTTCAGGATCGGGGCGTTCTCCACCGATTCGGCGATGGTGGTCAGCCCCATGACATGCCCGATCTGGTTGATGGCCTCCACCATCGCGTGGTCGACGGGGTCTTCGACCATGCCCTCGATGAAATCGCCCGCGATCTTGAGGTAATCCACCGACAGGCTCTTGAGATAACCGAACGAGGACAGGCCGGAGCCGAAATCATCGAGCGCGAAGTGGCAACCCATGCTCTTGAATCGCGCAATGAAATCGCGTGCGCGCGCCAGATTGGCGATGGCCGCCGTTTCGGTGATTTCAAAGCAGATGTTCGCGGGACTGATGTGGTGCTGGGCGAATTGCTGCATGACGAACTCCAGAAATTTTTCATCGCCCAGGGACTGGCCGGACAGGTTGATCGCAAAGCGGGCGCTGCCGGGTTCGCCGCCCCCGCTCCGCGCCTGATGTTCTTCCAGCATCGAGAACACGGTCTTGATCACCCAACGGTCGATCGACGGCATGAGATGATATCGCTCGGCGGCCGGGATGAATGCCGCGGGCAGCACCAGGTCCTCGTCCTGAACGCGCACCAGGATTTCGTAAAACCGCGCGGAGGGGGATGCTTCCTCGCCCAGCGGGACGATCGCCTGGCAATACAGATCGAAGCTGTTGTTTTCGAGCCCTTGCCGCAGCCGGTGCACCCATTGCATCTCGCCGCGGCGCTGGGCCATGGCGCGATCGCCCGGCTGGTAGATATGGATGCGGTTGCGCCCGTGGTCCTTGGCCACGTAACAGGCGGAGTCGGCGGCGCTCATCACCTCCGTTATCCCGCCGCTGTCGCGCGAGATCGGCACGAGACCGATGGAAACGCCGATTTCAAACGTGCGGCTTTCCCACAAAAAGCGGAAATCCTTGACCGACTGGCGCAGCAGTTCGGCGATTTGCTTGGCCTTGTCGACGGAGCAATCCTCGAGCACCACCCCGAACTCGTCCCCGCCCAGGCGCGCGAGCACGTCGCTGGAACGGATTTCCTTTTGCATGTGGTTCGCCAGCTGTTTCAGGAGCTCATCGCCCGCGATATGCCCGCAGGTATCATTGACGATCTTGAACTGATCGAGATCGAGATACAGCAGCGCGTGCTCGCGCTGCCCGGCCTGGGCGCTTTCGAGGACCTGATTCAGGCGCGTCTCGAACTCGCGCCGGTTGAGCAGTCCCGTGAGCGGATCGTGGCTCGCCAGAAATGCCATCCGGCGCGCCATGCTCTGGATCTCGGTGACGTCGTGGAATACCACGACGGCGCCAAGAATGGCGCCGTCGCGGTCACGTATCGGCGCCGCGGAGTCCTGGACTTCGATCTTCCCGCCCTCGTGGCTCATCAGCAGATGATGGCTGTCGTGGCGGATGACGCGGCCTTCCTGGAGGCAATAATGGATGGGGTACTCTTCGAGGCGCTTGGAATCCTCGTCAAAAATCTTGAACACTTCGGAAAGCGGTTTGCCGCGCGCGGCGTCGCCTTTCCATTCCGTGAACTGCTCAGCCACCGGATTCATGTACACGATCCGGCCTTCGGCGTCGGTGGTGATGACACCGTCGCCGATGGATTCGAGCGTGACCTGCGCGCGCACCTTTTCCAGAAACAGCGCGTCCTCCGATCGCTTTTTCTCCTTGTCTCGCGCTTCCTGGAGCGCCGCGGCCATGGCGTTGATGCCGTCCTCCAGCCGGCCGACTTCTCCGCCCGACTGGGTAGCGACGCGATGATCGAGTTGGCCGTTCTTGATTTTGTCCACCGCCCGGGTGAGCGACAGCACCGGCCGTGTCACCGTGCGCGCCATGCGCAACGCAAACACCACGGTCGCCACCAGGCCCAGCGCCACCATGAACAGGCTCTGGAACAATATCCGGTTCTGCTCCGTCTGCAGCGCGGCGCGGGATAGCGTCACCGAAACCAACCCGATCTGCTTGCGCGTTTCGGCCGCGTCGTTCGTCCGCGGCGCGGTGCCGGTGGTCGATTCAACATGATAGATGGGCGCGAGGAATTTGTAGCGTGTGCCATCCGTGACGGGACTTTTGTCCTTCTCGTCAACGGCGGCGCGCGCGCGAATGCTGCCACCCATGTCCGTCACTGTCACGGACAGCACATTCTTTTCCTTCAATACCGGCTGGATGAGTTCCGCCAACCGCTTCCGGTTACGGGTTGAAATCGCCTCTTCACAGGCTGCTGCGAGACGCGTGGCGAGCGTCTGTCCGCGGTCATGCAACGCCTGCTCGAGGTCCTGAATGCGCGCGTTGGTGAATTGCTGCAGCGCCAACAGCAGCACCGCCACCGTGAGCGGTGCCAGCACCATGAACAGCGCCCGTTTCTGCAGGCTCCAGTTCTTCATGCGAGGCTCATTTCTCCAGAAACACGATGGGATCGCCGGGTTTCAGACCCAGCCGCGCGGCGGCGCTGCCGCGATTGACAGCGATCTCGACAAGCCCGTTGGCGTTCTCGTACCAGAACACCGCACCCGGCGGCACTTCCGAAAAGATCTGTGCATATTTCACCACTTCCGCGCCGGCACGAAGCGTCTGTTCCGGGCGGATCGTCACCGCGCGCAAACCGGTAACGCAATTACCATAATGGTCAACATACAGGATTTCAGCCAGGTCGTCCGGCCAGGACTCTCCCGGGCGAGGTGCCTGCGTGATCGGAGTCGGAATCCTGTATTTCACCGCGCACCCGTGTCGACTCTGTGGACCGGCGGTCGGGGAAATAGCCGGCCGGCTCGGAATCCGGCATCTCGCCGCGCGCCAGTCGCGCCGCCACCGGCGCAAACAGGTCGCGTCCGTGGAAACTGGCGGACAACCGCGGCGGCCGCCAGCGGATCACGCGGCAATCGCATTCACCGGCGCGGCGCTTCACCATCTCAAACAGGCCATTGTCCGGGCCAACATACCAGCGCCCATCAGCCTTGAGCATGAGCGGCCGGCGCGCGCCGCCCACGCCCGGGTCCACGACACACACAAAAACCGTGCCCGGCGGAAACTCGTGGATATAAGCCGGTAACAAATAGGCGGCGGCCCGGATGTTGAAATCGGGAACTGCATGAAACAGGTCGATGACCGGCACGCCCGGTGCTTCCCGCGCGAGCACCGCATGCAGCTGGCCGACGTAGGGATCGATGAGACCGAAATCGGTAAACAGGACGATCATAAAGAATTTCTACCGCAAAGACGCCAAGGACGCAAAGAATAACAATGCGTGAAATAATGACGTCATTGATCTTATTCGCATTTCTTTGCGATCTTTGCGCCTTTGCGGTGAAAATCAAACAA
>CAVVRV010000027.1:0-119673 GCA_963750625.1 uncultured Gammaproteobacteria bacterium | reverse complement strand
ACCGGCAGCCCCAGCCACCAGCTGGTCACCGGCAGCAACAGGGTGTTGATCACCGCGTCGGCGCCGAAATGCTTGAGCAATGCCAGCACCACGCTGCCGGCCACCAGCAGCGGCGTCACGATCGTGAGCACATCGCTGGTGCGTGCCCAGGTCTGGTGACCAGTACTCCCCAGGCGGCAGCGAGTAGGCCGGAATCTCCAGCACCTGTCCGGGCCCGCGTTCCGGAAGGCGGCGCGCCAGCCACTGGCCACCGAACAGTGTGATCACCACCATGGTGAGCATGAAAATCCCGAACACCCCAGCCCCCCAGATACTTGCCGGCAATCGCGAGAATAATCGCCGAGCGCGCCGAGCACGGTACGAAGGTGATGAGTATCGAGGCGATCACGCGTTCGCGGCCGTTGGTGACGGTGGCGGCGAGCCGAGATCGCCGGCACGTTGCAGCCCAGACCCAGCAGAAACGGCAGCGCCACCGCAGCCATGCAGACCGAGGTGATGAAAGACGCGGTCGACCACGAAGGCGATGCGTTGCATGATGCCCGACTCTTCGAGCGCCACCAGCAGCAACACCAGCGGAATCATGTACGGCACCACGATGCCGACCAGCCCGATCAGCCCGTCGACCACCGCGCGCGCGACGACGCCGACGGTCGATGGTCGGCTGCCAGCCGGCCGTCAGCTCGACTCAGTTTTGCCGAGGTCATGGCAGTCGATCCAGGTGCTGACTCTCGAAGACCACGAACAGCACCGCGGCGAACACCGCCAGGCTGCCGATCAGGCCCCAGCGCGGATGCAGGAACAGCTCGTCCAGCCAGATAGCGCCAGCCGCTTGCCTTCGTACGGCCGCGCCGATGCGGGTTACGGCCTCAGCCAGCGAGGCCGCCGATGATGGCGGTCGGCGTGCAGTTCCTCGGCGAGTGGGCGCGGTAACGTCTTTTCGGCCTGCGCACGCAGGCGCTGCAGGTGCGGCACCTCGCCGCCAAAATGCTCGGCGAGCTCATGGCGGAAATAGCTGTCGTCGGCGGCCGCCAGCGCCAGCAATAGCGCGTGCGGCATGCGGAAGGCATCGTGGATTTCAGCATGGTTGAGTGCCGCGCTCAGCGGTTCGAGCGTTGGGGCCAGGTGCTTGCTCGGCGGTTGCGGCAGCGGGCAGGCGCGCTTGCGCACCGCGTTGAGCGCCGTGGTGAACAGCTCCAGATGCCCTGACCCATCACCACGGTGGTCGGTACTACCGGAATGCCCAGCTGCTTGCTGAGCTTGCGATGATTGATGTGCAGGCCCTTGCGCGCGGCATCGTCCATCATGTTGAGCGCAATGACCATTGGCCGGCCGAGCTGGCTGAGTTCGAGCGTAAACTCGAGATGGCGCGCGAGCGCCGTGGCATCCATCACCTGGATGATCACATCCGGTGGTGCAAACGGCGCCGGTGGTCCGCCCGGTTCATGCGCCGCAACGGGTGGTCGCTCGTCGCCCCACAGCAGGTACTGCAAGGTCACGCGCTCATCGTGTGCCAGCCCGTGGAGCGATGGATGCTCGGCAGGTCGATCACGCGCACCTCGTCGAGGCCGATCTGCACCGCGCATTCGCCGTAGGTACGGTGGGTGCCAGCCAGTTCGCCGGTGCGTACCGCAGTGCTGGCGACGGTCTTGAACAGCGTGCTCTTGCCGCTGTTCGGCAGGCCGACCAGCGCCACGCGTAAACGTCGTTCGCCGCGGAACAGCGGGGTGCGGAGCGGGATGGCGGTGGCGCGGGGTGCTGCCTTCATGATGTATTGTTTCCCACGAAGGTACTGCGCGACAAGCAAAACCGCCGTGTTACAACTCGCGCAGCACGGCCAACGGGCTTTGGATGACCACACGGCGTGTGCCGATATAACCGGCCAGCCCGATCAATAGCCCTCCGGCGAGCGGTGCCGCCAGCCATACCGGCCACTTGAAGCTGTACTCGAGCTCGAAAGCGCGCGTGTAGAGCAGGTAGGCAATGAGTTCCGTGCCAATCGCGGCGAGAATACCGGCGAGCACGCCGAGCACGGCGAATTCTGCGAAATGCGCGGCGCGCAGCTGGCGGCGGCTCGCGCCCAGCACGCGCAACAGTGCGCCTTCGTGGAACCGTTCGTCCAGGCTCGTGGCCAGGGCGGCGAACAACACCGCAAACCCGGCGATGAGCACGAACAGCAGAACCAGTTCCACGGCCGCCGTGACCTGCCCGAGGATCACTCGCACCTGCGCCAGCACCTGGTCCATCTCGAGCACTGTCACCGCCGGGAAGGCGCACCGCACCAGCGCGGTGAGCAGGGATTTATGCTCAGGGGCGAGATGGAAACTCGTGAGATATGTGGCCGGGAAGTCTTCGAGCGCCTTACCCGGCGGGAAGATCATGCTAGAAGTTGGGATGAAACGAGTCCCACTGTACCGAGCGGATGCTGGCTACGCGCGCGTGGAGCGCTTCGCCGGCAATCGAAAACGTGAGCTCGTCATCGAGTTCGATGCCGAGTTTCTTGGCGATCTTCCTCCACTGAAACGCGTTTGCCGGGCGACGGCGTTTCCCACCATGCTCCGCGCACCAGACGGTTGTCCGGCGGCACTGTGCCGGTCCAGCTGAGATTGAGCTCGCGCTGAAGCGCCTCGTTATTCGATTCTTCCTTGGTGACGGCCTGTGCTACCGGTTTGCCGTTGATCTCCGTCAATCGCCCGCGCACCATCGGATAGAGGGCGCTCGTCTGAATCCGGTTGGTTGCAAAAAATTGCTGTATCGACGTTACATCCTGCGGCAGGATGTTGAATGCGAAATGATTCGGTGTATCCGGCGGCAACTGTGTTTGCCAGGTGGAAAGCAGATCGGTGCGCAGCAGCGCAATTACCGCCATGGCCATGAGCGCGAGCCCGAAGGCGAGAATCTGTCCGACGCTGGTGCGTGTGCGTCGCCACAAATTATTCAGCCCGAAACGCCAGGCCACTCCGACGCGCCGTGGCATGCGCCGGCTCAAGGCCAGCAGCGCGCCCGCCAGCGCCGCGAGCGCGCCCGCGGCCGCCAGGCTGCCGGCCAGCACGCCGGCGGTAAGGAGCAGGCTGCCGGTGTAGCGCCACATCAGCACCAGCACGGCCGCGATGGCCGCGCCATACACTATCCACGCGGATGGTGGCAGCGGCGCCAGTTCGCGGCGCAATACGCGCAACGGCGGCACGTGCTTGAGTCGCAGCAACGGCGGCAGCGCGAAACCGGCGAGTGCGATCAGGCCGGTAAAGAATCCGAATGCCACCGGTGCCACACCGGCCGGCGGCAAGCCTGCGGGACGAAGATCTTGGAGAAGATAAAATATGGCCTCCTGGGCGAGCCAGCCGAGCGCGCAACCGAGCGCACTCGCCGCCAATCCGAGCAGCAGGAACTGCGGTGCGAATAGTGCGACGATGTCACGCTGGGTGGCGCCGAAACAGCGCAGCATGGCGCTCACGTCGTAATGACGCGCGCTGTAGCGACGCGCGCCCATGGCGATGGCGACACCCGCCAGAATCACGGCGAGCAGGCTGGTGAGGCCGAGATAGCGTTCGGCGCGTCCCAACGCGCGGCCGATGGAACTGTTGCCGTCGCGCACATCGAGTAGCCGGTGATACGGTCCCAGACGTGACGTGAGCCATGTCTTGTAGCGCGCAGATCGGACTCGGCGCCAGCGAGAAGATAACGAAAATTGACGCGGCTGCCCGGTTGTACCACGCCGGTAGCCGCGAAATAGGCCAGCGGTATCGGCCACGCGCGGGGCGAAGGTGAAAAAACTGCCGGCGCGTCCCGGCTCGTACGTGAGCACGCGCGTCACGATGAAGGCGGCGTTGCCGATCTCGATGCGCCCGCCAACCGTCAGGCCGAGCGCCTGCAGCACGCGCGGCTCGACCCACGCAGTGCCGGGTGCCGGGACCTCGCTGGTTTTCGAATCCGGCGCGTATAACGTCGACGCGATGCGCAATACACCACGCGGCGGATAGCCCGCGGACCCACCGCCATGACGCTCGCGAGCTGGAGCTTCTCGGCGTGCACTACCACGCTCGCGAACTCGAGCGTTTCCGCCTGTCGCAAGCCCTGACCCGCGGCTTCCTTGAGCCAGCTCGACGGTACCGGCTCAGGACTCGTCAGCCGCAAATTCGCGCCCAGCAGATCGGCCGATTGATACGTCATAGGCACGATTCAGTCGATCACTGAAGAATCCGATCGCGGTCACCGCGCCGACGGCGATCACCACCGCCGCCGCGAGAAGGCGCAATTCCCCGGCGCGCCAGTCCCGCACCAGCAGGCGCAGCGCCAGGCGGAAATTTTTCAATCCGCGCGTCGGTCAGCGATGATCGACGATGTGCCCGGCATCGAGATAAATGTGGCGTTCGCAGCGCGCGGCCAGACTTTCGTCGTGGGTTACCAGCACCAGCGTGGTACGCTGTTCCTGGTTCAGATCGAACAGCAGGTCGATGACGCGCGCGCCGGTGGTGCTGTCGAGATTGCCGGTGGGCTCGTCGGCAAACAGGATCGCCGGTTTCATGGCGAACGCGCGCGCAATTGCCGACGCGCTGCTGTTCGCCGCCCGAAAGCTGGCGCGGGATCATGCGAAAGCCGCTCGCTCAGGCCCACGCGCTCCAGCAGCTCGCGCGCATCGTGCCCGGGCCCGACAATACCCGCGAGTTCGAGCGGCAGCATCACGTTTTCGAGCGCGGTCAGGCCGGGCAGCAGCTGGAAGCTCTGGAACACGAACCCGACCCGGCCGGCGCGCAGCGCGCGCGGCCGTCCTCGTCGAGAGTATCGAGACGCTGGCCGGCGAGCGTGACTTCGCCTCTGCGTCGGGAATCGAGCCCGGCCAGCAGGCCGAGCAGGGTGGACTTGCCCGAACCCGAAACGCCGATGATCGCGACGCGTTCACCGGCCTTGATCTCGAGATCCCGCACCCGACAAGATGTCGAGAGCGCCTTCGGCGGTGTCGACCCGCTTCGAGAGCTTGGCGGCGGAGACTATGTTTCCATTTGGATATTCAGGCAGCTGCGATCGGCTCTTTCTGACAGTAGTGTTATTGCTCTGGCTGGCACCGTTACCCGCCGCCGCACGCACCTTGCTCGTGGTCGGTGACAGCCTGATGCCGCTTATGGCGTGGACATGGGCTCCGGCTGGGTGGCGTTGCTGGGCAAGCGCCTTGATCGGCAAAAGTACGATTACCAGATCGTCAACGCCAGCATCAGTGGCGACACCACGGCGAACGGTGCCCGCGCGTTTGCCCAAGCTTCTCGCCGCGCACCAGCCGGCGATTGTCATCATCGAACTCGGCGGTAACGACGGCCTGCGCGGACTCACGCTCGACCAGATGAAACATAACATCACCGCGATGGTCACGAAAGCCAAGGCCCGGCATGCACGGGTGCTGCTGGTCGGGATCGGCTTCCGCCCAATTATGGCAATCACTATACCGAAAGGTTCCGGAGTATTTACCGGGAAGTCGCGGCCGAACAGCAGGTGGGTTTGGCGCCGTTTCTTCTCGACGGCATTGCCGCCAACCCTGCGCTCATGCAGCCGGACGGAATCCATGCCAACGCGAAAGCGCAGCAGAAGATGCTGGAGAATGTCTGGCCGCATCTACGTCCCTTGCTCTGATCAGGGACGCGGATGGTCTATATTTTTCTTGATGCCTGATAATCCTTTCAAAGCTTCGGTTCTGGCCCTGATCAAAACCTCTCCCATGGGCTTGAGCGAGTATGACCTGATACAACGGTTACAGGAGCACGATGAAGCGTTTGCCTTCGATGACGAGAACCCGAACCTCGCGCTTTTCCGCAAGCATTTCCTGGTGATGAACGCGTTGTACCAGTTGCAGACGGAGTTGTTCGCGCAGGGGATGTATCTTTCGATATCGCCCCTCGATATTCGTCTGGAACCGGTGGAGAGTTCGACGGTTTCGGCGCTGCCGACCGATAACGCGGCGGCGCCGCTGCGCGCGTATTACCTCGACTGGGAAAACTTCAGCCAGACCAGCCGGGCAGATGTCGAATTCATGCTCAACCGTTTCACGGAGCGATATCTGGCGATCGACGAACGTCTGGAGGCGTTGCAAATCCTGGAACTGTCCGCCGATGCGCCATGGGAAAACATCAAGCAGGCGTACCGGCGGTTGGCGGCGCAACATCATCCGGACAAGGGCGGTGACCCGGCGCGGTTTCGTGCCATCCGCGGTGCCTATGAAATTTTGATGCGCTGTTATGGAGTTTAAAAAAAGTTGCGTCGGCCAGCCTGCACAATAGTTGACTAATTAACTCTACTATTGCATGATATTGGCCAGCACCAATTAACGAGAGGACTGATTATGGAAATTCCACAACGCGACGGCGACGGTTATCTGATTGAACGCGACGCGTGGACGCCGGAGATTGCCCGGGCCATGGCGGAAGCCGATGGTTTGGCGCTGAATGAGGTCAAGTGGACGCATATCACCAAGGCGCGTGAATATTATGAAGCCTTCGGTGTCGTGCCGCCGATCCGGAAATTCGCCAAGTATGTCGAGGCCGATCAGAAGGAGATGTTCAAACTCTGGATGACGGGCCCGATGAAACCCATTACCAAGTACGGCGGATTGCCCAAGCCAACCGGCTGCGTTTGATTCACCTTCCGGTATAACCGCAATGCCCTATGAGGCCAGGACACGCACGTGTCCTGGCCTTTTCTTTTATAAAATTGGATGGCCACGACCGATCTCTATTAATAATATGGATGTTGATGGATCGAGGGAGAGTTTGCTCTTGCCACGACCAACGACTCATTGAAATAAAGTCGAGGCATATGCTCAATGAGTACTCACTTGAGCAGCCAAGTTTTCATCTAATTTTAATCCCCGCAATAAGCCAGCTTCAGCAAGAGCAGCCCTCCCAAGACCTGACGTGACCTGAAGACCGGAACGTGGCTGTTTTTAGCCAATGACGATGTCAAAACCGGTGGGCGGGAGCCGCCCAGGAATCAGGGCGGCAGCCGCACACACCGGCCATGCCGGCAAAAAATCAAGGAAAATGGCCATGATTTGGCTGTATATCCGGCTGGGCATCGGGTCAGGTGGCGAATTGGCGATTATTCGATCCCGGTGATGTGGCATTTTTTACTACAACATCTATATGTATTAAGGGTGTATCCGGATTATTGAAAACCTACCAGGAAACTCATTTATGAAGAAAAAGTTGATAGGCATTTTGTGCGTTAGCCTGGCCGGACAGGTCTTCCCTGCCATGGCAGCGACCAGTATTGAGGGGATTTCCATCAGTGGCTTCTTGACCGCGGGAGCGACCTATGCGGACAAGCAGCTGCTCACTGCCGCACCACCCGGGCACCATGGCTACCAAGGCCGTGTCCCAGGATGGGAACATCCAAAATACACCTGACTTTTCGACCGATTCACGCCTGGGCCTGCAGATTTCGGCCAAGGTGAATCCTGATATTTCGGTGACCGGACAGCTGCTCGCCAAGGCGAATAAAGATAACTCCAATGTCGAGGCCGACTGGGCATTTGTCAGCTACCGCGTGGCTGAACCACTCAGTATCCGTGCCGGCAAGATCAAGTTTCCGACATTTCTGATCTCGGATTATTACGAGGTCGGTTATGCCTATCCTTGGATCCGCCCGCCGCAGGAAGTGTACTACTCCAACCCCATCACCACCCTGAATGGCGTCGACGTCCTGGCGAAATACCGGTTCAGCAACATGACCTTGTTGTTCCAGCCATACTACGGCGTCAGCCGTGGTGCCCAAGCCTTGGTGCCCCAAGAGGTATACCCGTTATTTCCATTGTTAGGGGCGCCTCAACCGCCATCCGGCAGTGTCGTTTATACCGACTTTACGGCTGATGCCCTGCATGGTTTCAATCTGAGCCTGAGCTCGGATATTTTCACCGTGCGTTACGGCAGCTTGCAGACAAAAGTGAACGCGAGCGCCTTCGGTGTGTTTCAGGATACTGCGAAGTTCACGAGCATCGGCGGATCCATGGACTGGAACAATGTTGTGCTGTATTCGGAGGGCTTCAAGCGTGAGATTGACGGAATGGCTAACCTTGCTTTCCCCAATCAAAAAGGCTGGTACACGACACTGGGTTACCGTATTGGCAAGTGGTTACCGCTGTATACGACCGCACGGCTCTCTGATAACGACAACCCAACGAACCTGGGGGGAACACCGCTCAAGCAAACGTCCCAGACGCTGGGATTGCGCTACGAGATGGGAAGTGGCGCCGCGCTCAAATTTGAGGCGCAGAAAGTCACTCCCGAAAAAGGCACGCGTGGTCTGTTGATCGCCGACCCGAATAATCCACTCGCGAAAGATCCAGGCGATAACGTCATGATCTACGGCATATCGCTGGACGTGGTGTTCTAGGAGAATTCTTAATGAAAACACTAAAGAAATTTTGGGCGGCCATGTTCATGATTTTCCTGTGGGCAGGGTCGGCACCGGCGCACGCGGCACTGGCGATCATCGTCCATCCCAGCAATACCATGGCGGGAATCACCGCGGATCAGGCGGCGGATATCTACCTCGGCAAGTCGGGCGTGTTTCCCAACGGACAGCGGGTCACGCCCGTCGATCAGGCGCCGAGCAGTCCCGCGCGTCAGAAGTTTTACAAAACGGTGGTAAAGAAAGATGGTTCCGTGCTCAAGGTGTATTGGTCCAAGATTCTTTTCACCGGAAAGGGCCAGCCCCCCCGTGAAATCGGCGATGATGCCGAAATGAAAAGTTGGATCGCGTCCAATCCCGATGCCATCGGGTACGTGGATGGAAAGTTCGTCGATAGTACGGTGAAGGTGCTGCTGATCGTTCCTTGAAGCAACATCCAAACAGAAATAAAAAACCCGGCAGATGCCGGGTTTTTTATTTGGGCTGTGGTAGCCAAAATCCGACTACATGGGTGCGTCAAACGGAAGCGGGACAGGCTATCTCGACGGTCAATATTGTTTAGAATTAACAAGTTGAGTCGCTGCCGCCAATCCATGATTGATTTTTGGCACCGAGAGAGAACACAATGATTAAAAATTAATGAAACCACCGGACGCAGATCCGGCATGAATGGTTTCCGATGGCCGGCGTAATGCCTCGAGAAACCAGCTTCATCACGAGGGGAAGAGAACAACAACCATGTACAAGTCCTTTTACGGGCTGAAGGAAAAGCCATTTTCCTTGCTGCCAGACCCGGCCTATCTCTATCTGAGCAAGCAACATGAGATGGCCATGACGCTGCTTGAGTACAGCCTGGAAAACCAGGCCGGTTTTTGTGTCATAAGCGGCAAGGCCGGCACGGGCAAAACAACGTTGTTACGCCGCCTGCTGAATCAGATCGGCAACGATGTCTCGATCGGTCTTATCTCCAACACCCATCATTCTTTTGGCGAATTACTGCGCTGGATACTGCAAGCGTTCAGCCTGGAAAACACCGGCAAAACCAGGGCCCAGTTGCACCAGATTTTTGTGGATTACCTGATTGGGCAGTATGCGAAAAATCGGCGAACGATGCTGATCATCGATGAGGCGCAAAACATGTCTTCCGATGCACTGGAAGAATTGCGCATGCTGTCCAATATCAACTCCGAAAAAGATCTGTTGCTGCAGGTGATTCTTGTCGGCCAGTCCCCATTGCGCGAAATTCTGCGGCGACCCGAATTGGAGCAGTTCGCCCAGAGAATTGCCGTGGACTATCATCTGGAATCGCTCAGCCAAGAAGAAACGCGGGCTTATATTCGTCACCGCATCATCGTGGCGGGTGGCGAGCATGAACTTTTCAGCGAGGATGCCTGCGATGCGGTTTTCGAACATTGCGGCGGTATCCCGAGGCTGATTAATCTTTTGTGTGATTATGCCCTGGTCTATGCCTATGCATCGCAGGCCGCGGTGGTCACCGGTGATCTGGTGGAACAGGTTGTGAGCGAACGTGAGAAATATGGCGCCTTGCCGGTTTTTGCCGTTACCCAGGAAGACCGTGTGAAGCAAAACCTGCCGGTGAAGGAAACACGTCCTTTGAAAGCGGCAAAGTTGCCCGCCGCCAGCGTGACACATACAACTCGCAAGATGGTAGCCGTCAGAGCGATGAACGTTGCAGACAGTGCGATGCTCACGGAGGGATACGGAAAGACAGTTAACACTCTCCCGCCGAGCGCGAAGCACGAGTCCGATGTCGAAACCAAATATAAGGGCGGGCTCGATAGATGCCAATTTTTCCAAGACATCTGAAACATCCCTGGTTACAGATGCCGGTGTCGTGACACCGGCGCGAAAAAGAGTTGTGACCCCGCTCAATGGCGCGGGATCTCACAAGACCCGTGGCGGGATCGAGACGGAAAGACTGCCGCTGCAAACTTTACCTTCGAAACGACAGGTGGAGAAGCCTGATCTTCAGCCAGATGAATCAGCACAGGCTGAGAGGAACAGGCAGACAAAGGCCGTTGTCCCGCCGTCTGATTACTCGGGCGATGCGCAGCGCGCGAAACTTACTGACACGGGTATTGCAAAGAGTTCCAGTGAGCTTGGCGCGCTAGCGGCGCGAAATGGGGCGCCAATGGCAAAGCGATACATTCCTTTCGCCGTTGTCGGTGGGGTGTTGCTGTCCATTGCGCTTATCTGGTTCTTCGCTAATCATCAATCGGGGCCTACACAGGCAGCAACGGATAAAGTCGCGCCGCCTTCTGTGGCTGCGGTGGCACCGGTGGCGAATGTGACAACGGTGACCGATGTGACGCCGGCGAGAGCCGTACCGGTGAATGATCGCATTCCAGATACCCAACCGCTGGAGAGAATATCTCCGGTTCCCCCGGGGGACACCGTAAAGGCCGTGGTCGAAACGGATCCGGAGCGGGAGGCTAGGCTGAAATCAATTGAGCGTGAGCGTGATTCTGCTCTGGCTTCAGCCAAAGCGGCTGAACGTGAGGCCATGCGAAATGTCGCGTTGGCACGGGAACGTGCACTGGCCGCGGAACGTGAGATGGCTCTCGCCCGGGAACGGGAGAGAGCGAACCAGTCAGCGCTGGCGGCAGAGAAGGCCAATGAACGAGGCTCGCGCCGTTGAGGCTGCCGCGGTGGTCCTGGAAAGAAAACCTGAACCTGTGTTGCCCCCTCAGACAAGGACTACTGCTGATACGGCTGTTCACAAGTCGACCGGGTTTGATGTTCCATCTCAAAATGCGGACACGGTGGCTGGTAACGACGAAATAGACAACGAACCGACCATGTTTACCGCAAACCCCTGCAAAGGCCCGTCAGCAAGATTTCTTTCGACCTGCGAATGAATGTACAGCCATTACGCATGATGCCGTGCGGTCAGACCGAGCCCTGGCACGCCGTCAGGTTACATTACTGACAAGTTGAGGTGAACTTCGCGGTCGGCGTTTTGCACGGGTTGGCTTTGAATTCGATGTCAGCTTTCTCGGCGGTTTTCTCGGTCGTGCCTTTAGACTTGTCTTTCGGCCGATTGGTTTCGGGCTGTTTTTCCTTAGCGGCGGGCGCTGTTTCAGCTGCCTGAGCCGCTTTTACTGTAGTTGTGGCCGCTGCCGCCGCTGCCGCCGCGGCTTCGGCCTGACGGCGCTTCTGTTCTTCGGCGCGGCGCCTTGGCCGTGGCCGCCGCGGCTGCGTCGGCTTCGGCCTGACGGCGCTTCTGTTCTTCGGCGCGTTCACGCGCGGCCTTGGCCGTGGCCGCTGCCGCCGCTGCGTCGGCTTCGGCCTGACGGCGCTTCTGTTCTTCGGCGCGTTCACGCGCGGCCTTGGCCGTGGCCGCTGCCGCCGCCGCGGCTTCGGCCTGACGGCGCTTCTGTTCTTCGGCGCGTTCACGCGTGGCCTTGGCCGTGGCCGCCGCCGCTGCGTCGGCTTCGGCCTGACGGCGCTTCTGTTCTTCGGCGCGTTCACGCGCGGCGTCAGTTTGCTGCGTTTCGCTCCCCCAGCTGGCAAGTCTTTTAATCGCTGGAGCGTATTTCTGGTTCGCTGACTTGGTATACCACAGATGGGCCATCCTGAGATTCTGTGGAGTGCCCACACCCTGTTCGTACATTTCAGCTACCAGGAATTGCGCCTTGGGGTCGTTGTTCAGCGCCGATGTCATCTGAATGCTGAATCTCAGTTCCGCGTCCTGACTATCTTTGCTATCGGATTGGCCGTATGCCGCCGGGCAGAGGCAAAGTATTGCCAGAAAGACCAATGCGCCATGAAATGATTTATTCATAATTCACCTTGTTCCCCGTTTCCTTACCTGCATGACAGATATTCATACGAGCATTCTCGGCACTATCGAAAGACGTCCTGTTGAAGCAGGGGCTAATCGCGTACGAATTGATAAGCCATTTTTCGATCGGCGCGAGTACAGGTAAGCGAACGCTCGTCACGCATGCGGCACTCCATACTGACACCGGGCTCCTGCCAGCCGGTTTTCACGGCCATATCATTGACTTCATTGCGCATGCCGTTTGTTTGTTCGTGAGGTTTACCGGCAATGTGCACGACATTGTAGGTATAGCGCAGGTTGAATTTAGCTTCTTTGTTGTTAATGCCGGAAATGACGGATTTGACGTTATATGTCAGGCCGTTATTGTCCAGATTGCGAGTAAGCTCCGTGGAAAAACACACCACCTCCGCGTTGCTACTTTGTAGACAGGCGGCATTCGCAGAGGGAAGGAAATCCGCATCCTGCAGGTTTCGTTTCCATTTTCCGGTCAGGAGCGCTTGCATCACGTTGATGTTGGGTGCGGGGGGTTCCACGACTACCGGCGCTTTGGCAACGACTTCAGGAGCCGGCAGTCTTGCTTCCTGTTTTACTTCTTCGTGGCGTGCAACCGGTTCCGCCGGCTTGGGTTTGCTGGCCTGAACCGGCGGTGCCTGCGCCACAACGACCGGGGCGATGTCCGGCTTCGCCTTTGGCTTGGCAACCGTTTCCTTGGGAGGCGCCGATTTTACTTCTTCGTGTACGGACAACCGGTTCCGCAGGCTTGGCTTTGCTAGCCTGAACAGGCGGTGCTTTCACCGCAACGACAGGGACGACGTCCGGTTTCACCTTTGGTTTGGCAACCGTTTCCTTGGGAGGCGCCGGCGGTTTTTTTTCCGGTTCTTTCTGTGCCTTTTCGGTCAGGACTGGCTCAGCTGTTACCTGTTCTTTTTTGTAACCATCGAGTTTGACGACAGCAAGCGGGTAGTTCTGTTTGGCTGCCATCTCGTACCAGTACATTGCCCTTTCCTGATTTTTTGCTGTGCCTTTGCCGGTCTCATAGCGCTGCGCCACGACGTACTGCGCCACCGCATCGCCTCCGCTGGCAAGCTTGAGATAGGCATCAAAAATGCCCTGCTGGACGTCGTCGTTATCGGCATTCGCATTGAAGGCCACCACGAAACTGAGAAATACAAGCGCAACAAGCTGTCGCATGATAGTTAAGCCTCGTTTAGTTAATGGACTAAACATAGATATAGAATAGACGCCCACCGTTCGGCATTAGTGTTTGTATAAGAAAACCAATGCCTTAGGGGTTCCCTAAGCTATTTGTTCATTGGTTTATATGCAATTTTAGTGCCGTAATCGGAGGCTTTTTTGCCTCGAATTTCCCAGCATATGTTTCAGATATCCTGCGGCGGCAGGCATTTTTTTGCATGACTGCCAGGAATGGGCAATAAAGCCTTGGGATTAGTCACTGCTGCTCGTGCATTTCAGGCGATTTACAAGCCTGCTGACGTAGCCGGTTGGCGCCGGGGGGGGCGGTGCTAATTTGTGCAAAAAAAAGGTCGACGCATGTTCTGCCACGCATGGCAGACACACGCCGACCCCTGGGTTAGTTTGATTAGGCCGCGAGTTTCTTTTTGATTGCAGCGATTACCGCTTCACTTGACGTGGCGTTGACCGTAATCAGCATGCCCTCTTTTTCATAAAACCCAATGAGCGGGGCGGTTTTCTTATTATAAGTATCGAGCCGGTGGCTGATCGCCGCTTCGGTCTCGTCCTCGCGCTGCACCACCGGGCTGCCGCATTTGTCGCAGATGCCTTCTTTCTTCGGGGGCATGCTCTTGACGTTGTAGATTGCCTGGCACTTGGAATTGGAGCAGGTGCGTCGGGTGCTGAGGCGGTCGAGGATCACGTTGCGCGGCACGTCGATATTCACCGCCATGTCGAGTTTGATCCCGAGTTTCACCAGCAGTTTTTTCAGGGCTTCGGCCTGGGGAATGGTGCGCGGGAAGCCGTCGAGCAGAAAACCCTTCTTGCAATCGGGGTCCTGCAGGCGTTTTTCCATGATGCCCATGATGAGTTCATCGGGCACGAGGTCGCCGCGGTCCATGAAGGCCTTGGCCTGTTTACCAAGGTCGCTGCCGGCCTGCACGGCGCCACGCAGGATGTCACCGGTGGAAATCTGCACGGAACCGTCCAACTGAGTCAGCTGTTTCGCGACCGTTCCCTTGCCAGCGCCTGGGGCGCCCAACAGAATCAACTTCATGGTATTTTCCTCTCTTGTTGAATGATTAAACCCGATGCCTGCCTTTGCAGGTCGGCGCGTGCAGACACCCTGCCGCGGCCCGAAACGAAGAGGCGCATTTTGCCCTCTGGATGCCGTCTAGATCAACCAGAATGATCAGATCAGCGCCAGGGAAGCCCCGGGGCGGGGCGGTACGTAACTATCAATATTGTAGATTTGTCAGAAAGATGCGCTGCCCCGGCGTCATCTAGCGTTAATAATAATTATTCCGATACAGTCTGCGCCCGTTTTCTAACGAGCCGGTTGTGTTGGTAGTCATCGAAAGCCTGCCGGATTTCCGGTTCGGTGTTCATGACAAACGGTCCGTACTGCACAATGGGTTCGTGCAGCGGGCGCCCGCTAAGCAGGATAAAACGCGCGCCCTTTGGCCCGGCGGATACCGCTATCTCGTCTCCCGAACCGAGCACCGCCAGGGCGTGGGTTTCAACCGCCGTGCCGCCTGTCTGCAGGCTTCCTTCGAATGAATAGAGAAACGCCGTGGCGCTACCGTCCAGGCGGTGGGTGAAAGCGGTTTCGGGCGCTAAAGATATGTCGAAGTATTGAATCGCCGTGTGAGGATCGTGGATCGGTCCGCGCTGGCCCGCGAATTCGCCGCTGATGATCTTGACCCGCGCCCCGTCGCGCTCGACCACCGGTATGCGTTCGGCGGAGAACTCCTGGTACTGCGGGTCGCTCATCTTCTCGCCGGCCGGCAGGTTGATCCAGAGCTGAAAGCCGCGCATCAGACCGTCGGTCTGTTGCGGCATTTCGGAATGAATGACGCCGCTCGCCGCCTTCATCCACTGAATGCCGCCGGCACGCAGGTCACCGCGATTGCCCATGCTGTCCCGATGTTCCATGTGTCCGTCGAGCATGTAGGTGAGGGTGATGAAACCGCGGTGCGGGTGATCCGGAAAGCCGGCGATGTAGTCGTCCGGATCGTTGCTCGCGAAATGATCCAACATCAGAAAAGGGTCGAGATGCCGCAGTCGCGGCGTACCGATGGTGCGATGCACGGTCACGCCGGCGCCCTCGGTAATCGCGAGCGCGTGAACCAGTTGCCGTATCGAACGCGACGTCATAGCGTGAATTCTCCTGAGCTCGAGGACAAGTCACTTCCAGGCATTATCTAACCATGAACGCTGGAAGCGGACAAACCGGCGCCATGCCCTGACAGAACTGGGTTGATTCAGGCCTCCAGTGTCTTGATCAGCGACTTGATTCTCGCTTCGTTCCGTTCAATGGAGGTGGTCAGCGCGAACTGCACCAAAGCGCGATGCAGGTTCTGGCCCGGCCAGTCGATCTTGAAGTAATGGTTGCCTTCCAGATGATCGGTGAGAAAACGCAGACCCAGCTCGAAGGGGATGAGACGAATGGCATCGTATATATAGTGATGGTCATGCGGCGTCAGGAAGGCGCGTGCTTCGGAAAAATAATGCTTGATAACCGCATGGCAGATGTCGAGATCGAAGCGGACGGCCGCCAAGTCTTCGGGTGACTCGCCCGCGGAATTGGCACAGGAGCGCAGGCAGTCGCCGATGTCGAAGTGAATCAGCCCCGGCTGCACGGTGTCGAGATCGATCAGGCTGACCGCGCGGCCGCTTTCGACGTCGAAAAGAAAATTATTGAGCTTGGTGTCGCCGTGAATCGGACGGAGCAGAAGCTTTCCTTCACGCCGGGGAATTTCAAGCACGTCAGCCAGGTTTCGGCGTGTTTCGACGAAAGCAAGACAATGGCGCAGCTCGGCGTTGTCTGGCGTCTCCCGGCGGCGGACGGAGGCTTCGGCAAAACGCGCCAGATAGTTGGGCGCGTTGTGGAAGCCGGGCAAGGTTTCATGAAGTCGCGCCGGATCGAGATCATGTATCAGCGTATGGAAACGGCCCAGCGCGAAACCCACTTCTTCAGCCTGGCTTGTGTCAGTGATGGTTTCAAGCGTGTGAGTATTCTCGACAAAGCCCATGGCGCGCCAGAATCCGCCGTGCGCATCCACCACGGAATCCTGGCCGTCGCGGGTGGAGAATATCCGGGGCCATTGCAATTCGCGCGCGGCGGCTTTGTCGCTGGTTTGGCGCCGACGAATGTGATCCATCAGGGTACGCAGGTTATCCATGATTTGCTCAGGCCTTGGGAACACATGCCGGTTGATGCGTTGCAGAATGGCCCGATGGCCCGTGTCGATGGATACCACAAAGGTGTCGTTGATCAATCCATGTCCGTAGGGGCGGACATCGACAATCCTCCCACCCAGGTCGAATGCGGCGGCGATATCCTGTTCAAGTGTCATGGTGTTGGAGAGAATTCGGTCAATATGTATTTCATTCGCCGACCGAAGCCAGGCGCAGGGTGACAATCGCTGCCTCGACAAACAGCGATGTTTGACCGGCGCACCACCGCGGTATTAGGCTGAGCTTTGCGGCCGTTTCGGCAGAAACGCCGGGGACGGGATCTCTGAGCAACAATAAGGCAAGGAGGTTTATCATGAGAAGGCTGATGTTATCTATTGTACTGGCATTTGGCGGTTTGGCGGCGGTCCAGGCGGCCATCAAGGAAGGGCCGGTCGAATACAAGGCGGGCGATACCGTGCTCAAAGGCTATCTGGTTTATGACGACGCCGCGAAGGAGCGCCGTCCCGGGGTGCTGGTGGTGCATGAATGGTGGGGCCATGACCAGCATGCGCGCAACAGCGCCCGCAAACTTGCCGAGGCCGGTTATGTGGCGCTCGCCGTGGATATGTATGGTGGTGGCAAGCAGGCGGATCATCCGGACAACGCCGGGAAATTCTCGGGCGAAGTGCGCAAGAACCTGCCGCTCATGAAATCGCGCTTCGAGGCGGGCATGCAGCTGCTCCGGAAACAGCCACAGGTGGATGGCAAGCGGCTGGCGGCGATCGGTTACTGTTTCGGCGGCAGCGTGGTGCTCGAAATGGCGCGCGCGGGCGAGGAGTTGCGCGGAGTGGCCAGTTTTCACGGCGGTCTGGCGACCGAGCATCCAGCGCAACCCGGCAAAACCAAGGCCAGGGTGCTGGTCATGAACGGTGCGGAAGATCCCTTCGTGCCGCCAGAGCAGATCGCGGCTTTTAAAAAGGAAATGGAGAGCGCCAAGGTGAATTACAAGTTCGTGAACTATCCGGGCGCCAAGCACAGTTTCACCAATCCGGACGCGGATGCCAATGGCGCCAAGTTCAATCTGCCGCTGAACTATAATGCCGTCGCCGATAAAGAATCTTGGCTTGAGTTGCAATCGTTCCTGAAACAGATATTCAAGCAATAACGATGGCGATCGCGCTGGTTTGCTGGAAGTGCGGCGCTTCGGCGGCGGAATTACCCTTGCCGTTAAGCCGTCTGGCGGAATGTCCGAAGTGTCGCGCCTACCTGCATGCTTGCCGTATGTGCCAGTTCTTCGATCCGCGCCTGACCGGTCAATGCCGGGAGGAACGGGCCGAAGAAGTGCGCGACAAGGAACATGCGAATTTCTGCGACTGGTTCAAGCCGCGGCCGAACGCGCATCGCCCGCCCGGTGAAGGCAAAACGCAGGCCGCCAAGGCCAAGCTCGATAACCTGTTCGGCGACGCTCAAGCTTCGGACGGCAAGACAGATGCAGCGCGGGACAAACTCAGTGATCTTTTCGCGCCCAACGAAAAATCCCGAAAATAATTTTCATCCGGTGCTGTATAAAATCGGTGAGTGCCAGGATTGCGACGCACTGAATGCGACTCTGCGCGCACGCATTGAGTTGCTGCCGCAGAGCGATATTGTCGGCCAACATCACTATCTGGGCGGGCGTTATGAAAACCTCTACGTGGCATTCGAATCGATACCGGAAATCCGCGTGATTCTGGATTTGGCGACAACCCACGCAGCACACATCTTGAATCGCCCGAAAAAAGATCTGCGCATGGGTTGGTGGCTCAATATCATGCGTCCCGGCGACATCACGTTCGCGCACACGCATGACGCGGATGACGAGATTCTCTCCGGTGTCTATTACATCGATGTTCCGCCCGATTCGGGAAAGCTCGTGCTGATTGACGGTGTGCGGCGGGAGGAAGTCCAGCCGCACGCCGGCATGTTTATTTTCTTTGCGCCTGAAATCCTGCATGAAGTCACGCGCAATGAATCCGGGCGTGCGCGGATTTCCGTCGGTTTCAATTTTGGCCCGGCAACAGCGCCGTGAAGCAGGCGACATGCAACACGCCATCTCGATTCCTGTTTGCCTGAGCAAAGGTTTTCAGAACTAATCATCGGCGACTGGTATAATGGCGGCTGGAGTTGGCCAGACAGCCGCTGCCCGACCACGTTCGCGTGGTCGAGTGGAGGAAAGTCCGGGCTCCGCAGGGCAGGGTGCCAGGTAACGCCTGGGCGGCGTGAGCCGATGGAAAGCGCCACAGAAAATACACCGCCGAAGTCGATCTGATTCATTTCAGGGAGACCGGTAAGGGTGAAATGGTGCGGTAAGAGCGCACCGCGCGGGTGGCAACATCCCGTGGCAGGGCAAGCCCCACCCGGAGTAAGGCCAAATAGGGGAACGATAGTGCTGCCCGCACTGTTCCCGGGTAGGCCGCACGAGGCGCCTGGCGACAGGCGTCCCAGATGAATGGCTGTCCACGACAGAACCCGGCTTAACGGCTGACTCCTTTTTTTACTTTAACTATGATTCTATAATTTCATGTTTCTTTTGTAGTTTTTTGTTGCGATTTCTCCGACAAATGGTATCGCTTTGAGCCCCAAAAGCACCTTGCGATTGATTCACCCCGGTTTGATTCATCTTCCCTCCCTAAGCTGCTGACCTGCAAAGAAGAAATCTTGCAGGAATCGCTGTTTTCGCTTGACACCCCGCGCCACGCCTATCTATAGTGTCATTAAGTGGTGAATTGTGGTTTTTTGTGGAATAGAGCGGGAAAAAGCGGGGAAAAATGTTTCGTGGTGTCAACGCAGTGACGCTGGACAGCAAGGGTCGCATGGCGATCCCGACGCGCTATCGCGAACAGCTGGCGCGCGTCTGCAGCGGCCAGATGGTGCTCACCGTCGACCGCGATCATTGCCTGCTGCTGTACCCGCAACCGGAGTGGGAGGAGATCGAGCGCAAGATCATGAAGCTCTCGAGCTTCAACAAGCAGACGCGCAAGCTGCAACGCCTGCTGGTCGGTCACGCCACCGAATGCGAGCTCGACGGCAACGGCCGCATTCTGCTGGCGCCGCCGCTGCGCGAGTTCGCCGGCCTGAACAAGGACGTCATGCTGATCGGGCAGGGAAACAAATTCGAAATCTGGGACGACGGCGCGTGGAACGCGCGTCGTGCCGAATGGCTCGAGAGCGAAGGCGAGGACGATGGCAAGCTGCCGCCGGATCTCGAATCGTTCTCGCTTTAGAGAGAACGCGTGAATGAACATCACCACGTTCCGGTACTGCTGGAGGAGGCGTTGCAGGCACTGCAGGTAAAAGAAGACGGTGTGTATGTGGATGCCACGTACGGACGAGGCGGGCACGCGCAGGAAATATTGAAACGACTGGGGACGCACGGACAGCTGCTGGTGTTCGACCGCGATCCGCAGGCCTGCGAGGATGCGCGCCGCAAGTTCGGAGCCGACGCACGCGTCAAAATCACTCAAGGACCGTTTTCGCTGTTGGACCGCACGATAGACATCTTGGGTCTGGCTGGAAAAATCAATGGGATACTTTTCGACCTCGGTGTGTCATCGCCGCAACTCGACGACGCGCGCCGCGGATTCAGTTTTCGCGCCGACGGATCGCTCGACATGCGCATGGACCCGCAGGCGGGCGAGTCCGCCGCCGAGTGGATCCGGCGCGCGGAGGAAAATGAAATCGCACGTGTCATCCGTGAGTACGGCGAGGAGCGTTTCGCCAAACGCATTGCGCGCGCCATCGTGCGCGAGCGCGAAATCGAACCGATCACGACGACGCGCCGTCTCGCGGAAATTGTTGCGCGCGCCGTACCATCGCGTGAAAAAAACAAGGACCCGGCCACGCGCACGTTTCAGGCTATTCGTATTCACATCAATCGCGAACTCGATGAACTTCGGGAGGCGCTTCCGCAGACGATACGCTTGCTCGCCACCGGTGGACGGCTGGTCGCGATCAGCTTCCATTCGCTCGAGGACCGGATAGTGAAACATTTTCTGCGCGCCGAAGCGAAAGGCGATGACCTGCCGCCCGATTTTCCGGTGCGGCACGATCAGTTCCATCCACGGCTGAAAACCATCGGCAAGGCGATCCGGGCCGGTGAGACGGAAGCCAGACACAATCCACGCGCCCGCAGCGCCGTGTTGCGTGTCGCCGAACGTACAGGAGAGAATGACTAGTGCCTAAGCGACTGCTCGTGTTGCTCGCGGCGGTAATGATCACCTCGATTGCCGTGGTGCAGACGCGCCATGAAAGTCGTCAACGATTTTCGGAATTGCAGACGCGACAGGCGGAACGTGATGCGCTCAATGTCGAGTGGGGGAAATTGTTGCTCGAGGAGGGCGCCTGGTCGCAACACCGGCGTGTCGAGGCCATGGCGCGGAGCCGCCTTAACATGAGCACGCCCGATGCCGCGCATATCCGCGTCGTGCGGGTCACTCGGGATTCCGCGCCATGAGCCGTCGCGCCAAAACCCGTCATCCGGTGCGTAACGCCATCGTACTGCTGTTCTTTTTCGCCGGCATGGTGTTGCTGGCGGCACGCGCGGTGTACCTGCAGGCCCTCAACACCGATTTCCTGCAAAGCCAGGGCAATGCCCGGCACTCGCGCCTCGTCAAGGACAATTCGCATCGCGGCATGATTCTCGATCGCAACGGTTCGCCGCTCGCGGTCAGCACCCCGGTGGATTCGGTCTGGGCACATCCGCCGACCCTGGCGGAAGAACGCCGGAAGTGGCCGCGCCTGGCGGCGCTGCTCGGCATGAGCACGCACGAGCTGGCTCAGCTCCTGGGCAGGCACGACGACCGCGAGTTCATGTATCTCAAGCGGCACGTGCCGCCGGCGCTCGCCGAACGCGTGATGGCGCTTAAAGTGCCGGGTGTCGCGCTGCAGCGTGAATACCGGCGCTACTATCCACTCGGTTCTGTCGCCGGGCATGTGATCGGATTCACCAACGTGGACGATCAGGGCCAGGAGGGCACGGAGCTCGCCTTCGATTCCTGGCTGCGCGCGGTGCCGGGAGCCAAGCGACTGTTGCGCGATCTTCAGGGTAACGCCGTGGAAGTGGCCGAGAGCGTGGTGCTGCCCAAACCGGGCAAAGACCTGGTGCTTTCCATAGACCGGCGCATCCAGTATCTCGCCTACCGCGAATTGAAGGCGGCAGTCACAGAACATAATGCACGTGCCGGCAGTGCCATCGTGCTGGATGCGCATACCGGTGAAGTGCTGGCGCTGGTCAACGAGCCGGATTTCAATCCCAACAACCGTGCCGGGTTGCGTAGCGGCACGTTCCGCAATCGCGCCGTCACTGACCTCTTCGAGCCCGGTTCCACCCTTAAGCCGTTCACCGTCGCCGTCGCGCTGGAGAGCGGGAAATTTACCGCCGGCACCGTGATCGACACCACGCCCGGATCGCTGCAGATCGGCGACCGCATCATCCGTGATGTGCACAATTATGGCGTGCTCACGGTGGCGGGTGTCATCGAGAAATCGAGCAATGTCGGCGCTTCCAAAATTGCGCTGGCGCTCGACAAAAAAAGCCTCTGGGAGATGTTGCGGCACGTGGGCTTCGGCGAGACGACTGGCGCGCGGCTGCCGGGTGAAGTGCCGGGGCTGATTAATCCATCGTCGCGCTGGGTAGCCGGTCGATCAGGCGAGCATTTCCTACGGTTACGGAATTTCCGTCACACCGCTGCAACTGGCGCGCGCCTATCTCGTGCTGGCCAACGACGGCGAAGCGCTGCCGTTGACAATGTTGCATACAGACAGTCCGCCGCAAGGCGAACGCGTCATGTCCGTGACGACCGCGCGCCGTCTGCAATCGATGTTGGAGCTGGCTGTCAGCGACGCAGGGACGGGCAAGGCCGCGCAGGTCGCCGACTATCGCGTGGCTGGCAAAACCGGCACGGTGCGCAAGCTCACCACCAGCGGCTATTCCGAGGAAAAATATATCTCCTGGTTCGCCGGTTTTGCGCCGGCGACTTCGCCGCGCCTGGTCATGGTGGTGGCGATCGATGAACCCACCCGCGGCGGTTATTACGGCGGCGAGATTGCCGCGCCGGTGTTCGGACGCGTGTTGACGGGCGCCTTGCGGCTGCTCGACGTGCCGCCCGACGCGCCACGTCAGTCACCGCGCCTCATGACCGTAAAAAGCGAGCAGGTGGCCGAATGACACGGAAAGTCCGTCAACTGCGCGAACTGCTCGATGGAATTGCACGCGTGCCGGGCGTGGCGAACCGCGAGGTGCGCGGCCTGCAAACGGACAGCCGCCGCGTCCAACCAGGCGATCTGTTTCTGGCCGTGCCGGGCATGGTGACGGACGGACGCGATTACATCGGTGATGCCGTGGCTTCGGGCGCGGCCGCGGTCGTGTATGAGACCGACGATGGCTTTGCGTTGCGCGCCGCGCCGGTGCCGGTGTTCGGCGTGTCCGGGTTGCGTCACAAGATCGGCATCATCGCGGATCGCTTTTACGATGCGCCTTCGCGCCGAATGGTCGTGATCGGCGTCACCGGCACCAACGGCAAGACGACCTGCACGCAACTGCTCGCGCAGGCGCTCGATCAGGCGCCCCGGCGTTGCGCGGTGATCGGCACGCTGGGTTACGGCTTTCCCGGCGCGCTCAACGCCTCGCTGCACACCACGCCCGATGCCATGACGCTGCAGCGCCTGCTGGCGGATTTTGCGGAGCAGGGCGCCGTGCAGGTGGCGATGGAAGTTTCCTCGCACGCACTCGAACAAGGGCGCGTGAACGGCATCGCCTTCAGCGTCGCCGTGTTCACCAATCTGACGCGCGATCATCTCGATTATCACGGCGACATGCAGGCCTACGGCAAGGCCAAGGCCGGTCTGTTCGCCATGGAAGGAATCAAACACGCCGTGATCAATCACGACGATGCCTTTGGCCGGAGCCTGCTGGCCGGTGTCGATGCGCAGATCAGGATATTGAGTTACGGCATCGAGGGCGGCGATGTCCGCGCGCGCGAACTGCGGCTCTTGCCGGACGGACTGTGGCTGCGCGTCGCGACGCCCGAGGGAGAAACCGAACTGCGCAGCCCGTTGATCGGACGCTTCAACGCCTACAACCTGCTCGCCGTGCTCGCCACTCTGCTGGCGCTGGGTGTGAAGCTCGACGAGGCCGCGACGCGGCTCGCGCGCGCGCACGCGCCCGCGGGACGCGTGGAGCGTTTCGGCGGCGCGCGCGGTCTGCCGCTGGTGGTGGTGGACTACGCGCACACGCCCGACGCGCTGGAAAAAGTCCTGCTTGCCCTGCGCGAGCACGCGCGTGGCAAGCTCTGGTGCGTCTTCGGCTGCGGCGGAGATCGCGATCGCGGCAAGCGTCCGGTGATGGGCGAGATCGCCGAGCGGCTCGCGGACAGCGTGGTGCTGACCGATGACAATCCGCGGCACGAATCGGGTGACGCCATCATCGCCGATATTCTCGGCGGCATGAACGCTTCTCCCAAGGTCATTCGCGAGCGCAAAGCGGCAATTGCCGAGGCCATCGGTCACGCGGGCGAAGGCGACATCGTGCTCATCGCCGGCAAGGGACACGAGGATTACCAGCAGGTGGGCGATACCCGCCTGCCATACAGCGACCGCGACGCGGTGCGGAATTTTGGGGAGGGCGGCATGAGCAGGGAGAGGCGACCGCGCAGCGCGGAGCGGGCCCCTCTGGGGATGCGACCGCTGCGCGGATGCAGGCGCCCCGCATGCGGTCGCTGGCGTCCCCTCCGCTGCCCGATCCCGCTCGCGGGTCCCTCGGGCGACGCTCCGGGCGCCCCCCCGAAGTGGGGATGCAACCGGGCGAATGCCGCCAGACGCCGACAACGGGCGTTTAGGTGTAACGACGCACTTTCGGAGGCGGAGGCGTGATGTCACTATCGATTCTGGCCGACGTTCTGGATGCCCGTCTCAGCGGACAGGACGTGGTGTTCACGGGCGTGAGTCATGACACGCGCACGCTCGCGCGCGGCGATCTGTACGTCGCGATCAAGGGCGAGCACTTCGACGGACACAGTTTCCTGGCCGAGGCCATCAATGCGGGCGCGGCGGGCGCGCTGCTCGCGCGCGACATGGACACGCTGCTGCCGTATGTGCGCGTGCCGGATACGCGGCTGGCGCTCGGCAGTCTCAGCGCGTTCTGGCGCGGTCAGTTCAAGCAGATTCCCGTGATCGCCGTGACCGGCAGCAACGGCAAGACCACGGTCAAGGAAATGATCGGCGCGATCCTCGGCGAGACCGGCCCCGGTTGTGTCACGCGCGGCAATCTCAACAATGACATCGGTGTGCCGCTGACGCTGACGCGCCTGCGCGCGGAGCATCGTTACGCCGTGATCGAGATGGGCATGAACCATGCCGGCGAGATCGAATACCTTTCACGCCTGACCCGCCCGACGATCGCGCTGATCAATAACGCCGGCGAGGCGCATCTCGCGGGCGTGGGCACGGTCGGGGACGTGGCGCGCGCCAAGGGTGAGATTTTCACCGGCCTCGCTGCCGACGGCACCGCGGTGCTCAACGCCGACGATGCATATTTTTTGTTGTGGAAGGGACTGGCCGGATCGCGCCGGTGCCTGACCTTCGGACTTGATCGCCCGGCAGACGTGAGCGCGGAGTACCGGCACACCGACACGGGCAGCGCCATCCATCTCAAAACCACCACCCATGGGGACATCGACATGCGCGTACCACTTTTTGGTGTACATAACGTCATGAACACACTGGCAGCCACCGGCGCGGCGATCGCCGCCGGCGCTTCGCTCGAGCACGTGAAAACCGGACTCGAGAAACTGAAAACCGTCTCCGGTCGCCTCGAGGTGAAACCCGGCATCAGCGGGGCGCGCATCATCGATGACACTTACAACGCCAATCCCGCTTCGGTCGCGGCGGGACTGCAAGTGTTGCGGGAATTCTCCGGCGAGCGCGTCCTGGTCCTGGGCGACATGGGCGAACTCGGGCCAGCGGCCGCCGACATCCATTATCGCGTCGGCGAACTCGCCAACCGCATCGGCGTCCAGCGGTTGTTCGCCATCGGCGAACTGAGCCGCATCGCCGTGGGCGCCTTCGGCAAAGGCGCGCGTCATTTCGAATCGCACGCGGCGCTGATCGAGGCGCTGCAGGATTGCCTGCACGCGGAAATGACGGTGCTCGTCAAGGGCTCGCGCGTCATGCGCATGGAGCGGATCGTCGCCGGCATCACGAAACCATCGCCGGCCCCGGTTGAGAACGGGAGGAATCGCTAAGTGCTGTATTATCTCTTCGAGCGGCTGCGCACGGACTTCTCGTTCTTCAACGTCTTCCGCTATCTCACGCTGCGCGGAATTCTCGGCGTGTTGACGGCGCTCGCGATCAGCTTCTGGATCGGCCCGGCGGTGATCCGCCGCCTTGGGTTTCGCCAGCTCGGTCAGACGGTGCGCAAGGACGGGCCGCAGAGTCACCTGTCCAAGGCCGGCACGCCGACCATGGGCGGAGCGATGATTCTCATCGCCGTCTTCATCGCCACGCTGCTGTGGGCGGATCTTTCCAACCGCTTCGTGTGGGCGGTGCTGTTCACCACCGCGGCCTTCGGCGCCATCGGCTGGGTGGACGATTACAAGAAGATCATCAACAAGGACCCGCGCGGGATTGGCGCGCAAGGCCAAGTTTTTCTGGCAGACGGTTGCCGGCCTGGGCACGGCGCTGTTTCTTTACTACACCGCCAAGAGCTCGGCCGAGACCGCGCTCATCGTGCCGGTGTTCAAGAACATCATGATCGACCTGGGTCCGATGTACATCCTGCTCGCGTACTTCGTGATCGTGGGTTCCAGCAACGCCGTGAACCTCACCGACGGTCTCGACGGCCTGGCGATCATGCCGACGGTCATGGTGGCGGGCGCGCTCGGCATCTTCGCCTACGTCATGGGCCACGTCAAATTTTCCGCCTATCTCGGTTTTCCCTATATCGCCGGGGCGGGCGAGGTGCTGGTGTTCTGCGGCGCCATCGTCGGCGCCGGGCTCGGGTTTCTCTGGTTCAACACCTATCCGGCGATGGTGTTCATGGGCGACATCGGCGCGCTGGCGCTGGGCGCGGCGCTCGGCACCATCGCCGTGTCGGTGCGCCAGGAGATCGTGCTGTTCATCATGGGCGGTGTGTTCGTGATGGAGACGGTGTCGGTGATGCTGCAGGTGGCGTCGTTCAAGCTCACCGGCAAGCGCATCTTTCGCATGGCGCCGCTGCATCACCATTTCGAACTGAAAGGCTGGCCGGAACCGCGGGTGATCGTGCGCTTCTGGATCATCTCGCTGATCCTGGTGTTGATCGGGCTGGCGACATTGAAGATTCGATAGAAATGAAAGCGCGCTTGCGCGCTCGGCTCGCTCCCTTCTCCCCTTGGGGAGAAGGGATGGGGATGAGGGGAAAGGCAAAACATAACGGCATTGGCGATGACAAAGACGGAGACAAAACGCGCGCTGGTGGTGGGCCTCGGGCTCACGGGGATGGCCTGCGTGCGTCACCTCGTTGCGCGCGGCTATGACGTCACTGTCGTGGATACGCGTGACCAGCCGCCCAAGCTGGATGAACTGCGGCGCGAATTTCCGCGCGTGGCGGTGCATACCGGCGGACTGCCTGCCGCGGTCTTCAGCGATCCGGGACTGCTCGTGGTGAGTCCCGGCGTGTCGGTCAAGGAACCGGCCGATTGCCCGCGCCGTCGGCGCCGGGGCGCAAGCCATCGGCGACATAGAGCTGTTTGCGCGCGAGGCGACGGCGCCGGTGATTGCCATTACCGGCGCCAACGGCAAAAGCACGGTGACGGCGCTCACCGGCGAGATGTGCCGGCGCGCCGGGCTCCAGACCGCCGTGGGCGGCAACATCGGCGTGCCGGCGCTGTCGCTGCTCGGCGATCGGGAACCGGATGTGTATGTGCTGGAGCTGTCGAGCTTCCAGCTCGAGACCACTCACAGTCTCAACGCACGCGCCGCGACGGTGCTCAACATCACGCCGGATCATATGGACCGCTACCGTGATATCGGCGAATACGCCGAGGCCAAGGCGCGCGTCTTCCGCGGCAACGGGACCATGGTGCTCAATGCCGACGATTCCCGGGTGATGCGCATGCGCCAGTCGGGACGGCGCACGGTCAGTTTCAGTCTGGGACGTCCGTCGGAGGCACAGGATTATGGTCTTGATGAAATCCGGGGCGAGACCTGGCTGGTGCACGGCACGCAGCCGCTGATGAGCCGCACGCGAAGTGCCGCTCGCCGGCCGGCACAATCTGGCCAACGTTTTGGCCGCGATGGCGTTGGCCGAAGCCGCCGGGGTTGTTCCCGAAGACGCCTGCGCCGCGGTGCGTGAATTCAAGGGGCTGCATCATCGCACCGAACTCGTGGCCGAGCATGACGGAGTGCGCTGGTATGACGATTCGAAGGGCACCAATGTCGGCGCCACCGTTGCGGCCCTGAACGGCATGACGGCGCCGGTGATTCTCATCGCCGGCGGAGACGGCAAAGGCCAGGATTTCAGCGAATTAAAGCCGGCGTGTGCGCAGCATGCGCGCGCCGTGGTGTTGATCGGGCGCGATGCGCCGCTGATCGAGGCCGCCCTCGGCAACGCGGTAACCGCACGCCGCGCCAAAGACATGCACGAGGCCGTGCGCTTCGCCGCCGGTCTCGCGCAACCGGGCGACGTGGTGCTGCTGTCGCCGGCCTGTGCGAGTTTCGACATGTTCCGCAACTACGAGCATCGCGCCGAAGTGTTCCGCGAAGCTGTACGCGAGGTAGCGACATGAGCGCCGTGCTCGACGGCCGGGACGACGCGCGCCGCCGGCCGAGCGCGCCCGGCGTGGGATCCGTGGTTGCTCGGATGCACGTTTGTGCTGCTCGCGCTCGGTGTGATCATGGTGTACTCGGCGTCGGTTGCCTATGCCGACCGCGAGATGCATAACAGCGTGTATTTTCTGATACGCCATGCCGCCTACGCGGTGCTGGGCGTGCTGTTCATGGCGTTCACCATGCGCACGCGCGTGCGCTGGTGGGAAAAGGCCGGACCGTTTCTGCTGCTTCTCGGTATTGCCTCGCTCTGCGTGGTGCTGGTGCCGGGCATCAGCGTGCACATCAATGGCAGTTCGCGCTGGATCAGGCTCGGTATTGTCAACCTGCAGCCGTCGGAGTTCATGAAACTCTTCATGGTGGTGTACGTCGCCGGGTATCTGGTGCGCAAGCAGGAGTCGCTGAAGAACTTCACCCAGGGCATCGTGATGGTGAGCCTCGTGGTTGCGGCGATCGGCTTGCTGCTGCTGCTGGAGCCGGACATGGGCTCTTTTGTGGTGATCACCATCACGGTGTTTTCCATGCTGTTCCTCGGCGGCGTGCGCTTCTGGCACTTCATGTGCGTGCTCGGCGCCGGTATCGGCAGCATGGTGCTGCTTACCTTCGTCTCGCCGTACCGTATGGCGCGCGCGACGAGTTTCCTTGACCCCTGGGCCGATCCGTACAACACCGGTTTCCAGCTGGTGCAAGCGCTGATCGCTTTCGGCCGCGGCGAGTGGTTCGGCGTGGGTTTGGGCGCCAGCGTCCAGAAACTCTTTTACCTGCCGGCGGCACATACCGATTTCGTGTTCGCGGTGATGGGCGAGGAGCTCGGGCTTATTGCCGTGCTGGGCGTCATGGCGGTTTTCGGCATCGTGATCGCGCGCGCCTTCGCCATTGCGCGTCAGGCGGAAGCCGCCGGCCAGATCTATGGTGCGCGGCTGGCGCAGGGCCTGGGCCTGCTGCTCGGCAGCCAGGCGATGATCAACATGGGCGTCAACATGGGCCTGTTGCCGACCAAGGGGCTGACGCTTCCGTTCGTGAGTTATGGCGGATCAAGCATGATCGTGAGCTGCATCGCCATGGGCCTGTTGTTGCTCATCGGCCGCGAGGCGCGTGCCAGCGGCTGGGGGAGGGCGGGCATGAGCTGCGTGCTGATCATGGCGGGCGGCACCGGCGGACATGTCTTCCCGGGGCTCGCCGTCGCACGCCGGCTCCTGGAGAAACGCGTGCAAGTGGTGTGGCTCGGCACGCACCGCGGCCTCGAAGCGCACGCCGTACCCGCCTCGGGGCTGGCGATCGACATGGAATGGTTGACGATCCAGGGCGTGCGGCGCAAGGGTTGGCTGCGCTGGCTGCTGCTGCCATTCACTCTTATATATGCCATGGCGCAGGCGTTCCGGGTCCTGCGCCGGCGCAAGCCGGACGTGGTGCTGTCCATGGGCGGATTCGTCGCCGGGCCGGGCGGTTTAATGGCGTGGATCACGCGCACGCCACTGCTGATTCACGAGCAGAACGCGATCCCCGGCATGACCAACAAGTGGCTCGCGCTGATCGCCGATCAGGTGCTGTGCGGATTTCCCGATGCTTTCGGTAAACACCTGGCCGCCCGTCCGGTGGGTAACCCGGTGCGTGACGAGATTGCCACGCTGCCGCCGCCGGAAGAAAGGTTGGCCGCGCGCCAGGGAAACCTGCGCTTGCTTGTCGTGGGCGGCAGCCAGGGCGCAAAAATATTCAACGACACCGTGCCTGAGGCGATCAAGTCGCTGCCCTCCAAGACGCGGCCGGAAATCTGGCATCAATGCGGACGTAACGCCGCCGCGACGGTGCAGCATGCCTACGGCGATGTGCCCGCCCGGGTGACGGAATTCATCGACAACATGGCCGAGGCCTATGCCTGGGCGGACGTGGTGCTGTGCCGCGCCGGTGCCATGACCATTGCCGAACTGGCCGCCTCGGGTTCGGCCGCGATTCTCGTTCCTTACCTCTACGCCGTGGACGATCACCAGACTGCCAACGCACGGTTTCTCTCGGAGCGCGAGGCGGCGGTACTCGTGCCGTCGCCGGAACTGACACGCGAGCGCCTCGCCGAGCTGCTCACCGGCTTTGCCGCGAATCGCGAGCTGCTGATGAAAATGGCGCGTGCCGCGCGTCACCTGGCGCGTGCACCGACGCCGCCGACACCGTTGCCGGCGCGTGTATCAGGAGCGATCGATGCGTGACCGGGTCAAGCGCGTGCACTTTGTCGGCATCGGCGGCGCGGGTATGTGCGGTATCGCCGAAGTGCTGCACAACCTGCAATTCGAGGTGTCCGGCTCGGATGTGCGTGAATCGCCGAACACCAAGCGCCTCGGCTCGCTCGGAGCGAAGGTCACCATCGGCCACGATCCGAAGCTCATCAAAGGCGTGGACGTGGTCGTCGTGTCCTCGGCCGTGGACGAGACCAATCCGGAGGTGCGCGCCGCGCGCGCGGCCAAGATCCCGGTGATTCCGCGCGCCGAAATGCTGGGCGAGTTGATGCGCCTGCAACGCGGCATCGCCATTGCCGGCACGCACGGCAAGACCACGACCACGAGCCTCGTGGCGAGCTGCCTGGCCGAAGGCGGAATCGACCCGACCTTCGTGATCGGTGGACGCCTGAACAGCGCCGGCACCAACGCGCGTCTCGGTCGCGGGCAATATCTGGTGGCCGAGGCCGACGAGAGCGATGCCTCGTTCCTGCATCTCGCGCCGTTCATGGCGGTCGTGACCAACATCGACGCCGATCACATGGCCACCTACGGCGGCGACTTCAACCGCCTGAAGCAGGCGTTCGTCGATTTCCTCCAGCAACTGCCGTTCTACGGGCTGGCGGTGCTGTGTCACGACGATCCGGTGGTGCGCGAGATCGTCCCGCGGGTGCACCGGCCGGTGCTGACCTACGGCACGGCGGCCGAGGCGGATCTGCGCGCGGTCGATATACGTCAGGAAGGAATCAAAATGCATTTCACCGCCGAGCTGCGCGGCCGCAAGAACTGGCTGACGGTGACGCTCAACCTGCCCGGACGGCATAACGTGCTGAATGCGCTGGCCGCCATCGGCATCGCGCACGAACTGGGCGTCGAAGAGTCCGCCATCGCGCGTGCGCTCGCCGGTTTTGCCGGCATCGGACGCCGTTTCCAGATCAACGGCCGCATGGCGCTGGACGGTGGCGATGTGATCCTGGTGGACGACTACGCGCATCATCCGCGCGAGATCGCGGCGACGGTGGCGGCGGCACGCGCGAGCTGGCCCGAGCGGCGGCTGGTGGTGGTGTTCCAGCCGCACCGCTACACGCGCACGCACGATCTGCTCGACGATTTCAGCACCGTGCTCGCGGATATCGACACGCTGCTGGTCACCGAGGTCTATGCCGCCGGCGAGACGCCAATCAGTGGCGCGGACGGGCGCGCGCTGTGTCGCGCCATCCGCGCGCGCGGCAAGACCGAACCGATTTTCCTGGAGGACGTGAACACGCTGCCGCAGGCGCTGGCCGACGTGCTGCGCGGCAACGACGTATTGCTCACGATGGGCGCGGGCAGCATCGGCGGCGTTGCCGCCGCGCTTCCGCAGACCCTGCGAACGGGGAGCGGCGGATGATGCCGGCGAAATCGCACACCAGTCTCCGCGGCCAACTGCTCGTGCAACGAGCCGATGGCGCGCCATACCAGCTGGCGCGTCGGCGGGCCCGCGGACCGTTTCTACATCCCGGCCGACCTCGATGACCTCGCGGCATTCATGAAATCGCTGCCGCCGCAGGAAGCGCTGCACTGGGTGGGCCTGGGAAGCAATCTGCTGGTGCGCGACGGTGGCGTGCGCGGCACGGTGATCATGACCAGTGGCGCGCTGAATGCGCTGGGTATTCTGCGCGACAGCGTGGTGCGCGCCGAAGCCGGCGTGGCCAGCGCCAAGGTCGCGCGCTTCTGCGCCGATCGCGGCATGGTCGGCGCGGAATTTCTCGCCGGCATCCCCGGCACCGTGGGCGGTGCGCTGGCCATGAACGCCGGCGCCTTCGGCGGCGAGACGTGGAAGATCGTCGCGGCAGTGGAAACGATCGATCGTCATGGTGAACGACGTACACGCCAGCCCACGGATTATCAAATCGATTATCGCAAGGTCAGCGGGCCGCAAAACGAATGGTTCGTGGCCGCCCATTTCCGGCTCGGCGCCGGAGACACGACGCAGGGCAAGAGCCTGATCAAGACTTTGCTTGCCAAGCGCGGCGCCACCCAGCCCACGCAGCTGCCGAACGCCGGCTCCGTATTCAAGAATCCGACAGGGGATTTTGCCGCGCGTCTGATCGAGTCCTGCGGCCTCAAGGGCGCTTGCGAGGGCAAGGCCTGCGTGTCCGACCTGCACGCCAACTTTATCGTCAATACCGGCGGCGCGACGGCGGCCGACATCGAGCAACTGATTCGGCGTGTGCAGGCAGAAGTGGAAAAGCGGCAGGGCATCCGGTTGGAGACCGAAGTGCGGATGATCGGCGTGGAGCGAGGCTCATGAGGCGGGGAAATTTCGGCAAAGTGGCGGTGCTCATGGGTGGACCTTCCGCCGAACGCGAAGTTTCGCTCAAGAGCGGCAACGCGGTGCTCGCGGCCCTGAAGCGCCAGGACGTGGATGCGCACGGCATCGATGCGGACAAGTCCACCTTGCGGCTGCTGGAGGACGGCGGGTTCGATCGTGTGTTCATCGTGCTGCACGGACGCTGGGGCGAAGACGGCGTCATCCAGGGCGCGCTCGAAGTGCTGGACATCCCGTATACCGGCAGCGGTGTGCTCGGGTCGGCGCTGGGCATGGACAAGCTGCGCAGCAAATATCTCTGGTCCGCGGCAGGCATCCCGACGCCGGAATACGTCATGCTCGAGCCCGGCATCGATCTCGGCAAGGTCGCCGCGAAACTGGGGTTGCCGATGTTCGTCAAGCCGGCGCGTGAAGGTTCAAGTCTGGGCATCAGCAAGGCCAAGACCGTGGCGGAGCTGAAGGCGGCTTGGGAAACCGCGGCGAAGTACGACGATCAGGTGATCGCCGAACGCTTCATCGATGGCGCCGAACTGACTTGCGGGATTCTCGGGGATCGCGCGTTGCCGCTCATCCGGATCGAAACCGACCGCGAGTTCTACGACTACGAGGCGAAATACATCCTCGACACCACGCGTTACCTCTGTCCCTGCGGTCTGCCCGCGGACCGGGAGCGCGCGATCCAGGCCCTGGCGCAACGGGCGTTTGATGCGCTCGGTTGCTCCGGCTGGGGCCGGGTGGATTTCATGCTCGACAAGGCCGGTCAGGCCTACGCACTGGAGGTGAACACGGTGCCGGGAATGACCGATCACAGCCTCGTGCCCAAGGCCGCGAAACAGGCGGGGATGGATTTCGATCAACTGGTGTTGCGCATACTGGAGACCGCGGATGTCAGGCGCTGATTCGGCACGGCGAGATTCGGACGAGAGCATAAGCCTGTTCAAGGCCGCGCTGCTGTTGTTCGCACTGCTGTTCGTGATGCTCGCGCTCGCCTTCGGCACCGACAGGCTGCTGCGCACCGACAACTTCCCGGTGCGGAACGTGCGTTTCGAGGGCGAGTTCAAGCATGTCACCCAGCAGGAACTGCAGGCGGCGGTCATGAGCGTCGTGCATGGGAATTTTTTCCTGCTCAATCTCGATGCGGTGAAGGCGCGGGTGGAGTCGTTGCCCTGGGTTTACAAGGCCTCGGTGCGGCGCCAGTGGCCGCAGGACGTGTACGTCCGGTTCACGGAACAGCAGCTGGCGGCATATTGGAGCGATGGCGCGTTTCTCAACCAGGCGGGCGACGTGGTGCGCGTGAAAGCCGACGACCTTCCTGCGGAGTTCCCGCGGCTCGAGGGACCGGAGGGAACTGGCGCGCAGGTGCTCGAACACTACAAAAGTCTTGGTCGCATTCTCGCGGCGGCCGGATTGAAGCTGGAACGGGTCATGCTGACACCGCGACGCACCTGGCGGTTAGTAGTAACGAACGGTGATGGTCAGGGACGTACAAGTGTCGCAGGAGGCCGGATACCGGGAGCAACAATGACAATCGTGCTCGACCGCGAGCAGCCCGAGCGCAAACTCGAGCGCTTTGCGCGCGTATATGTGCAGTCATTTGCGTTGCTGGCGTCCGACATCCGGCAGGTGGATCTGCGCTATGCCAACGGTTTTTCAGTGGAGCAGGCCGGCGGCCAGACCGCCGGCCATCACGACGCGCCCGGCCGGACAAGTATCGGGCGCGCAGCAATGGACAACAAGGGGTAACTATGGCGAAACGGGATGATGACAAACTGATCGTGGGTCTCGACATCGGCACTTCAAAGGTGCTGGCGATTGTCGGCGAACTCACGCCCACGGGCGAAGTCGAGATCATCGGCGTGGGGCACCATCCTTCGCGCGGCATGAAGAAGGGCGTGGTGGTAAATATCGAATCCACCGTGCAATCGATTCAGCGCGCCGTGGAGGAGGCCGAACTCATGGCCGGCTGTCAGATCCACTCGGTGTACGCCGGCATCGCGGGTTCGCACATATCGAGTTTCAACTCGCACGGGATCGTGGCGATCAAGGACAAGGAAGTGGGGCAAGGCGACGTGGAGCGCGTGATCGAGGCGGCGCGCGCGCTCGCCATCCCCGCCGACCAGAAGGTGCTGCACATCCTGCCGCAGGAATTCATCATCGACAAGCAGGAGGGCATCCGCGAGCCGATCGGCATGAGCGGCGTGCGCCTCGAGGCCAAGGTGCACATCGTCACCGGCGCGGTGAGCGCGGCGCAGAACATCATCAAGTGCGTCCGCCGTTGCGGGCTGGAGGTGGATGACATCATTCTCGAACAGCTGGCTTCGAGCATCTCCACGCTGACGGAAGACGAAAAGGAGCTGGGCGTGTGCCTGGTGGATATCGGCGGCGGCACGACGGACATTTCCGTGTTCACCGAAGGCGCCATCCGCCACACCGCCGTGATTCCCATCGCCGGCGATCAGGTGACGAACGACATCGCCGTGGCGCTGCGCACGCCGACGCAATACGCCGAGGACATCAAGAAAAAGTACGGTTGCGCTCTCACGCAATTGGCGCACCGCGATGAAACCATCGAGGTGCCGAGCGTGGGCGACCGTCCGCCGCGCAAGCTCTCGCGCCAGACGCTGGCCGAGGTCATCGAACCGCGCATCGAGGAACTCTACAGCCTTATCCAGGCCGAGTTGCGTCGCAGCGGTTTCGAGGACGTGGTCGGCAGCGGACTCGTGCTCACCGGCGGCAGCGCCAAGATGGAAGGCGTGGTCGATCTGGCGGAAGAGGTGTTTCACATGCCGGTGCGCCTGGGCGTGCCGCAATACGTCGGGGGATTGAAGGGCGTGGTGCAGAACCCGATCTTCGCTACCGGCGTGGGGTTGGTGCTGTACGGCGCGCGCTGCCGTGAAGGGAAGCAGTACGTGCAGAATCCGGGCGCATCCGTGGGAGTCAAGGGAGCCTGGAGCAAGATGAAGAGCTGGTTTCAGGGAAATTTTTGATTGGGGGAACAGGCAGATGGATCTATCAACTGGTTTTGGAAACCTACACTGGAGGCAACACAATGTTTGAACTAATGGATACCTATGGGCAGCAAGCCGTCATCAAGGTTATCGGTGTCGGCGGAGGCGGCGGCAACGCCGTCGACCACATGGTCGCCGCGAGCATCGATGGCGTGGAGTTCATTAACGCCAACACGGATTCGCAGGCACTCAAGAAATCGCAGGCGAAGACCATTCTTCAACTTGGGACCAATCTCACCAAGGGTCTGGGATGCGGCGCCAATCCCGACATCGGCCGACAGGCCGCCGTCGAAGATCGCGAGCGTATTGCCGAGGTGCTTTCCGGCGCTGACATGGTGTTCATCACCGCGGGCATGGGTGGCGGCACCGGTACGGGCGCGGCGCCGGTGGTCGCACAAGTAGCCAAGGATATGGGCATCCTGACGGTGGCGGTGGTCACCAAACCGTTTCCGTTCGAAGGTCGCAAGCGCATGGGTGTGGCGGATCAGGGCATCTCGGAACTCGCCCAATACGTCGATTCCATCATTACGATCCCGAACGAAAAACTGGTGACCGTGCTCGGGAAGGATGCGTCGCTGCTGGATGCCTTCGGCAAGGCGAATCAAGTTTTGCAAAATGCGGTACAAGGCATCGCCGAACTGATCACGCGTTCGGGATTAATCAATGTGGACTTCGCCGATGTGCGTACCGTGATGTCGGAGATGGGCATGGCGATGATGGGTGCGGCCACGGCAACGGGTCCGTCACGCGCGCGTGAGGCGGCCATGGCCGCGGTCTCAAGCCCGCTGCTCGAGGATATTAATATCTCCGGCGCACGCGGCATTCTGGTCAATATCACGGCCGGCCTCGATATGTCGATCGGTGAATTCGAAGAAGTCGGCAACACGATCAAGGAATTTGCCTCGGATGATGCCACCGTGGTGATTGGTACCGTGATCGAGCCGGAGATGCGCGAAGAACTGCGTGTCACCATCGTGGCCACCGGCCTTGGTCAGGAAAAGCAGCGCAGCAAGCAGCCGTACAAGGTGGTCAAAACCGGTACCGGCACCACGGATTACGAGGATCTCGAAACACCCACCGTCATCCGTAACCGGCGCACGGAACGGCCGATGGCTGTGCAGACAGAAGCGGCCATCGAGTACCTGGACATCCCGGCATTCTTGAGGAAACAGGCCGACTAGCGCCGAGTGCCCGAAGCGATACGGAAGGGAGTTACCCTGTGCCGCGGGTCCAGCGGCTCAGGACAATTTTGGAATATGCTCGATCCGGGGCCGTTTATCGGGGGTGATGCCCCGATAGCGCTGTCAGGTCGGAAAATTGGCTGGACAGGGGTGTGGTTTTATCCTTAAATACGTATAGGGATTGAGTTTTTATTCCGGCCCCCGGCTTCTAGAGAATCATTTTAGCAACATGCAGGGTTGCATGTTGCTTAAATATTACACGAGTCTGTTTTCTGCACTGCCGGAGATGCGGACATTCAGCCGCGATACGCTGTTAGATATGGATTGTTTGAATAACTAGATGATTAAGCAACGAACTCTGAAGAATGTCATCCGCGCCACGGGCGTAGGGCTGCATACCGGCGAAAAGGTCTATCTGACACTGCGGCCGGCACCATCCGACACTGGAATCATTTTCCGACGCATCGATCTCTCCGAACCGGTGGATATCCGGGCGTGCCCGGAAAATGTCTCCGATACCCGCCTCTCGACTACACTTGAGTGTAACGGTGCAAGAGTTTCCACGGTGGAGCATCTTATGTCGGCATTCGCCGGACTGGGTATCGATAACGCCTATGTTGACCTGACGGCCGCGGAAGTGCCGATCATGGACGGCAGTGCGGGGCCGTTTGTATTCCTGGTCCAATCGGCGGGCATAGCCGAGCAGTCGGCACCGAAGCGTTTCATGCGCATCAAGAAGAAGATCCGTCTGGAAGAGGGCGACAAATGGGCCTGTTTCGAACCGTTTGAGGGGTTCAAGGTCTCGTTTGCCATCGAATTCAATCATCCCACCTTCCGCAACTCGACCCAGAATGCGAGCGTCGACTTTTCCACAACCTCTTTTGTAAGAGAAGTCAGCCGTGCACGCACTTTCGGTTTCATGGGCGATCTCGAGGCGTTGCGTGCGGCGGGACTGGCGCGCGGCGGCGGGCTCGATAACGCCATCGTGCTCGATGAATACCGGATACTCAATGACGACGGTTTGCGTTACGAAGACGAGTTCGTCAAGCATAAGGTGCTGGATGCCATCGGCGATCTGTATCTCTTGGGTCACCCGCTGATCGGCGCCTTCAGCGCTCACAAGTCCGGGCATTCCCTCAATAATCGTCTGTTGCGCGAACTGGTGATTAACCAAGAGGCGTGGGAACTCATTACCTATAACGAAAACGACGAGGCACCCATTGCCTTCGTGCGCACGGTTCCGGCTGTCTGAACGGCGTGCGGCGGGAAGCGACGATTACATATTTTGTGTATTGGTGAGTTGACAGGGGAGCGACCGGCATGAACATCATACTTGTACCCAACAGCCGTCACGGCAAAGGCCGCAACGCCACCCTTTCCCAGCGTCACTTGATTCTGATTGCACTGGTTGTTTTTGTCGCGCTGCCCGTATTGTTGGGCGTTATTGCCTACCGCGCCCAGGACATGTTGACCGCCTACAGCGCGGATTCACTGTTGACGGCGCAACGCCGCGAACTGGCGGCGCAACGTACCGCGGTCGCCGAGGCCAAACGCAATGCCGAGGCGCACCTCAACGCCCTGGCCCAGCGGCTGGGTCAGTTGCAGGCGCAGGTGCTGCGGCTCAATGCGCTCGGCAGCCGCCTGACCCGCATGGCAGGACTGGATGCGCGTGAATTCAATTTTTCCGCCGATGCCGCCATGGGTGGCCCGGAAAAGGCCAGTGTTTCCTCGAACCCGCCGGAACTGACGTCTTCGCTCGAGCAGCTCACGCATGAAATCGAACGCCAGCAGGAGCGCCTGGCCGCTCTCGAGAACCTGTTGCTGGACCGCAAGCTTAACGCCGCCGTGACGCCCTCCGGGTGGCCGGTGGATGGCGGATGGATTTCCTCCGGTTTCGGCGTGCGCGCCGATCCGTTCAATGGCCATCAGTCCGTGCATGAAGGCGTGGATATCGCCTCGCATATGGGCTCGCCCGTGCTGGCGGTGGGCGACGGGGTCGTGTCGCACAGCGGGGAGCGAGCCGGCTATGGACTGTTGGTCGAGGTGACGCACGAATCCGGCCTGATCACGCGCTATGCCCACACCAGCGCCACCCTTGTCAAAGTGGGTGACCGTGTCAAGAAGGGGCAGTCAATCGCGCTCGTCGGCTCTTCCGGTCGTTCCACCGGCCCCCATCTGCATTTTGAAGTCGTGCGCAATGGCACTCCGGTAAATCCCATGCGGTATCTCCAGCAGGCCAGCGCCAAATAGTCATTCGTCGCCGTATTACGCTTCAAGTCTCACCACTTTTCCTCCATAATTGCCGCTCTTTTGATACGCCTCCGCGCGAGGCGCACGGATTTTTATGATTACGAAAGCGCTTACCAAGATATTCGGCAGTCGCAACTCGCGTCTGCTCAAGCGCATGCAGCAGGATGTCGTACGCATCAATGCGCTCGAGCCCGAACTTGCCAAGCTCACCGACGAGCAGCTGCGCGCCAAGACCTCCGAATTCAAAACCCGCGTGTCGAATGGCGAAAGCCTGGACAGCCTGCTGCACGAAGCCTTCGCTTGCGTGCGCGAGGCGTCCAAGCGCGCACTGGGCATGCGTCATTTCGACGTGCAGCTGATCGGCGGAATGGTGTTGCACCAGGGCAAGATCGCGGAAATGCGCACCGGTGAAGGCAAGACCCTCGTGGCCACGCTCGCCGTGTACCTGAATGCCCTTTCCGGCAAGGGCGTGCACGTGGTGACCGTCAACGACTACCTGGCGCGTCGCGACGCCGAATGGATGGGTCAGATATACCGGTTTCTGGGCATGAGCGTGGGTGTCGTTGTTCCGGGTCAGGACCGCCAGGAAAAACGCGACGCCTATGCCGCCGATATCACCTACGGCACCAACAACGAATACGGCTTTGATTATCTGCGCGACAACATGGCGTTTCGCGCCGAGGAGCGCGTACAACGCGGTGTCAACTACGCCATCGTGGATGAGGTGGACTCGATTCTGATCGACGAGGCGCGCACGCCGCTCATTATCTCCGGAGCCGCCGATGAAAGCGCCGATCTGTACGTCAAGATCAACACGATTATTCCCCGTCTTATCAAGCAGGAGACCGAGGACGGTCCGGGGGATTACAGCGTGGACGAAAAGGCGCGCCAGGCCTACTTCACCGAGGCCGGACACGAGAAGGTCGAGAAACTCCTGGCCCAGGCGGGTCTGCTGGAAGCGGGCTCAAGTCTCTACGATGCCTCCAATCTGATTCTGATGCACCACCTCAACGCCGCGTTGCGCGCGCATTCCCTGTTCAAGCGCGAGGTGGATTACATCGTGCGTGACGACGAGGTGATCATCATCGACGAGTTCACCGGGCGCATGATGCAGGGACGGCGCTGGTCGGATGGCTTGCATCAGGCCGTGGAAGCGAAGGAAGGCGTGAAGATCCAGAACGAAAATCAGACGCTCGCCACGATTACCTTCCAGAATTATTTCAGGCTGTACGGCAAGCTTTCCGGCATGACCGGCACCGCCGACACCGAAGCCTTCGAGTTCCAGCAGATCTACGGCCTCGAGGTCGTGGTGATCCCGACCCATCATCCCATGATCCGCCAGGACATGGCCGACCAGATATACCGCACGGCCGGGGAAAAACACACGGCGATCCTGGCCGATATCCGCGATTGTCATCAGCGCGGCCAGCCGGTGCTGGTCGGCACCGTGACCATCGAAGCCTCGGAGCTGCTTTCGGGCCTGTTGCAGAACGAAAAGATTCCCCATCAGGTGTTGAATGCCAAGCACCACGAGCGTGAAGCGCATGATCGTGGCGCAGGCCGGCCGTCCCGGGGCCGTCACCATCGCCACCAACATGGCCGGTCGCGGCACCGACATCGTGCTTGGCGGCAATCTCGAGATGGAGTTCAAGGAAATCGGCGATGATTCCCCGAAGCGGCAGCAGACCCGGACCGAGTGGGACAAGCGACACCAGCAGGTCGTGGCGGCAGGCGGATTGCACGTGATCGGCACCGAGCGCCATGAGTCGCGGCGCATCGACAACCAGCTGCGCGGCCGTTCCGGGCGCCAGGGCGATCCCGGTTCCTCGCGTTTTTATCTTTCGCTGGAAGACAATCTGCTGCGCATCTTCGGCAGTGACCGGCTTTCCGGCCTCATGCAGAAGCTGGGCATGCAAAAGGGCGAGGCGATCGAGCACCCTTGGGTATCGCGCGCGATTGAGAATGCCCAGCGCAAGGTCGAGGGACGTAACTTCGATATTCGCAAGCAACTGCTCGAATACGACGACGTGGCGAACGATCAGCGCAAGGTGATCTACGAACAGCGCAACCGGCTCATGGACGTGGACGATATTTCCGAGAGCATTACGTCGATTCGTCTTGATGTCGTCAACGAGCTGATGAACCAGCATATTCCCCCGGAGAGCCTGGAGGAGCAGTGGGACGTGCCCGGGCTGGAGGAAAGTCTCGAGCGCGAGTTCGGGTTGAAACTGCCTGTTGCCCAGTGGCTCAAGGACGAGACGGGCTTGGACGAGGAAAAACTTCGTGCCCGTATCATCAGCGAGGCCGATCGCCGCCACGCCGAAAAGGCGCTAGCCATCGGGCCTGATGTCATGCGCCACCTTGAAAAGGCGGTCATGTTGCAGGTGCTGGACACGCAGTGGAAGGATCATCTCGCGGCCATGGATTATCTGCGCCAGGGCATTCACCTGCGCGGTTATGCCCAGAAGAATCCGAAGGAAGAGTACAAGCGCGAGTCATTCGTGCTTTTCTCCGACATGCTGACTCGCATTCGGCATGACGTGATCAATCTTCTGGCTCACGTTCAGGTGCAGGCGCCGCAGGATGTCGAGGCGCTGGAAAGTCAGAATCGCCAGCCCCAGGAAATGCATTTCGTCCACCCCTCGCTCGATACGGGTGGACAGCCGGAAGAGGAGATGACGCCGTCGGCGAGGCCGCCGCGCAGAAGCCGATGACGCGCCGCCAGCCCAAAGTCGGGCGCAACGAGCCTTGTCCCTGCGGTTCCGGGAAGAAGTACAAGCACTGCCACGGCAAACTGGCCTGACCCATGGCGGTTGGCTTACACGGTTTACCCTCCCTTGGATCGGTTGCCGGCATACGTCTCGGCACAGTCGCCGCCGGCATCCGCAAGAAAGACCGGCGCGATCTGGTGCTGATCGAGTGCGCACCGGGCACGCATGCCGCCGCCGTGTTTACCAAGAACCGCTTCTGTGCCGCGCCCGTCATCGTGGCACGCGAACATCTCGCCAAGGCTGCCCCGCGCGCGCTGCTCATCAATACCGGCTTTGCCAACGCCGGCACCGGCGAACCGGGCCTCGAGGATGCGCGTGCCTGTTGCGCAGCCCTGGCCAAGCAGATCGGCTGTCGATCCGAAGAAATCCTGCCCTTTTCCACGGGCGTTATCGGCGAGCGTTTTCCGCGGGAACGGATCATCGCCGCTCTTCCGGCCTGCCAAGCTGCTCTCAATGAAAACGGCTGGGCGGAAGCGGCGCACGGCATCATGACCACCGACACCGTGCCCAAGGGCAGTTCGCGCAAGATCCGCCTCGGTTCGCGCACGGTGACAGTGACCGGCATCGCCAAGGGTGCTGGCATGATCCGGCCTGACATGGCGACCCTGTTGGCATTTGTCGCCACCGATGCCGCCGTGACTCCGGCAGTTCTCCAGGCCTGTGTTTCCGCGGCGGCCAATGAGTCATTCAATCGCATTACCGTGGACGGCGATACTTCCACCAACGATGCCTGCGTGCTGCTGGCGACCGGCGCTGCGGGTAATCCCTTGATCGATCATGCGGAAGGCGAGGCCCATGCGGCCCTCCTGCACACCGTTACGGAGGTGTTCACGGAGCTGGCGCAGGCTATCGTGCGCGACGCGGAGGGTGCGACCAAATTCATCACGATCGAAGTACGTGGCGGGCGCAGCGAATCCGACTGTCTTGAGGTGGCCTACACCATCGCTCATTCGCCGTTGGTGAAGACCGCATTTTTTGCCAGCGACCCCAACTGGGGCCGCATCCTGGCGGCCATCGGGCGTGCGCCGATCGCGCAACTCGATGTCAGCAAGGTGGCGATTCATCTCAACGAGGTGCGTGTCGTACGTAACGGCGCCCTCGATGCCGATTACACCGAGGCCAAGGGGCTCGCCGTCATGCGGCTTCCGGAAATCCGTATCGGAGTGGACCTGGGCGTTGGATATGCCTCGGCACGCGTCTGGACATCGGATCTTTCGCACGATTATGTCCGAATCAACGCCGAGTACCGGAGCTAGTTCGCTGCTGCGCGTCGCGGTCGGCATCCTCGCGCAAGACGGCAAGGTATTTGTCACCCGGCGGTTTCCCGACAGTCATCAGGGTGGCAAGTGGGAATTCCCCGGCGGCAAGATCGAACCGGGTGAAAATACACTATCGGCATTGAAACGCGAACTCAGGGAGGAACTGGGCATCGAGGTGCAAGACGCTCGCGCCTACATGCAGGTTCGGCATGCATACCATGACCGGGATGTCCTGCTCGATGTCTGGCGTATTTCCCGCTACCAGGGCACACCGCACGGGCGCGAAGGCCAGGAAGCGAAATGGATTGCCTGCGCCGAGCTTCCCCAGCTGGATTTTCCCGAAGCCGACCGGCCGATCCTGCGCCGACTCTGGCTGCCACCGCTTTATCTCATCAGCGATTCACGGCGCTTCGGAAAGGACGGATTTCTTGCGCCGCTGGAGCGTGCCTTGAAGGCGGGAGCTCGGTTGGTGCAGTTGCGCGAGCCACACATGCCGCCCGATGAATTCGAGGATTATGCCAGGCTGATCGCCGGTCTGTGCCATCGTCATGGCGCCCAATTGCTGCTCAATGCCGAACCGGAATGGGTGTCGCGCTGCGATGCCGACGGAGTGCATCTGAACGGCAAGCGTCTGGCGCAATATGCATCGCGTCCTCTCGATGATCATTTCTGGATCGCGCGCTTCCTGCCACAACGCCGAGGAACTGCGTCAGGCGGAGCGCTTGGGGGCGGATTTCGCGGTGCTATCGCCGGTGGCGCCGACCTCCTCGCATCCCGGTGCGGCACCGCTCGGTTGGGAGGCCTTTTCCCGGTTGTGCGCGGGCGTGAACCTGCCGGTGTATGCCCTGGGAGGCATGCGCGTGCAGGACCTCGCGCGGGCGCGTCAAGCGGGTGCGCAGGGATTGGCGATGGTCAGCCAGATCTGGGGTGCGAATTCGATCGAGCAGGCCGTTACCGCTCTTGCCTCGAACTAGTTTTTCTTCACGGTTGCCGCCAGAGAGAGATACCACTGGTGCAGGCGCTCAACTTCTTTTTCGAGATGTTTGCGATCACCATTGTTGTCGATCACGTCATCCGCCTTTTGCAGACGTTGCGCGCGACTCACCTGGGCGGCCATGATTTTACGGATCTCCGGTTCGGTCAATCCGCTGCGCGCGGCGGTGCGCTGAATCTGCACGCCTTCCGAGGCGTCCACCACCAGAACCCGATCCACGAGATCGATGAACCCGGATTCGATCAGCAGCGGTACCACGAGGATGCAGTAGGGCGCGTGAAGTACATCCAGTTTTTCGCGGACCACTTCGCGGATGCGCGGATGCAGGATCGCCTCAAGCCGCTGACGTTCGCCGGCATTCTCGAACACGCGTTCGCGCAACTTGTTCCGGTCAATCCGCGAGTTGGCATCGAGAATATCCTGCCCGAAGATGCGGACGATCTCGTCGAATGCCGGTTGCCCGGGTTCGGTCAGGCGATGCGCGATTTCGTCGGTGTCGATGACCGGCACGCCACGCGTGGTCAGGAGTGCCGCCACCGTGGATTTTCCGCTGCCAATGCCACCGGTAAGGCCAATCCGCAACATGGGGCCAGTGCTCAGACGGCAATCCGTGCAAATTGTAGATAGAGGCGAGTCAGCGGCTCACCCCACAGGAGAGCGATCCAGCCGGCGGCGCACAGAAACGGACCAAAGGGAATCGGCATGCGGCGGTCATGGCCGAAAAACACAATGAAGCTGATTCCCACCACGGCACCCACCAGCGAGGCCAGCAGAATGATCAGGGGCAGGCTCTGCCATCCCAGCCACGCACCCAAGACAGCAAAGAGCTTGAAATCACCATAACCCATACCCTCCTTGCCCGTCGTCAACTTGAAAAGTTGATACACCAGCCAGAGGGAGACGTAACCGGCTATGGCGCCAATGACTGCTGAGGACAAGGGCACGAAAACGGCAAAGATATTGAACAGCAGTCCCGCCCATAACAGCGGCAGTGTGAGGTCATCGGGCAGAAGTTGCCGGTCAACGTCAATGAAGCTGAGTGCAATCAGGCTCCAGGTGAGGGCCAGACCGGCCAGCGCCGCAAGACTAAAACCGAATCGCCACGCCACCAATACCGAGAGACAGCCGGTCAGCAGTTCGACGAGAGGGTAGCGCCAGGAAATGGGCTTGCGGCAGGCGGAGCATTTCCCCCGCAGCCAGAGAAAGCTCAGAACGGGGATGTTTTCCAGTGCCGTGATCGCATGTCCGCAGTGCGGACAGCGTGAACGGGGCACGATGAGATCAAAACGCTCGGAAGCATCGGTCTGCGGCTGATTCGGATTGAGAAGTTCACGGCACTGGCTTTGCCAGCGGCGCTCGAGCATGACGGGCAGTCGATGGACGACGACGTTCAGGAAGCTGCCGATGGCCAGACCGAACAGGCCGGCCATCCAGGGAAAAGCCGCGGGATAGTTGGCGAAGAAAGCGGACAAGTCGTTCATCGGGCGGCATTATGCCCGAAAGACAGCAAGCAGCGGTACCTTCGGCCAGGATTAAACAGTGGCCGCAAGCTTGAATATCGGCAGGTACATGGCGACGACCAGACCGCCGATAACGATGCCAAGGAACGCCATGATGATCGGTTCGAGCAGGCTGGATAGTCCCGCCACGGCATCGTCCACTTCCGCTTCATAAAAATCGGCAACCTTGCTGAGCATCTTGTCGAGTTCACCGGATTCCTCGCCGATGGCGACCATTTGCACCACCATATTGGGGAAAAGCCCCGTGGCGTTCATTGACGATTGCAACTGCATGCCGGTGCTCACGTCGGATTTGATGGCCATGGTGCCTTCATAATAGACGCGGTTGCCCGACGCGCCGGCGACGGAATCGAGCGCCTCGACGAGTGGCACGCCCGCGGCGAACATGGTTGCCAGCGTGCGTGAGAACCGGGCGATGGTGGCCTTCTTGACGATCTCGCCGATCACCGGAAATTTCAGCAGGGCGCGGTCGAGACTGTGCTGCATCTTTATCGAACGTTTGTACGAGTAGCCGAGTGAATACCACGGTTCCGACGATTGAACCGATAATCGCCCACCACCAATCCTGGAACGCTTTGGAAAGATTGATGACCATCTTGGTCATGGCCGGCAGGTCGGCGCCGAATCCAGCAAACAGGCTCTCGAATTGCGGGATAACGAATACCAGCAATACGGCGGTAATGATAAATGCGACAACGATGACAGCCGTCGGGTAGAACAGCGCCGATTTGATCTTGCCCTTGATGGCTTCGATCTTTTCCTTATAGGTGGCGACTTTATCAAGAATGCCGTCCAGAATACCTGCCTGTTCACCCGCCTGCACCAGGTTGCAGTACAAGGCATCGAAGTAGAGAGGATATTTGCCCAGCGCTGGGGCCAGCGCGGTACCCGACTCAATGTCCTGTTTGATGGACAGGATGATTTCCTGCATCGCAGGATTTTCATGTCCCTTGCCGACGATATCGAAGGACTGGGCGATGGGAATGCCCGACATCAGCATGGTAGCGAGCTGGCGGGTGAATACTGAAATGTCCTTGGACGTGATCTTCTTTTTGAACTTGAAGGCGATCTTGCGCTGTTTGGCCACCTTGACGGGATTGACGCCCTGGCGACGAAGCGTGGCGTTCACATAGGCGACACTGGCCGCCTCCATGATGCCTTTGACTTTCTTTCCCTGTTTATCGATGCCTTCCCAGAGAAAGGCATCAAACTTCGGTTTCTTGATCGCAGCTTCTGCCATAGTTTACTCGTTGGTTGCCCGTTCGACTTCATCCAGCGTGGTAACGCCGTCCTTGACCTTTTTCAGACCCGATCGGCGCAAATCGGGAACACCTTCTTTCTCCGCCTGCTTCTGGATGTCCAGCTGGTTGCCGCCGCGCATGATGATCTCGCCGATGGCGGGAGTTACCGGCATGACCTGATAGATACCCACTCGTCCCTTATAGCCGCCATTGCAGACATCACAGCCGACGGCGCCGTAAATCACCAGACCGTTCAGTTCTTCTTCCCTGAACCCGGCCTTGAGCAGGGCATGTTTGGGAATATCAATCGGTTTCTTGCAATGCGGGCACAGACGCCGCGCCAGGCGTTGGGCCATGATCAGATTGACGGCCGAGGCGATATTAAACGGCGGCACACCCATATTAGCGAGACGAGTAAGGGTCGAGGGCGCGTCGTTCGTATGCAGGGTGGAAAGCACCATGTGGCCCGTCTGTGCCGCCTTGATGGCGATTTCGGCCGTTTCGAGGTCGCGGATTTCACCGACCATGATGATGTCCGGATCCTGGCGCAGGAAGGCGCGCAATGCCGAGGCGAAGTTGAGCCCCGCCTTTTCATTGATATTGACCTGATTGATGCCCGCCAGGTTAATTTCCACCGGGTCTTCCGCGGTGGAGATGTTGTTATCCGGTGTGTTGAGAATATTCAGTCCGGTATAAAGCGTAACGGTTTTACCGCTACCCGTCGGACCGGTGACGAGCACCATGCCGTACGGGCGGTTGATGGCCTCAAGAAAAAGTTGTTTCTGGAAATCCTCAAATCCGAGTTTTTCCACGCCCAGTGTGGCGGAAGTCGGGTCAAGAATACGCATCACGATCTTCTCGCCCCACAGGGTTGGCAGCGTGCTGACGCGAAAGTCGATCGCGCGATTCTTCGAGATGCGCATCTTCATGCGTCCGTCCTGGGGGACGCGACGCTCGGCGATATCGAGCCTGGAAAGAATCTTCAGGCGCGCGGCAATACGCGCGGACATAGCCAGCGGGGGGTTGGCGATCTCAGTCAGCATGCCGTCCTGGCGATAACGCACGCGATAGGTTTTTTCGTACGGCTCGATATGAATATCCGAGGCGCCGCGGTTGATGGCATCCATCAGCACTTTGTTGACGAACTTGACGACCGGTGCATCGTTAACGCCTTCCTCGCCGCCGGCGTTTCCAGCTTCCGCGCCTTCCTCGCCGGCAATGATCTCGAGATTTTCCAGGCTGTCATCACCCGCCAGATCGGCAAGGCTGGTGTCCTGGGCGTCCAGCGACTTCTCGATGATGACAGCGAGCTTGGCTTCCTCGACCAGAATCGGTTCGGTGCCAAGGCCCGTATGGAACTTGATTTCATCCAGTGCCTGGAGATTCGTGGGGTCGGAGACGGCGACGAAAAGTCTTGTTCCGCGTTTGAATAATGGCAGAACGCGATGTCGGCGGATGATCTTTTCATCCACCAGCTTGACCGGCGCCATCTCCAGGTCGAGCGAATTGATTTCGAACAGCGGAATGCCGAAATCTTCCGACGCCACCTTGGCGATGGTGGCGCTGTCGAGTTTCTTGCTCTCGACCAGTTGCGTGACGAAGGAGGTTTTCTTGCTGAGCGCCTCCGCCTGAATGCGCTCGGCGTCCGTCGGGCTCAGGAGATTGTCGCGCACCAGCCTCAGCGCCAGGCCACTCAGATTCGTCGCTGTGCTTGCGGTTGCCATGATGTGGAAATCTAGGTAAGCGTCACTGCTTTTGCGCCGGGTCAATCAAATATAGTTTAGATATTCTGCTGCGCCAAATCATTTTTCCTCCTGGTCCCTGCGCTTTTTGAAGTTCGCATTCAAATTCCTGCGCCGGAACGATGCGGTCTCAATTTTTTACCGAGCTTTCGTGCTGCCTGCCCTCGCTAATTCTTTGCCGGGATAATGGCGCCTGGAATGTGGCCAGCACGGTAAATGGTCTGTGCGAGGCACCTGAAACTAAGAATAGCTACATTCCAACCAATCTCCATTGAATTGGCCAGCTGTGAAAGCTCGCTGTTGACAAGGGTTTTTCACTAATTTAGAATTATTCTAAATCAGTATCGATTGAAGTTTTTTGGATTTAGTTGTCCAAGTCAAAGTATTTGATTTAATCTTTTTAAATTCATAACATTACCGTAAACCGACCGAAAAGAGGAGTCAATCATGTCGAAACTCAAAGGAAGCAAGACCGAAGAAAACCTGAAGGCCGCCTTCGCCGGTGAATCCCAGGCCAACCGCCGCTATCTGTATTTCGCTGCCAAGGCCGACGTAGAGGGCTACAACGATGTGTCCGCCGTATTCCGCTCCACCGCCGAAGGTGAAACCGGCCACGCCCACGGACACCTCGAGTATCTGGAGCAATGCGGCGACCCGGCCACCGGTCTCCCGATCGGCGTCACCTCCGACAACCTGAAGGCCTGCCATTGCCGGTGAGACCCATGAGTACACCGACATGTATCCGGGCATGGCCAAGGCCGCGCGCGACGAGGGTTTCGCCGAAATCGCCGACTGGTTCGAAACCCTGGCCAAGGCCGAGCGCTCGCACGCCAACCGGTTCCAGAAGGCTCTGGACACGCTCGGCAAGTAAATCGTCAGCCATGAGCGACGGGTTCGGGTGTGCCCGCCCGTCGCTTCATTCTTCCCGGCCGCGTTTGATGGCGGTCAAAGCTGGTTGCAGCCGTAAAAAGGAAGATGTCCTGAATTTATCATCATGCAGATTCGATCATGAGCCAACCGACTGAAGGCCAACGCGAAGGCAGTCTCAAGGCGCCGACGCGCCATCCGCTCGACTGGAAGAAGCCCGGGTTTTACGACGAAGAGGCGCTGATGAAAGAGCTCGAGCGCGTCTTCGACATCTGCCACGGCTGCCGCCGCTGCGTCAGTCTGTGTCAGGCCTTTCCGACGCTGTTCGACCTGGTGGACAACTCGCCCACGATGGAAGTCGACGGCGTCAAGAAGCAAGACTACTGGCAGGTCGTCGATCATTGCTATCTCTGCGATCTGTGTTTCATGACCAAGTGCCCGTATGTCCCGCCGCATGAATGGAACGTCGATTTCCCGCACCTCATGCTGCGCGCCAAGGCGGTGAAGTTTAAAAAGGGCGACGTGAAGAAACGCGACAGACTGCTTACCAGCACCGATACTGGTCGGCAGAGCTCGCCGGTATTCCGATGGTGGTGCAGGCCGTCAATGCCGCGAACAAGATCCAAGGTCTTGCGCAAGGCGCTCGATAAGATGCTGGGCGTGCACCCGAAGGCGACTGCTGCCGGAATATCACAGCAGCACCTTGCGCAAGCGCTGCCAAACAGCCGCCGAAGGGCAATGGCATTGCCGCCACCCCGGCCGGACGCACGCGCGGCCGGGTCGCGCTGTTTGCCACCTGCTATGGCAACTACAACGAACCGCATATCGGCGAAGACCTGGTCGCCGTGTTCGAACACAACGGTATTCCGGTGACCATCGCCGAGAAGGAGCAGTGCTGCGGCATGCCCAAGCTCGAACTCGGCGATCTCGAGGCGGTGGCGCGCGCCAAGGAAGCGAACATCCCGGTGCTGGCCAAGCTCGTGGACGAGGGCTGGGACATCGTCGCGCCGGTGCCGTCCTGCGTGCTCATGTTCAAGCAGGAACTGCCGCTCATGTTTCCCGACGATCCGGATGTCGCAAAGGTCAAGAAGGCGATGTTCGATCCGTTCGAGTACCTGATGTTGCGCCACAAGGAAGGCAAGCTGAACACCGACTTCAAGAACTCGCTTGGCAAGGTTGCCTACCACGTTCCTTGCCACCTGCGCGTGCAGAACATCGGCCTCAAGACGCGCGAGCTGCTGCAACTCGTGCCAGACACCAAGATCGAGACCATCGAGCGCTGCTCCGGGCACGACGGCACCTATGCGGTGAAGAGTGAGTTCCACGACGCATCGATGAAAATCTGCCGACCGGTGGTTGATCGCGTGCAAGCAGGCGAATGCGATCATTATAGCAGCGACTGTCCGATGGCCGGGCACCAGATCGAGAATGGCCTGAAGACCGGTAAGCAGCCGGAACACCCGATGTCGCTGCTGCGTGCGGCCTACGGGATTTGATTCTCATACGAGGAAGGGATATGTCTAACGAGGGCTATCACGAAGCTCGAAACCTGAGCGAGGAAACCCGCGACATGCACCGCGCCATCGTTTCGCTCATGGAAGAACTGGAGGCGGTGGACTGGTACAACCAGCGGGTCGATGCCTGCAAGGACGAGGAACTGCGCGCCATCCTGGCGCACAACCGCGACGAGGAAAAGGAGCACGCCGCGATGGTGCTGGAGTGGATCCGCCGCCACGACCAGAGGTTCTCCAAGGAACTGCGCGATTATCTGTTTACCGAAAAACCCATCGTTGGCCTTGAACACAAGAGCAAGGAGTGAGTCAATGATGAATCAAATTTCCGGTCAAATTAGCGAGAGCAACGCCATGAAAAAGCTCACCCGCGACGAGCTCTATCCGCTCGAGAAATACGCCGAGCTTCGGCACCGACTTCCGCGCCGAGGTCATGGCGCACAAGCAGCATCGCCAGGTGGCCATCGGCCCGAATGCCACGCTCTATTTCGAGGACCGGCTGACCATGCAATACCAGGTTCAGGAGATGCTGCGCATCGAGCGTATTTTCGAGGCCGAGGGCATCAACGACGAACTCGCCGCCTACAACCCGCTCATCCCGGACGGCAGTAACTGGAAGGCGACTTTCATGGTCGAGTTCCCGGAGGTGGAGGAACGCCGCGAGGCCCTGAAGCGTCTGAAAGGCGTTGAAAACCGGGTTTGGGTCCGGGTCGCGGGTTTCGAACCGGTACGCCCGCATGTGGACGAGGACCTGGAACGCGAAGACGAGGAAAAAACCTCCGCCGTGCATTTCATGCGTTTCGAACTGACCCCCGAGATGGTCAAGGCCGTCAAGCAGGGTGCGGCGGTCGCCATGGGCATCGATCATCCGGCCTACACCCATGCGGTCGACCCGATCCCGGCGGCCACGCGCGATTCCCTGGCGCGGGATTTGTCGAACTGAATTGCGCCGTGCGCATGCGTGATCGGCCGTTCGCGGCTGATCACGCGCCTCGTGCATCGCGCGCATCTGCTGTATACTGCGCGCCCGATGCGAGGGACCTCCCGGATTTCAGCTTTACGGATCGGATGCCGCCGATTTGCCATCAGCCTTCCGCTGTTGGCCCTGGCGTTCGCCATCGTGTCCCATCCTGTGCTCGCCAAGAAAGACATCTATGGAGACGAGCCGAGCGAATTCTCCTTTGATGAAAAATACACCGAGAAATGGAAGGAGAGCGCCATCGTGCTCCCGCCTTATCCCGAGGATCGCGATCTGTTGCCGGTGGCCATGAACAGCACCGACACGCTGAAGATATACATTGACGGTAAATCCATTTCGCGCGCCCCGGACCTTGTCGCGCGATTCGCGCTCATCGTGGAAAGTCCTTCCGGCGCGCGCAGCGTGTTCTACGACGGATACCGTTGCGACACGCGGCAATACAAGACCTACGCCATTGGCACTTCGCAGCACACATGGTCGCCGGTGGCGAATCCCCAGTGGCAGACGGTCCCGCGATCGGAGATCAATGCCTTTCGCGATGTAATTTACCGCCGCTATATCTGCGACGGGCAGAAGTCTGCGCCCTCGCCGGAAGACCTGCGGCGCCAGTTGCAAAATAATCCCTGATGTATTTTTATGAATAATTTTTCATCATGAGCGCCGTCTACGATTCCTCCGCCATTGAAGTCCTGACCGGCCTCGAGCCGGTGCGTCGCCGTCCGGGCATGTACACCGAGACCGACCGCCCGAACCATCTCGCCCAGGAAGTGGTCGACAACAGCGTGGACGAGGCCATCGTCGGTCACTGCAGCGCGATCGACGTCACGCTGCACAGCCGACGGCTCGCTCTCGGTCGCGGACAACGGCCGCGGCATGCCGGTGGACAAGCACAAGGAGGAGGGCGTCTCGGGTGTCGAGGTGATCCTCACGCGCCTGCATGCCGGCGGCAAGTTCTCGAACAAGAACTACACCTTCTCCGGCGGTCTGCACGGCGTGGGCGTGTCGGTGGTCAATGCACTTTCGCACAGAAGCTCGAAGTCTCGGTGCGACGCGACGGCAAGGAATACCGCATGTCCTTCGCCGACGGGCAGAAGACTTCGGAATTGAAGGCGGTCGGCAAGGCGCAAAAGAGCGTCACCGGCAGCATCATCCGCTTCTGGCCCGATGCCCAGTTTTTCGACACGGTCGAAGTTCCACGTCCCGCGCCTGAAGCATGTGCTGCGCGCCAAGGCGGTGCTGTGTCCGGGTCTGTACATCAGCTTCACGAACGAAGCCGATGCCAAGGATAACGAGGAGTGGCATTACGAGGACGGCCTCAAGGATTACCTCAAGACCCAGATCGAGGGCTGGGAGTATCTTCCCGACGAGCCCTTCGTCGGCCATCACAAGGGCGACGACGGCGAGGTGGACTGGGCCATCGTGTGGCTGCCGGCGGGCGGCGAGCCGATCATGGAAAGCTACGTCAATCTGATTCCGACCACGCAGGACGGCACGCATATCAACGGTTTCCGCGCCGGGCTCACCGACGCCATGCGCGAATTCTGCGAGTTCCGCAACCTGCTGCCGCGCGGCGTGAAGCTCGCGCCCGAGGACATCTGGGGCAAGTCGAGCTACGTGTTCTCGCTCAAGATGCGCGACCCGCAGTTTTCGGGGCAGACCAAGGAGCGGCTGACTTCGCGCGAGGCCGCCGGCTTCGTGCAGGGCGTGGCCAAGGACGCCTTCAGCCTGTGGCTCAACCAGCACGTGGCCGACGCCGAGAAGATCGCGGCGCTTGCGATCGAATCCGGCGCAGGAGCGGCAGCGCGCCGATAAAAAGGTCGCGCGCAAGAAGATCGGCACCGGCCCGGCGTTGCCCGGCAAGCTCGCGGATTGCGTGCGCCCAGGACCTGTCGCGCACCGAGCTGTTTCTGGTCGAAGGCGACTCCGCCGGCGGTTCCGCCAAGCAGGCGCGCGACCGCGATTTTCAGGCGATCATGCCGCTGCGCGGCAAGATTCTGAACACCTGGGAAGTGGAATCCGCCGAGGTACTGGGCTCGCAGGAAGTGCACGACATTGCGGTCGCGCTCGGCGTCGATCCGGGCTCGAGCAACCTCGAAGGCCTGCGTTACGGCAAGGTGTGCATTCTCGCGGACGCCGATTCCGACGGCGCGCACATCGCGACGCTGCTGTGCGCGCTGTTCGTGCGCCACTTCCGGCCGCTGGTGGCGGACGGCCGCGTGTGCGTCGCCATGCCGCCGTTGTACCGCATCGACGTGGGCAAGGAAATCCACTACGCGCTCGACGACGAGGAGAAAGCGGGAATCCTCAAGCGTATCGAATCGAACGGCTCGCGCGCCAAGCCGATGGTCACGCGCTTCAAGGGCCTGGGCGAGATGAACCCGACCAGCTGCGCGAAACCACCATGGACCCGAAGACGCGCCGGCTGGTGCAACTGGAAATCCAGTCCGGCGACAGCACCAACAAGCTGCTCGACATGCTGCTCGGCAAGAAACGCGCGTCCGACCGCAAGAACTGGCTCGAGAAGAATGGCGACAAGGCGGAGGTCATCTAGTGCCGACCATCAAAACCGCCGTTGACGTCGCCGCCTCGCCCGAAATGGTGTGGCGCGTGTTGACCTATTTCCCCGATTACCCGAAATGGAACCCTTTCCTGGTTTCCATCCAGGGGAGCCTGTCGCCGGCCAGCGCCTGAAGATCCAGGCGCGACTTCCGCAAGGCCGTGAATATAAATTTTCGCCACTCGTCGTGAAGGTTATCCCTGCCACTGAACTGCGTTGGCGCCGCCGGCGGTTGATCGAAGGTGTCTTCGATCGCGAACTGGCGTTTTTAATCGTGCCGAACGGCATCAAGGGCGTCCGCTTCATCCAGCGCGAGCACTTCTCCGGTCTGCTCGCACCGCTGATAATGCATTTTATTTCTGAGAAAACACTTAAGGCATTCAATCTGATGAATCTGGCGTTGAAACGAACCGCCGAAGCGAAACGCTGATGGCCAAGAAGACCACCCCCAGGGAAAACGGCGCGAAGAAAAAGGCGCCGTCGAAACGCGGCAAGGCGCAGCCGGTCGCGCGTCCGCGCGCCGCCTCGATCGAACGCCTGCCGCTCGCGGCCTTTACCGAAAAGGCGTACCTGGATTATTCCATGTACGTCATTCTCGACCGCGCGCTGCCGAACATCTGCGACGGTCTGAAACCCGTGCAGCGGCGCATCATCTACGCCATGTCGGAACTGGGCCTGAACGCCGCCGCCAAGCACAAGAAATCGGCGCGCACCGTCGGCGACGTGCTCGGCAAGTTCCATCCGCACGGCGACACCGCCTGTTACGAGGCCATGGTGCTCATGGCCCAGCCGTTCAGCTACCGTTATCCGCTGATCGACGGTCAGGGCAACTGGGGTTCGCCGGACGATCCCAAGTCCTTCGCCGCCATGCGCTACACCGAGTCGCGGCTCACGCGCTTCGCGCAGATCCTGCTGTCCGAGCTCGAACAGGGCACGGTCGACTGGGCGCCGAACTTCGACGGCACGCTGCAGGAACCGAAGATCATGCCGGCGCGCCTGCCGCACGTGCTGCTGAACGGCACCACCGGTATCGCCGTCGGCATGGCCACCGACATCCCGCCGCACAACGTGCGCGAGGTGGCCGCCGCCTGCGTGCACCTGCTGGAAGAGCCGGACGCCGGCCTCAAGGACCTGTTCAAGCACATTCAAGGGCCCGGACTATCCGACCGAGGCCGAGATCATCACGCCGAAGAGCGAAATCCGCGCGATGTACGAAACCGGCAACGGCTCGATCCGCGCCCGGGCCAAATGGGAAAGCGAGGACGGCGACATCGTCATCACGGCGCTGCCGTATCAGGTGTCGGGCGCCAAGGTCCTGGAGCAGATCGCGCAGCAGATGCAGCAGAAGAAGCTGCCCATGGTCGAGGACCTGCGCGACGAATCCGACCACGAGAATCCGACCCGCCTGGTGATCGTGCCGCGCTCCAACCGCATCGACCCGGTGGAGCTGATGTCGCATCTGTTCGCCACCACCGATCTCGAGCGCAGCTACCGCGTCAACCTGAACATGATCGGCCTCGACGGCCGGCCGCGGGTGTACAACCTCAAGGACCTGCTCAAGGAATGGCTCAAGTTCCGCATCGAGACCGTGCGCCGGCGGCTGCAGCACCGTCTCGAGCAGGTGCACGGCGCGGCTGCACATCCTCGACGGCCTGCTGATCGCCTATCTCAATCTGGACGAGGTGATCCGCATCATCCGCAACGAGGACGAGCCCAAGCCGAAGCTCATCAAGCGCTTCAAGCTGACCGAGATCCAGGCCGAGGCGATTCTCGAAACCAAGCTGCGCCACCTGGCCAAGCTCGAAGAGATGAAAATCCGCGGCGAGCAGGACGAACTCGCCGCGCGAGCGCGATGCATCTGGAAAAGACGCTCAAGTCCGACGCGGCTGCTGAAGCAGCTGGTGCGCGACGAGATCATCGAGGACGCCGAGGAATTCGGCGACGCGCGCCGCTCGCCGCTGGTCGAGCGCGAGGCCGCGCAGCAGATCGACCAGACCGCGCTGCTGCCGACCGAGCCGATCACCGTGGTGCTGTCCGAAAAGGGCTGGGTGCGCGCCGCCAAGGGCCACGAGATGGACCCCGAGACGCTCGACTACAAGGCCGGCGACAACTTCCACCAGGCGCGCGCGCGGCAAGAGCAACCAGCTGGTGGTGTTCCTCGATTCCACCGGCCGCACCTATTCGCTGCCGGCGCACAAGCTGCCCTCGGCGCGCGGCCACGGCGAGCCGCTTGTCCAGCAGCCTCAATCCGCCCTCCGGCGCGACCTGGGCCGGCGTGATGATGGGCAATCCCGAGGACTTGTACCTGCTCGCGAGCGATGCCGGTTATGGCTTCGTCGCCAAGCTCGAAGATCTCGTCGCGAACAAGAAGGCCGGCAAGGCGGTGCTCAAGGCTGACGAAGGGCGCGAAAGTGCTCATGCCGCAGCTCGTGACCGATATTAAAAAGGATTACCTCGCGGCGGCCACGACCACCGGCCAGATGCTGGTGTTCAAGGTCCAGGAACTGCCGCAGATGCCGAAGGGCAAGGGCAACAAGATCCTGAACGTTCCCACGGCGAAGTTCGCCAAGGGCGAGGAAGCCATCGCCGGTGTCGTCGTTTTCGGCGAGGGCAAGACGCTGGTTGTCCATACCGGCAAGGGCGAGCTGACGGTTTCGCCGGAGGAAGTCGATCTCTACGAGGGTGAACGCACGCAGCGCGGCGGGAGATTGCCGAAGGGATATCAGGAAGTGAAGGGAATTGAAGTGAAGGAATAAAAATAACGTTGCGAATTTAAATCGTCGTCATGCCCGCAAGGCGGTCTAATCCTTGCTGTCATCTCCGCGAAGGCGGAGATCCAGGTTTGAATGATGCCGCCGATGGCGGCTGACTTTAAGACTAATTGCGGGTGGCTCCACCGCACAGATGTCGTCATGCCCGCCTGCGCGGGCATGACGACAAATTAGCTTTCGTGGCGATGACGGCAATGTGCAGGGGCGGAGCCACCCGCAAATAGCCTTTCAAGTCGTGTGCGCAGCGCACACAAAACATCCCGTCAACCTCCCTCGGGTTGCCGCGTTATGCAATCCTGATGCAACCAACAAATGGAGTCTTTTTCATGAAACTAAACATCCGTTCTCTTGTTTTAATCCCGGCCTTCCTGGGGCTGTTCGCGGGCGTGGCATTGGCCGATGACGCCGCTGGCAAACCCGGGCCGGCGCCCAATCGTCAGCAGTGGTGCGCCGACAACCCGCAGAAGTGCCAGGAAATGAAAACCCGCATGCAGGAAAAATGCGCGCAGGACCCGAAGCGCTGCGAGGAGATGAAGGCCCGCATGGCGGAGCGCAAGGCCAAGTGCGACGCCAATCCCGAGGAATGCCAGAAACAGCGCGAACAGATGAAAGCGCACCGCGCCGAAATGCGCGCCAAATGCGAGGCCAACCCGGAAGAGTGCAAGAAAAGGCGCGAGGAGATGCGCGAGCACCGCGAGAAGTGCCGTGAAAACCCGGACAGCTGCAAGCACCCTGGCCGTGACATGGCTCCGGCGGGAAAACCGAGCACATAACGTAAAGTCTCAACAATTAGGGAACCTCTCATCAAGTTTCCCGTTCGCCCTGAGCTTGTCGAAGGGTGAGCGGGAAATGCCGTAAATGGCAGACGATTCGTCCGTTCGTGGTTCGACGGGCTCACCACGAACGGACTTAATCAGAGGTTCCTTAGATTCTCGTGAGTCAGCTGCCTTCCAGTAAAACTCCACCCGGCGGCGCAGCAAAATAGTACGGCTTCGCGTACAATAGGCTCATCTGCGTAGTGCACGGAGAGCACTAATAAATGGGTCCGCATTACCTTGATCGGCTGTTTGCCCCGCGCGCCATCGCGGTTTTCGGCGCATCGGACCGCAAAGACTCGGTCGGCGGGCGCGTTCTGCACAACTTGCTGGCGGCCGGTTTCGACGGGCCGATCTTTCCCATCAATCCCAAGCATGACACCGTCGCCGGGCGGCGCTGTTTCCACTCGATTGCCGAGACGGATGCGCCCGTGGACCTCGTGGTGATCGCCACGCCGGCCGCCACGGTGCCGGGAATCATCCATGAATGCGGCGAACATGGCGTGCGCGCGGCGATCGTCCACTCGGCGGGGTTTACCGAAGGCCAGGAAAAGACCACCGGCATCGAACTCGAAACGGCGCTGCTCGCCGAGGCGCGGCGTTACCATATGCGCCTGCTCGGACCGAACTGCCTCGGGCTGATACGCCCCGCGACGAAACTCAACGCCACGTTCACCAATAATACCGCGCGCTCCGGCTCGCTCGCGCTGGTCTCGCAATCCGGCGCGCTGTGCACGGCGATTCTCGACTGGGCCGAGGCCCATCACGTGGGTTTCTCGGCGGTGGTGTCGCTGGGCGAAGGGTCCGATATCGATTTTGGCGACTTGCTCGATTACCTCGCGGTCGATCCCGCCACGCACAGCATCCTGCTCTACATCGAGGGTATCCGGCAATCGCGCCGGTTCCTGAGCGCGTTGCGTGTCGCCGCGCGCCTGAAACCGGTCGTGGTCGTCAAGGCCGGGCGGCATGCCGCGGGGTCGCGCGCCGCGATGTCGCATACCGGCGCCCTGGTGGGCGCGGACGATGTGTTCGACGCCGCGCTCGCGCGCGCCGGCGCGGTACGCGCCATGACGATCGAGCAGCTGTTCTCCGCCGCGGAGTTGCTGGCCACGAAGTATCGCGTGCGCGGTCACCGGCTGGCGATCGTGACCAACGCCGGCGGACCCGGCGTGCTCGCCGCGGATCGCGCGGCCGATCTCGGTGTCGAGCTGGCGACATTGTCGGACACCACGATAGCGCGGCTCGACAAGCTGCTGCCCTCGCACTGGTCGCACGGCAACCCGGTGGACATCCTGGGCGATGCGTCCCCGTCGCGTTTTCGCGACGCCGCCGAGGCTTGCCTGGCCGATCCCCACGTGGACGGCTTGCTGGTGATGTTGACCCCTCAGGCCATGACCGACCCGCTCGCGGTGGCCAAGCACATCGTGGAACTCGCGGCCGGCACCGACAAGCTCGTGCTGGCCTGCTGGATGGGAGAGGCGCAGGTGCTGGTGGCGCGCGCGCTTTTCACCGAGCATCAGCTCCCGGAATTTCCCAGCCCCGAAGCGTCGGTCGAGGCCTTCGCCTATCTCGCCAATTACCAGCGCAACCAGCTGTTGCTGCGCCAGGTGCCGGGCCCGCTGTCGCCGCACAGCAGCCCGGACGTCGAGGGCGCCCACCTGATCATCGATGCCGCGCTCGCCGAACGCCGGACACTTCTTACCGGCATGGAAGCGCGCGCGGTGTTGAACGCGTTCGGCATTCCGCTGTTGCCGGGGATGGAAGCGCACAGCGAGAGCGAGGCGCTGGTGATGGCGGAGTCGATCGGCTACCCCGTGACGCTCAAGATCGCTTCACCCGACATTACGCACAAGTCCGACGTCAACGGCGTACGCCTCAACATCGGCAATGCCCAGGCGGTACGCTCGGTGTACCGCGAGCTTGTCGAGTCGGTGAAACGCAAGCGCCCGCAGGCGCGCATCGTCGGCGCGACCGTGGAACGCATGTACAAGCATCCGCATGGACGCGAGCTCCACGTGGGCGTGATACGCGACGAGGTTTTCGGCCCGGTGATAAGCTTCGGGCTGGGTGGCGTGGCGATCGAGGTGCTGCGCGATCGCGCCTGTGCGCTTCCGCCGCTCAATACTTTTATCGTCCGGGACATGATCCGCAACACGCGCGCCGCCAAGCTGATCGCGGCGTTTCGCCACATGCCGGCCGTCAATCATGCCGCGCTCGAGCAGGTGCTGCTGGCGGTGTCGGAAATGGTCTGCGAGCTGCCGCAAATCAAGGAACTCGACATCAATCCGCTGGTGGCCGACGAGCAAGGGGTCGTGGCGCTCGACGTGCGCATCGTGGTGGAAACGCCGCCGCCGCGACGCGACCGCTACGGGCATATGACGATTTATCCGTACCCGAGCCATCTCGTTTCGCACATGCAACTGCCGGACGGGACGGATATCGTGTTGCGGCCGATTCGTCCGGAGGACGCGGATATCGAAGCGGCGTTCGTGCGCAATCTTTCGCCGAAGGCGAGGTACATGCGCTTCATGCAAACGCTGGAGGAGCTCAGCCCGGAGATGCTCGTGCGCTTTACGCAGATCGACTACGATCGCGAACTGGCGCTGATTGCCGTGGTGATGCAGGACGGCAAGGAGGTCGAAATCGCGGTAACGCGCTACGGCGTCAATCCGGACGGGGACAGCTGCGAGTTCGCCATCGTGGTCGCCGACGAGTGGCAGACCCGGGGCGTCGGCGCGCGGCTGCTCACGCTGCTGATCGAAGCCGCCAAGGCCAGGGGGTTCAAGAAGATGGAGGGCGAGGTGCTGGCCGAAAACGGCGCGATGCTTTCGCTCGTGAAGCGGGTCGGTTTCTCCGTGAGCACCCTGCCTGAAGAGCCGGCGATTTTCGCGGTACAACGCAATCTGTAATGCCGGGCGCCTGTCGCGTCACGCGCGTTCGATGAACAAACCCACTCTTGTCTTTGTCTACAACGCCGACAGCGGTTTCGTGAATACCCTGCTCGACATCGGCCACAAGATCGTCTCGCCGCAAACCTATGCCTGCAACCTCTGCGCGATCACGCATTCCACCTTCAGCATGCGCGACGAATGGAAGCAGTTCGTCGCCGGGCTGGGGATGCCGGTGGAATTTCTGCATCGCGACGAGCTGGGGAAAAAATATGGCATACGCGATGTGACATTACCGGCGGTGTTTCTCAAGAACAATGGCACACTGGAAGCATGGATCACGCGGGAAGAAATCAATCGTTGCGGTTCACTGGGAGATTTCGAGCGGCTGGTAAGAGCCAAACTGCAGGCGCAGGAATAACAACGTTATTAGTGTCACATTCGTCTGTACCCATCGAACGAACGTCAAGCGTAAAATAAACAAAGATCGCAGCAGTTCAGACTGCGGCCATCCACACGGCGGACGCATTTCGCGGGAGGTGGCCAATGAACATGGTTGTACATGACCGGGTATTCGAGACAGACGAACAAGGGTTTCTGCTTCATGCCGAGGACTGGAGCGAAGAGTACGCCGAAAAGATGGCGGAGCAGGACGGCGTCCGGCTCTACGACGAGAGCTGGGGGCTGATCGGTTACTTCCACGATTACTACCAGCAATACAGCACCCATCCAAGCATGCGCCAACTCGTGCTGACCCTCGGCCGGCAGCACGGCATGCACTTCCACGACCGCAAGGAGTACGAGAAGTTTCTGTATCGTCTGTTCCCGCGCGATCCGGTGCGCGAGATCTGCAAACTCGCCGGTTTGCCCATGCCGGAGCCGGATACTTAAAAAGAGCGGATCGAGCCGGGGGAAATCAACCGCCGCCCTCGCTCGATGCACTGAAACCGCTCGTGGAACGGAAACTCAAGGCGTGAGACAGTGTCGTCCGGACCGTGAAAAGGGGAGGCCCGCATGTTCGAAATTCCCGCCACTGACATCCTGAGCCTGATCTGGTTCGCCGCCGTCTGGGTCGGTTACACCTGGTACGCGGACCGGGGACCCTGGCGTAAACATTCGCTGCGCGCCGTGATGCACACGCATCGCGAGGAATGGATGCGCCAGATGGCGTTGCGCGACAACCGCGTCGCCGACGTGAACATCCTGCGCAACCTGCTGCAAGGGGTGTCGTTCTTCGCCTCGACCACGCTGCTGATCATGGTCGGGCTCCTGACGATACTCGGTTCGACCGACCGCGCCATTGAAATCGTGCGGGCGCTTCCGTTCGCGGAAAAGACCACGCTGGTGCAGTGGGAACTCAAGCTGCTCGTGCTCGGCGTCATCTTCGTGCATGCGTTTTTCAAGTTCACCTGGGCGCTGCGCCAGTTCAATTACTGCTCGGTGCTGATCGGCGCCGCGCCCAAGTCCGCCGACAATGCATATGCTCAGCGCGCCGCGGAAGTCAGCACCAACGCCTCGAAGGACTTCAATCAGGGCTTGCGCGCCTATTACTTCAGCCTCGCTGCGCTCGGCTGGTTTATTCATCCGTGGGTGTTCGTGGCCGCCACCACGCTGGTGACCGTGGTGCTGCACCTGCGCGAGCATCACTCCACGACCCTGAAAATACTGACGCCCGGCGGTGAGTAAATCAGCGGTTAGCAAGTAGAATTCAAGTCCGAAGTGTCGTCTGTGTACGGTTTATGGTTTTTGGTCCCCGTAGACACCGCCGAGCATCGCAGCCCGACTCGGGAGTAAGCGAGCCTCGTGTTTGAGCCCGAGGCGCGTTGTTCAGCGCCCGGCGAGTTAGGCGAGCGCCGATTCCTGCGAGAAGCGCAGGGAGCCCGAAGGGTCGGCGCTCCGGGGTGTCCTTTCTTCTGGTAACTTTCTTTGGACAAGCAAAGAAAGTTACCCTGGGTGCGGGGCGGGAGCATCCCGCATTCACACAAGGCCGCCGCAGGCGGCGCAAAAAAAAATTCCTGCCGTGTACAATACACCCCATGCGCATCGCCGCCATTCTCGAATACGACGGTTCCCGCTTTTCCGGCTGGCAACGGCAGGAGCAGACACGCACGGTTCAGGGTGTCGTCGAAGAGGCGCTGTCCAAGGTCGCGGACGAACCGATCCAGGTCACGGTCGCCGGTCGCACCGACGCCGGCGTGCACGCGGCCGGGCAGGTGATCCATTTTGATACCAGCGCCGCGCGCAGCGATTACTCCTGGGTGCGTGGCGCGAACAGCAATCTGCCGTCCGAGGTGGCGCTGCTGTGGGCCGGGCCGGTGGAGGAGGGGTTTCACGCGCGCTATTCCGCGACCGGCCGGCATTACCATTACCTCATTCTCAACCGCGCGATACGTCCGACGTATCTGGCGCAACGCGTGACGCATGAATACCGCCTGCTCGACGTGGCGTCCATGCGTGAAGCCGCGCAGCATCTGCTCGGCGAGCATGATTTCACTTCGTTCCGTGCCACCGAATGCCAGGCGAAAAGCCCGGTGCGCGAGTTGCGCGCGCTCGACGTGACGCGCCACGGTGACATGGTCCATATTCATGCGCATGCCAACGCCTTCCTGCAACATATGGTGCGCAACATCGCGGGCGTGCTGATGACCGTGGGCGCCGGCGAGCGCGAGTCGTCTTGGACGAAGCAGGTGCTGGAGGCGCGCGAACGCCGCGCGGGCGGCGTGACTGCCGCGCCCGACGGCCTTTACCTGACGGCCGTGACCTATCCCGATGTCATGAAAATCCCGGCGGTGGCTGCTTCCATGCCGCTGCTCGAGATGAAATGATCTCATCATGATGATGGTTGACGAGCGGCCGCAAAGCGCGCCGGCTCGACATCGAAACCATGTGATATTCCCCTGGCCGACATGTGCCTTCCGCCACCCGCCGGGCTCTGGTAAGCTTCGCGACCTTCCGGAGGACACATGCGCACGCGCGTGAAAATTTGCGGCATCACCCGCATCGAGGATGCCATCGCCGCGGCGCAGGCCGGGGCCGATGCGATCGGTTTCGTGTTCGACCCGAAAAGCCCGCGCCACGTGCATCCCGACCAGGCGCTGAAAATCGCGCGCGCGCTGCCGCCGTTCATCACGATCGTGGGTCTGTTCGTCAATCGCCGCGCCCGATACCGTCGAGGGCGTGCTGAGCCACGTCCCGCTCGATCTGATACAATTTCACGGCAACGAAAAACCCGAACAGTGCCGCCGCTACCACCGCTCGTACATCAAGGCCATCCACATGAAACCCGACGTCGATCTGCGCGAGATGGCGCGCCTCTATGGCGACGCCGCCGGCCTGCTGCTCGATACCTATGTCGCCGACGTGGCCGGCGGTTCCGGCCAGGCCTTTGACTGGAGCCGCATACCGCCGGATCTGGGCAAGCCGGTGATTCTCGCCGGCGGCCTCACGCCGGAGAACGTCGCCGAGGCGGTGCGCAAAGTGCGTCCCTTTGCCGTGGATGTTTCCAGTGGTGTGGAGCAGAGCAAGGGCATCAAGGACGCGAGAAAAATTGTCCGACTTTATTGAAGCGGTACGAAACAGCATGAGCGCCTACGATCTCCCGGACAAACGCGGCCACTTCGGCGACTACGGCGGCATCTTCGTCTCCGAAACGCTGATGCAGCCGCTCAAGGAACTGCGCGAGGCCTACGAGACGCTGCGCAAGGACAAGAAATTCCAGAAGGAATTCGCCGACGACCTGCGCCGACTACGTCGGCCGCCCCAGCCCGCTCTATCTCGCCAGGCGCCTGACCGATAACTGGGGCGGGGCGAAGATTTATCTCAAGCGCGAGGACCTGAACCACACCGGCGCGCACAAGATCAACAACACCGTCGGCCAGGCGCTGCTCGCGCGCCGCATGGGCAAGAAACGCGTGATCGCCGAGACCGGCGCCGGCCAGCACGGCGTGGCCACCGCCACCGTGGCGGCGCGCTTCGGCATGGAGTGCGTGGTGTACATGGGCGCGGAGGACATGAAGCGCCAGGCGATCAACGTGTATCGCATGAAGCTGCTCGGCGCCGAGGTGGTGCCGGTCGAGTCCGGCTCGAAAACGCTCAAGGACGCGCTCAACGAAGCCATGCGCGACTGGGTGACCAACGTCGACAGCACCTTTTATATCATCGGCACCGTCGCCGGGCCGCATCCGTATCCGATGATGGTGCGCGATTTCCAGAGCGTGATCGGCCGCGAGACGCGCGAACAGATCATGGAACAGGAAGGCCGCTCTGCCGGACGCGCTGGTCGCCTGCGTCGGCGGCGGCTCGAATGCCATGGGCCTGTTCTATCCGTTCATCGACGACAAGGACGTCGCGCTGTACGGTGTGGAGGCGGGAGGCGAGGGCGTGCAGACCGGCAAGCATGCCGCGACGCTGTGCGCCGGCAAGCCGGGCGTGCTGCACGGCAATCGCACCTATTTACTCGAAACCGAGGACGGTCAGATCATCGAAACCCACTCCATCTCGGCCGGGCTCGATTATCCCGGCGTGGGACCGGAGCATGCCTACCTCAAGGACTCCGGGCGCGCGCATTATGTCTCCATCACCGACAAGGAGGCGCTCGCGGCGTTTCACGAGCTGACCCGCACCGAGGGCATCATGCCGGCGCTGGAATCGTCGCATGCGCTGGCCTATGCGAAAAAACTCGCGCCACAACTGGGGAAAGACAAGATCATCGTGATCAATCTGTCCGGCCGCGGTGACAAGGACATCCATACCGTGGCCGATCTCGAAGGAATCAAATTCTGATGTCGCGGATCGCGGAGAAAATGCAGGCGCTGCAGCAGCAGGGCCGGCGCGCCCTCATACCTTATATAACGGCGGGCGACCCCGAGCCGTGGGTGACGGTGCCGCTGATGCACGCGCTGGTCAAGCATGGCGCGGATATCCTCGAGCTCGGCGTGCCGTTCTCCGACCCGATGGCCGATGGCCCGGTGATCCAGCGCGCCGCCGAACGGGCGCTGAAACATAAAGTCAGCCTGACCAATGTGCTCGCGATGGTGCGTGAGTTCCGCGACAAGGACAAAACCACGCCGGTGGTGCTGATGGGTTATCTCAACCCCATCGAGGTGATGGGCTACCCGCGCTTCGCCCAAGAGGCCGCGGCCGCCGGGGTCGACGGCGTGCTCACCGTGGACCTGCCGCCGGAAGAGGCGCACGGATTCCAGACGGCGATGAAGGGCCAGGGGCTCGACACGATTTTCCTGCTCGCGCCCACGAGCCCGGTCGAGCGCATCAAGCTCATCGCCGAGGCCGCGAGCGGATTCATCTATTATGTCTCGCTGCGCGGCGTGACCGGTGCCGCGAACCTGGACGTGCGCGAGGTGGCGGCCAAACTCAAGGAAATCCGCGGGCATACCAAGCTGCCGCTCGGCGTCGGTTTCGGCATCGGCAGCCCCGAGGCGGCCGCGCAGGTCGCTGAATTCGCCGACGCGGTCATGGTCGGCAGCGCCGTGGTCAAGCGCATGGAGGAAATGGCGGCAAAACCGGATAAAATCCTGACCGAGGTCCCGGCCTTCATCGCCCGCCTGCGCGAGGCGATGGACCAGACCACGCCGGACGCCGACATCCGCCACCGGAGGAGCACGATGAGCTGGTTCGACAAGCTGGTCCCGCCCAAGATCAAGAGCCAGGGCGTCAAGAAGGCCTCGGTGCCCGAGGGTCTGTGGAAGAAATGCCACGCCTGCGGCACGGTGCTGTACAGCGCCGAGATCGAGAGCAACCTCGACGTCTGCCCGAAGTGCGCGCATCACATGCGCATCGGCGCGCGCCGGCGCCTGGATATTTTCCTCGATCCGCAGCCGCGCGACGAGATCGGCGCCGACGCTGTTCGCCGGTCGACCCGCTCAAGTTCAAGGACACCAAGAAATACCGCGACCGTCTGCTCGAGGCGCAGCAGGCCACCGGTGAGACGGATGCGCTGGTGGTCATGCAAGGCGCGCTCAAGGGCATGCCGCTGGTGGCCGCCGCCTTCGAGTTCGCCTTCATGGGCGGCTCCATGGGCGCGGTCGTCGGCGAGCGTTTCGTGCGCGGCGTCAATGTCTGCCTCGAAAAGAAAATTCCGCTGGTGTGTTTCTCCGCGAGCGGCGGCGCGCGCATGCAGGAGGCGCTGTTGTCGCTGATGCAGATGGCCAAGACCAGCGCCGCGCTCACGCACCTGACCGATGCCGGCATTCCGTACATTTCCGTGCTGACCGACCCGACCATGGGCGGCGTGTCGGCGAGCTTCGCCATGCTCGGCGACATCAATGTAGCCGAACCGCGCGCGCTGATCGGCTTCGCCGGCCCGCGCGTGATCGAGCAGACGGTGCGCGAGAAACTGCCCGAGGGTTTCCAGCGTTCCGAGTTCCTGGTCGAGCACGGCGCGATCGACCTGATCATCGACCGGCGCGAGATGCGCGACAAACTCGCCAACCTGCTGGCGATGCTCACGCGCCAGGCCAGTCCTGACCTCCAGCCGCGCGAGTCGCCGGAAAACGAATCCGGCTTCACCGAATCCCCCTGAAAGCCATTAACCGACAAAAGTCCCGGACGCTTTCCGACTGGCTCGCGTGGATCGAGACGCTGCATCCGCGCACCATCGAGCTCGGGCTCGAGCGGGTGCACGCCGTGCTCGACGCCATGGGACTGCGCCGTCCCGCGTTCGCCGCGATCACCATCACCGGCACCAACGGCAAGGGCTCGACCACGGTGATGTGCGAGACCATCCTGCGCCACGCGGGATACCGGGTCGGCGCCTATACCTCGCCGCACCTGATCGCCTATAACGAGCGGATTCGTATCGATGGCCGGAACGTTTCCGATGATGACCTTTGTGCCGCCTTCGAACGAATCGAGGCCGCGCGCGGCACGGTGCCGCTGACCTATTTCGAATTTGGCACCCTCGCCGCCTTCGATCTGTTCCAGGCCGCGAAAATCGATATTGCCGTGCTGGAAGTCGGCATGGGCGGGCGACTCGACGCGGTGAACGCCATCGACAGCGACGTGGCGATCGTGACCGCCGTGGACATCGACCACACCGCCTGGCTGGGCCATACCCGCGAGGCCATCGGCCATGAGAAGGCCGGGATTTTCCGGGCCGGCCGGCCGGCAATCTGCGGCGACCCGAATCCGCCGGCGATCATCGCCGCCGAGGCGGCGCGGATCGGGGCGAAGCTGCTGCAATTCAACCATGATTTCTTTGTGGAGCGCTCCGGCACCGAATGGACCTGGCGTCACGGCGAGCGTCTGCGCGCCGGCCTGCCGTACCCTTCGTTGCGTGGCGATTACCAGTTGTTCAACGCGGCCTGCGCGCTTACGGCGCTGGATATGCTTGCCGACCGTTTTCCGGTGACCCAGGCCGACGTGCGCGAAGGGCTCATTTCCGGCGTGATCCCGGGCCGGTTTCAGGTGTTGCCCGGCCGGCCGGTGCGCGTGCTCGACGTGGCGCACAACGCGCAGGCGGCGCGCTCGCTGGCGGCGACGCTGAAGCAGCAGCGTGTCGAAGGGCGGACGCTGGCCGTCATCGGCATGCTCAAGGACAAGGACATCGTGTCGGTGATCGGTCCCCTGGCCGAGCGTGGTGGATCGCTGGTATCCGGCAACGCTGCACACGCCGCGCGGCGCCACCGCGGCGCAGCTGATCGAATCGCTCGCCGCCGCCGGCGTGCCGGTATCGGCGCCGGGATACGAAGACGTGCATCAGGCCTATGCCGCGGCGCAGCGCGACGCGACCGAGGCCGACCGACTCGTCGTCTTTGGTTCCTTTCACACGGTCGGTGATATACTAGCCGGCCTCGGCAAGGCGTGATGACCATGGCGGACAGAAACGAAGCCCGTCCCGATTTCAATCCCAAACACCGCATCGTTGGCGCGATCATTCTGGTCGCGCTGGTGGTGATCTTCGTTCCCATGCTGCTCAATGAAAACGAGCCGCCACCGGAACTCAAGGGTGTCCGCGAAACGCCGCCGCGTGGCGCCACCGAGACCAAGGTTATCGTGACGCCGGTCGCGGGCGAAGAAGCCAAACCCAGGCAAAATCCCGAAGCGGTGACGAAGACGGAAACAACGCCCGCGATTACCGAAAGCGCACCCAGCCGGAAACGAAAACCGCGCCGGTGGAAAAACCCGCGAAGGCTCCCGCCGTGGCGGACACGATCACGCAAGGCTGGGTGGTGCAGGTGGGCACGTTCTCCAACACTGACAATGCCAACCATCTGCGCGACAAGCTCAAGAGCCACGGACATGCGGTGCATACGGAATCGGTGACGCTGGCGGGCAAGAAGGCGCTGCGGCTGCGCGTCGGACCGTTCAGCAACAAGGAACTGGCGGTCAAGGCGCAGGCGCAGATCAACAAGGAATTGCACGTGCAGGGCGTGGTGCAGTCCTATCCGTGACGACTTATGAATAGTTTCGATCTGATCATCCTCGCGATCATGCTGGTATTTACCGCGATCGGCGCGTGGCGCGGCCTGGTGCGCGAGATCATTACCGTGCTGACCTGGGTGTTGTCGTGCCTGCTTGCCTGGCTGTTCGCGGGCAAGTTTTCGGGGATTTTCAAGGGAATGGTGGACGATCCGGCGCTGCGCCAGTTGCTGGCCTTCGTGCTGATTTTTATCGTGGTCTTTGTGCTCGGCATCGTGGCATCGTGGTTTATTCACAAACACCTGCCCGGCAAACGCGGTTTCCGCAATGCCAATATCGCGCTGGGTGGCGTGATCGGCGCGGCGCGCGGCGCTGTGATCGTCATCGCGGTTTTCCTCGTCGCCGGATTGACGTCGTTTCCGCAGCGCCCGTGGTGGCGCGAGGCGAGTTTCACGCCGTATTTCGAGCGCGCCGCGGTGTACGTGGCCGGCTACATGCCGCACGATATTGCCCGGCATATCCGCTACGGGTAGAATTGGATTTTAAGCACTGGAGGTTCTCTCTGCATGTGCGGCATCATCGGCATTCTCGCCCAAGCTCCGGTTAACCAGGCCATTTACGATGGCTTGCTGGTTCTGCAGCATCGCGGTCAGGATGCCGCGGGAATCCTCACCTGCGACGACAAGCGCATCCATCTGCGCAAGGACAACGGCCAGGTGCGCGACGTGTTCCAGGAGCGCCACATGCTCGGCCTCAAGGGCAACATGGGCATCGGCCATGTGCGCTATCCCACCGCGGGCTGCGATTCCCCGGCCGAGGCCCAGCCGTTTTACGTGAACTCCCCTTATGGCCTGGCGCTGGCGCACAACGGCAATCTCACCAATGCCGATCAACTCAAGGACGAGCTGTACCGCGAGGACCTGCGCCACATCAACACCGATTCCGACTCCGAGATTCTGCTCAACGTTTTCGCGCACGAGCTGCAGGCGGTCGCCAAGCTGCGCCTCGCGCCGGATCACCTGTTCCGCGCCGTGTCCGCCGTGCACCGGCGCTGCCGCGGCGCCTATGCCGTCACCATGCTGGTGACGGGCTTCGGCATCCTCGCGTTCCGCGACCCGTACGGCATCCGCCCGCTGGTGTTCGGCAAGCGCGAAACCGAGCAGGGCACGGAGTACATGTTCGCCTCGGAGTCCGTCGCGCTCGACGTGCGTGGGATTCGATCTGGTGCGCGACGTCGCGCCGGGCGAGTGCATCATGGTGGACCTGAACGGCCAGGTGCACAGCCAGCAGTGCGCCGAGAAGCCGATACACGCGCCGTGCATCTTCGAATTCGTGTATTTCGCGCGTCCCGACTCGATGATGGACGGCATCTACGTGCACAAGACGCGGCTGCGCATGGGCGAGCGCCTGGCCAACAAGATCAAGCGCGTCTGGCCGGACATCGATATCGACGTCGTGATCCCGATCCCGGACACCTCGCGCACCGCGGCCCTGCAGATGGCCTATGAGCTCGACCTGCCGTACCGCGAGGGCTTCATCAAGAACCGCTACATCGGCCGCACCTTCATCATGCCCGGCCAGGCGGAGCGCAAGAAGTCGGTGCGCCAGAAGCTGAACGCCATCGACGTCGAGTTCCGGCGGCAAGAACGTGCTGCTGGTGGACGACTCCATCGTGCGCGGCACGACCAGCAAGCAGATCATCCAGATGGCGCGCGACGCCGGCGCCCGCAAGGTGTATTTCGCCTCGGCCGCGCCGCCGGTGCGCTTCCCGAACGTGTACGGCATCGACATGCCGTCGCGCGACGAGCTGATCGGCAACGGCCGCACCGAAGACGAGATCGCCGCGGTCATCGGCGCCGACAAGCTCATCTACCAGGACCTCGACGACCTGATCGAAGCCGCGCGCGAGGGCAATCCCGAAGATCCAGAAGTTCGATGCCTCCTGCTTCAACGGCGAGTACATCACCGGCGACATCGACCCGCGATTACCTCGACCGCATCGAGCGCCAGCGCAACGATTCCGCCAAGACCAGCCGCAGTACCGGTGGGCAGGGCGGCGGTAACGATCTCGTTACCGCGGAAGTGTTGAGCTTCCCGAGGTAATAAGCCGTTCGTCCCTCTTGCGAAGAACTGTTGCTTGTTGTCATGCCCGCGAAGGCGGGGATCCAGGCGTGAATGACCAAAAGCCGCCGAATGGCGGCTTTTGATTTGCCGTCATCCCGCGAGGCGGGATCCAGGCCTTAAATGGTATCGCGCGCCTTGCGCGCGATCTCAAAAGCTACTTGTGGGTGGCTGACCCACGGCGGGTTACTTTTCTTTGCTTGTGCAAAGAAAGGACCAAAGAAAGGGCCCCGGAGCGCGCGATCCCTTCCTCCGTTCCTCGCCCCACCGGGCGCTCGCCAACTCGCCGGGCGCAAATACGCGCCTCGGGCTCAAACACGGTCGCTTGAAAGCTCCCGGTGGGGCTGCGGTACTCGGCGCGCGCTACGGGGCGGTTAGCAAAACCGCTAGGTTCAGCTTGACTCAAGGGTTAAGCACAAACATGGCGGCGATACCGATACAATCTAATCGCACGCAAGAGCGTCGTGCCAACCGAGGCGCACACAAGATCTGAACGCGTCGCTACGGATTCTGTGCAGGACATGTATTCGCAGACGCAACGAACGGATTTCTGCTCATGAATACTAATTTCTGGTGCCTCAGACCTTCGCTGATCGATCAAGAAGGGTGGGTATTCTGCATTGAATCGCTGCGCGGGATTACGCAGCTGTCTGAAAATGACTCTGCGACGCTACGGGATATCATTCGAAGCTACAACGTTCATCAGGCTCCAAGAATTATTGACACTGCCGATGTAGTAGACTCGGCGCCGAATGTCGAGATCGCAACTGGTAGCTATGGCAGGATCAAGATGCATGATTGTGCTTGTATCAGCATCTTGCATTCTACAGCACAATTTCGTCTTTTTGGATCTTGACGGGATGTTGACAAGATAGTCCGTTGCTAATTTGGCTAGGCGCTATTTGAGCTTCGCTTGCGGGGCTACAATGCCGTGTAGGCGAGGTTCAGTCGCACGCGGCTGTCTTGCGATTCGCGATTAGCTTATTCGCGAGATGCCCTATGGATGTCCGCGCGATTGCGACGAGCCCGTATCCACCGCAAGCCTGCGCCGTAACCTTGAATTGAAGGAGCAGCAGGCATGTCCGACGATATCGACCAATGGGGCTTTGACACGCGCGCGGTGCGGGCGGGGCAGCATCGCACCAACGAGGGCGAGAATTCCGAGCCGATCTTTCTCACCTCCAGCTACGTGTTCAAGAACGCGGCGGAGGCGGCGGCGCGGTTTTCCGGCGCGGAGCCGGGGAACATCTACTCGCGCTTCACCAATCCCACCGTGCGCGCGTTCGAGGAACGTCTGGCGGCGCTGGAAGGCGGCGAGAAATGCGTGGCCACGGCCTCCGGCATGGTGGCGATTCTCTCGACCTGCCTGGCGCTGCTCAAGAGCGGCGATCACATCGTTTCCTCGCGCAACATCTTCGGGGCCTCGGTGCTGCTGTTCAACAACTATCTCGCCAAGTTCGGGATCGAGACGAGCTATGTGTCGCTCACGGATTACGCCGCGTGGGAAAAGGCGATCAAGCCGAACACGAAGCTGCTGTTCCTGGAAACGCCGTCGAATCCGCTGACGGAGATTGCCGATATCGCGCGGCTCGCGAAAATCGCCCATGCCAAAGGCTGCCTGCTGGTGGTGGACAACGTGTTCTGCACGCCGGTGTTGCAGCAGCCGTTGAAGCTCGGCGCCGATATCGTGATTCATTCCGCGACCAAGTATCTCGACGGCCAGGGCCGCTGCGTCGGTGGCGCCGTCATTGGCAACAAGGAACTCGTGGGCGAGAAGGTCTATGGCTTTATGCGCACCTGCGGGCCTTCCCTGAGCCCGTTCAACGCCTGGGTGTTCCTCAAGGGGCTGGAAACGCTGAGCCTGCGCGTGAAGGCGCACAGCGCGAATGCGCTGGCACTGGCGCAATGGCTGGAAAAGCAGAAGCGTGTGAAGCGCGTTTACTATCCGGGCCTGGCCTCGCACCCGCAGCACGAACTGGCCAAGAAGCAGCAGTCCGGTTTCGGCGGCATCGTGTCGTTCGAAGTGGATGGCGGCAAGGACGCGGCCTGGAAGCTGATCGACAGCACGCGCGTGATTTCCATCACCGCGAATCTGGGCGACACCAAATCCACCATCACCCATCCGGCCACGACCACGCACGGCCGCCTGACGCCCGAGCAGCGTGCCGATGCCGGCATCAGCGACGGCCTGATCCGGATTTCGGTGGGGCTGGAAGACCTGGAGGATATCAAGAAGGATCTCGCGCACGGCCTTTCATGATGCGAAGCAGAGTGTGCTGAACAAACCGGCGGTACACGATGTAGAATGAGCCGGCATGCGCGTTGGATTGTTCGTCACTTGCCTGGTGGACCTGATGCGTCCGCGCATCGGCTTTGCCGCGATCGCGTTTGCTGGAAGCGGCCGGTTGTGAAGTCGTCGTTCCCCGGCCCAAACCTGCTGCGGCCAGCCCGGCTACAACTCGGGTGACCGCAAGTCCGCCGAGGCGATGGCGCTGAAATTCCTCGCAGGAATTCGAAGGCTTCGACTATGTGGTTCTGCCTTCCGGCTCCTGCGCCGGGATGATACGCGTGCATTACCCGGATCTGTTCAAGGACGACCCGGCCCTGCTCGAAGATCACGCGCCTGGGGGCCCGCACTTACGAACTGACCGATTTTCTGGTCAATGTCGCCAAGCTGGAACATGTGCCCGGCAACTTTCAGGGCACGCTGACCTATCATGATTCCTGCTCCGGCCTGCGCGAACTCGATGTCTACAAACAGCCGCGCGCGCTGCTGGCGAAGATGCCGGGTGTGAAGCTGAACGAGATGGTGGAATCGACCACCTGCTGCGGTTTCGGCGGCACGTTCTCGGTCAAGTATCGGCGAACTGTCGACGCGCATGGCCGACAACAAATGCCAGCATATCGCGCCAGACCGGCGCCGGTGCCATCGTCGGCGGCGACCTGGGCTGCCTGCTGAATATCGAAGGCCGCTTGCGCCGCAATGGCGATCACGACACCCGCGTGCTGCATGTGGCCGAAGTCCTGGCCGGAGATGCAGAGACGGCCGATGCAAGAAACCGCGATGCATTTCAAGCGCAAGGCAGGCGAGAAGCTGCGCCGACGACAAGCTGCAGGGCGCGCTGTCGAACGCCTGCAGACACGCTTTGTCGAAGGCCGCGCGGCGGTGATCGGCGAGATGCCGAACTGCAGGAGACGCGCAATGCAGCCGCGGACGATCCGCGACCGGTGCATCGAACGATCTCGATCATTACCTGCTGCAATTCGAGCAGCAGGCCACCGCGCGCGGCGCGGTCGTGCACTGGGCCGAGACCGGCGACGACGTGAACCGCATCGTCGCCGAGATCGCCGCACAGCACGGCGTGCACACGGCGGTGAAATCGAAGTCCATGGTCAGCGAAGAGTGCGGGCTGAACGACGCGCTCGAAGCTGGCCGGCGTGAAGGTGATGGAAACCGATCTCGGCGAATACATCCTGCAACTCGCGCACGAAGCGCCGTCGCACATCGTCGCGCCGGTGGTGCACAAGAACAAGGAAGAGATCTCCGACCTGTTCGAGGAGAAGCATCAGCTGCCGCGCAAGACGGAATCGCCGAACTGTGCCGCGAGGCGCGCGAAGTGCTGCGCCCGGCATTCCTGACCGCCGACATGGGCATCTCCGGCGGCAATTTCCTGGTCGCCGAAACCGGCTCGGTGCTGATCGTCACCAACGAAGGCAACGGCCGGCTGGTGACGACGCTGCCGCGCGTGCATGTCGCGATCACCGGCATCGAGAAAGTGGTGCCGACGCTGGAAGACGTGACCACGCTGCTGCGCCTGCTGCCGCGTTCCGCCACCGGGCAGTCGATCACCAACTATGTGTCGGTGCTGACCGGCACCAAGGACAAGGGCGAATCAGACGGCCCGGAACACTTCCACATCATCCTGCTCGACAACGGCCGCAGCAGTCTGATCGGCAGCGAAATGCAGGAGATGCTGCGCTGCATACGCTGCGGCGCGTGCATGAACCATTGCCCGGTGTACCAGAACATCGGCGGCCATGCCTATGGCTGGGTCTATCCGGGCCCGATGGGCTCGATACTGACGCCGATCCTTCGTGGGACTGGAGAATGCGCCCGACCTGCCGAATGCCTCGACCTTGTGCGGCGCCTGCGCGGTGGTGTGCCCGGTGAAGATTCCGCTGCCCGACCTGCTGCGAAACTTGCGCACCCGGCAAGTGGAACGGCAGCTGCGACCGTGGCAGGAGCGCGTCGCGCTCCGTCTGTGGTCGTGGATGGCGCAACGCCCGGCGGTTTATGCCCTGGGCACGCGGCTGGTCGCGCGTCTGTTGCAGGCGTTTTCAGGCAGCGCGAAACGGTTTCATTATCTGCCCGGCGTGACCGGCTGGACCAGCGGGCGCGACATGCCCGCGCCGGCGGGCCGGACTTTCCGCGATCTGTACAAATCCCGGAGGTCATCATGAGTGCGCGCGAGAATATCCTGGCGCGGATCGGCAAGGCGCGCGGTCCGGCCGCTGCCGTGGATGTCGACCTGGCGATTCGCCGTCACCAGCGCGGGCCAATACCGGCGATGGATAAAGATCTGGTCAAGCTATTCAGTGAACGCGCCGTAAAGCTCGCCAGTGATCGTTGCCCAGGCTGGAACCGTCACGGAAGTTCCGGGCCTGGTCGCACGCTACCTGCGCGAACGCGATTTGCCGATGAAGGGAGTATGCTGGCCGGCCATGGCGCTGCTCGACTGGCAGGATGCCGATATCGAGATCGAACCGCGCGCCGCGCGCGGCGACGATCTGGTCGGCATCACCGGTGCGTTTCTCGGCATCGCCGAGACCGGCACGCTGATGCTGCTCTCCGGCGTGCAGACGCCGGCCACGGTCAGCCTGTTGCCGGAGACGCACATCGCCGTGGTCGAGGCCGGACGCATCGTCGCGACGATGGAGCAGGCCTGGGACCGGCTGCGCGTGGAACGCGGCGCGTTGCCGCGCGCGGTCAATTTCATTTCCGGCCCCTCGCGCACGGCGGACATCGAGCAGACGCGTGACGCTCGGCGCGCACGGGCCCTATCGCGTATTGATTATCATCGTTGGCTGAAATCCGAAGAGGTGCACCATGACACAACCGGTCTTATCCCTGTGGATCAACGGCAAGGCGCAGGCGAGCGCGGGTACCCGCACGGCGGATGTTTTCAACCCGGCGACCGGGCAGGTCGATACGGCGCGCGCCGCTGGCCAGCAAGCAGGATGTAAACCTGGCGGTGGCGGCGGCGCGCGCGGCGTTTCCCGGCTGGCGCGACACCACGCCGCTGCGCCGCAGCCGCATCCTGAAGCAGTTTCCGCGAGCTGCTGAAGCGCATCGCGACGAACTCGTCGCATCTGGCCAGCGAGGAGCACGGCAAGACGCTGCGAAGATGCCGCCGGTTCGGTGCAGCGCGGCATCGAGGTGATCGAGTTCGCCATCGGCGTGCCGCATCTGCTCAAGGGCGAGCATGCCGAAAACGTCGGCCGCGGCGTCGATTGTCACTCGATGCTGCAGCCGATGGGCGTATGCGCCGGCATCACGCCGTTCAACTTTCCGGCGATGGTGCCGATGTGGATGTTCCCGATCGCGATCGCCTGCGGCAACACCTTCATGCTCAAGCCTTCCGAGAAGGTGCCTTCGTGCAGCCTGCGCATGGCCGAACTGTTCAAGGAGGCCGGCCTGCCGGACGGGCGTGTTCAACGTCGTTCCCGGCGACAAGGAGGCGGTGGACGCGCTGCTGACGCATCCCGACGTGCGCTCGATTTCCTTCGTCGGTTCGACACCGGTCGCGAAATATATCTACGAGACCGCCGCGCACCACGGCAAGCGCGTGCAGGCGCTGGGCGGCGCGAAGAACCACGCCGTCGTGATGCCGGACGCCGAACTGGATTTCACCGCCGATGCGATCATGGGCGCCGCCTACGGTTCGGCGGGCGAGCGCTGCATGGCGATCTCGACCGTGGTCGCGGTGGGCGATGTCGCCGATGCGCTGGTGGCAAAGCTGCAAGCGACAAGCCGAGAAGACTGGTGGTCGGCCCCGGCGACAAGAAGGGCGTCGACATGGGTCCGGTGATCTCGGCCGCGCATCGCGACAAGATCGTCGGCTACATCGACAGCGGCGTGCAGCAAGGGCGCGAAGCTGGTGACGGACGGGCGCGGCATCAAGGTGGCCGGTCACGAGAACAGGGCTTCTTCGTCGGACCGACGCTGTTCGATCAATGTCACCACCGACATGACCATCTATCGAGAAGAAATCTTCGGCCCGGTGCTGATCGTGCTGCGCGTCGCGAGCTTCGACGAGGCGATCAAGCTGGTCAACAGCAATCCCTACGCCAACGGCACCGCGATCTTCACCGCGTTCCGGCGCGGCAGCGCGGCGCTTCCAGAACGAGAATCGAAGTCGGCATGGTCGGCATCAACGTGCCGATCCCGGTGCCGATGGCGTTCTTCTCCTTCGGCGGCTGGAAGTCCTCGCTGTTCGGCGACCTGCACATGCACGGCATGGAAGGCGTGTATTTCTACACCCGCACCAAGGTCGTCACCACCCGCTGGCCGGCGGGCGAGGAGCAGGGGCCGTCCAATCTGTCGATGCCGACGCTCGGCTAGTCCGTGCCGTGGACGAGGATGCTCTACAGGGAATCTACAACTACCGCCGCCTGACGGATCTCATCGCCACCGCCGGCCAGCCGTCCGAAGAAGAACTGGCCGCCGTGGCACACGCGGGATTCGAAGTCGTGGTGAATCTCGCCCTGCACGACGCGGAATATTCCCTGCCCGACGAGCGCCGGACCGTGGAAACCCTCGGCATGCGATACATACATATTCCCGTCGTGTGGGAGCGACCGTTACGCGCCGACCTCGAACGCTTTTTCGAAGTCATGGATGGACTGACAGGCAAGCGTGTATTTGTGCACTGCGCCGCCAACAAGCGCGTGTCGGCGTTCATGGCGCTGTATCGTCAATTGCGGCAGGGATGGTCGGCGGAGGCTGTCATGCCCGATGTCCATGCCATCTGGGAGCCGGATGACGTCTGGCGCCGGTTTTTGGAGGAAATGATCCGATAACCAACATGGCAGAGAGGCAGGTTCCACAGGCGCATGGGTTTGTCCTTCGGCGGCTAACCGGATAATCTGCGCATCCATGTCGCGTCATCCGGCCATCGGGAAAATCTTCTGCGCATCTTCCAGTCCGCGCTGGCGGCGGTCAATGGCCGCAGCTGCGTGCGTGCACGCCTGGAGGAAAGGCCGCTTCCCGGCAACATATATATGGTGGCGGTGGGCAAGGCCGCCGGCGCCATGGCGCAAGGCGCGCAGGATGCGCTGGGCAAGCGCATTGCCGATGCGCTGATCATCACCAAAAAAGGCCATGCCGAACCGCTTCCCTGGCCGGTGCTGGAGGCGGGGCATCCGCTGGTGGACGAGACCAGCCTCGAGGCCGGCCGGAAGTTGCTGGCGTTCGTAGACCGGATTCCGCAGGACGCCGCGGTGCTCGTATTGATCTCCGGCGGCGCTTCGGCTTTGGTCGAAGCACTGCCGCCGCAAATCAGCCTCGAACAGTTTCAGAAAATCAACCGCTGGGTACTCGGCTCGGGCCTGGACATCAACGACTACAATCGCATCCGCCGGCGCTTGTCACGCCTCAAGGGCGGTCGGCTCGCCAAGCTGCTTTCCCCCCGGCGGGTCCTGTGCCTGGTGGTATCGGACGTGCCCGGCAATGACCTGCGCGCGATCGGTTCCGGTCCGCTGGTGGCGGACGAGGATCTGCGCCGGCCGCTGACGCTTCGGGATCTGCCGGATTTTATTACCGAGGCCTTGAAGCACATGCCGCCCGCGCCGGCGCCCGACGACGCCTGTTTCCAGAATGTCACACGCGAAATCGTCGCCACCCTCGATAACGCCAAGAGCGCCGCGGCGGAAACCGCCAAGGAGTTGGGCTACCCGATCATGCTGGAGACTTCTTTTGTTTCCGGCGATGCCCTGGAAGCGGGCGCCAGGCTGGCGAAAAAATTGCTGCGCTCGGAACCCGGCACGGTTCATGTCTGGGGCGGCGAGACCACCGTCCGGCTTCCGGAAGCGCCGGGCCGCGGTGGGCGCAACCAGAGCCTCGCGTTGGCCGCGGCGATGATGCTTCATGGACACGAGGATACGTGGTTCCTCGCCGCCGGCACCGATGGCACGGACGGCCCCACGGAAGACGCCGGTGCGCTGGTGGATGGCGGCACCATCGCGCGCGGCGCGCAGGCCGGTCTGGAAGCGCGACAATCGCTTGAGCGCGCCGACGCCGGCAGTTTTCTGGAAGCGAGCGGCGATCTGATACAGACCGGGCCGACCGGGACCAATGTGATGGATATCATGCTGGGATTGCGAACCAAGCGCGGGAACTGAAGGTCGATGACCCGGCGTTTATTTCTGTGTGGATGTTTTTTTCTGACGGCGCTGGTTTCCTGCTCCAATCCGACCACGCCCGCGGCCGTGCTTTATTTCGTCGAGCAAGAGCCGGGGGTGGAGCCGTATCGCACGCGCATGATCGTCACGGCGGGTTTCCTGCGCATGGACGAGGGACAGGACAGCCAGGATTTTCTGCTGTTCGACCGCGCCGACGGCAGCATCTACAGCGTCAGCAGTGCGGAGAAGCAGGTGCTGGTGATTCGCCCGCGACCGGTGGAACTGAAGCCGCCGGCGAAATTCACGCACCGGGTGGTGACCGATCCGGCCGCGTTTCCCGCCATTGAAGGACGCAAGGTCACGCATTACGAACTGCTGACGAATGATAAGCGCTGTTATGACCTGTATGCCGCCGATGGCCTGTTGCCCGGAGCGGTGGTGGCCTTGCGCGAATATCGCCTGATTCTGGCCGGGCAGCAGGCACTGACGGCGGCGATGACGCCGCCCGAAATGCAGTCGCCCTGCGATCTGGCCAACAATGTTTTTCTGCCCGTGCGCCATCTGGAACACGGCTTTCCGGTGCGGCTGGTGGATACGACGGGCCGGACGACGGAACTGGTCGATTACAAGACCGATTTCCGCGCCACGGCCGACATGCTTCGCCTGCCGGCGGAGTACAAGCGGCTGACGTTGGAGGAGCTGCGGGGGAAGTAAAGGATGATTCGGCGGGTCACGCGCTAGGCTTCAGCGCTGACATGTCCCAGGCTTTTCGGTGTTTGCGGCAAGCTTTCAAGCACCCAACCCTGTGCGTCCACGCTCAGCACGCTACCCTGCTCGTACCAGTCGCCGAGCACCATGCGCCGCGCGGGCCGGCCGTCCAGGTTGAATACATGTTCCTTCGGCCGGTGCGTATGTCCGTGAATCAGGCGCTGCACGTGGTGCTCGCGCATGACGGATTCCACCGCCTGTTGGTTCACGTCCATGATTTCCGGTTTCTTGGCGGCGGTGGAACTCTTGCTGATTTCCCGGTAGCCGCGGATGATCTGGTCGCGCTCCGCGACGGACTTGCCGAGGAAATCCTTCTGCAAACGCGGGACTCCGTACCTTGGCACGGAAAATCATGTAGTCGGTATCGTCGGTGCACAGCGAATCGCCATGCATCAGCAGCGTCGGTGTGCCGTAGAGATCGATGCGTGTCGGGTCCTTGAGCAGCCGCACGCCGGTGGCTCGTTCGAAATCATGGGCCATGAGGAGGTCGCGGTTGCCGTGCATCACGAACACCGGCGTTCCTCCGGTCGTCAGCTCGCGCAGTCCGCGCACGATGGGACGAAATTCCTCCTGCTCGACGGCCTCGTCGCCGATCCAGTACTCGAACAGGTCGCCGAGGATGTAGAGCGCATCGGACGTGCGCGCGCGGCGGTGGAGAAAATCGAGGAACAGCCCGGTAATGGCGGGGCGGGCGCCGCAGAGATGCAGATCGGAAATGAACAGCGTGGTTCCCGGCATCTCTGTCCCTGGGTCTCCTAGTTGTCGTCGACGATCTGCATGTGCTCGATGAGCACGTCGGACAGCGGCACGTCCTTGTGACCGAGCTTGGAGCCGGTGGCAACGCCCTTGATCTGGTCGATGATGTGCATGCCGTCCACGACCTTGCCGAACACGCAGTAGCCCCAGCCGGAGGGCGCGGGCGCGGTGTAGTTGAGGAAGTCGTTGTCCACGATGTTGATGAAAAACTGGCTGGTGGCGGAATGCGGATCGGTGGCACGCGCCATGGCGAGGGTGCCGCGGGCGTTGCGCAGGCCGTTATTGGCTTCGTTTTCGATCGGCGGCCGGGTCATTTTCTGCGTCATGCCCGGGCCGAAACCGCCGCCCTGGATGACGAACTTGTCGATGACGCGGTGGAACAGGGTGCCGTCGTAGAAGCCGTCTTTGGCGTAGGCGATGAAATTGGCCACGGTCTTTGGCGCCTTCTCCGGATAAAGCTCCAGGACGATGGTGCCGTAGTTGGTTTTCATGTGAATCATGGAATGGGACTCTTGGGCGCTTATATATGTATGACACCGACCCCGCCGGCGGCGGGTTTCCTGCGGAGAGTTTACACTGGATTGGCCCGCCCGGCACAACGCCGGGGGTTCGCCGGAGCCGCGGTTTCCGTTACCATGGCGTCCTTCCAATGGCTTTGCGACCCTTCAAGACCCGTTTTGCTCCCAGCCCCACGGGCCTGCTGCACCTCGGCAATATCCGAACGGCGTTGTTCAATTATCTGCTGGCGCGACAGGCCGGCGGGACGTTTCTGCTGCGCCTCGAAGACACCGATGCCATGCGCGGGCATGAAAAATTCGCCCGGGCGCTGGAAGAGGACCTGCGCTGGCTGGGCCTGGGCTGGAACGAAGGACCGGAGGCCGGCGGCAGTCACGGTCCTTACGCCCAGTCGGAGCGCGGTCATATCTATAAGGAATATTTTTCCGCCCTCGAATCCCGGGGGCTGGCCTATCCCTGCTTTTGCAGCGAGCATGAACTTGCCATCTCGCGCAAGACGGCGATCGCGGCCGGGCGCCCGCCGCGCTACTCCGGCAAATGCCGCGCGCTTTCGCGCGCCGAAGCCGAGGCCCGGTTCGGCCGCGGCGAGCCCGCGACGCTGCGGTTTCGCGTCGAGGAAGGCCGCACGGTCGAATTCGACGACAAGGTGCGCGAACGGCAGGCTATTCAGCACCGATGACATCGGCGATTTCGTCATTCGCCGCTCCGACGGGACGCCGGCGTTTTTCTTCTGCAACGCCATCGACGATGCCGTGATGGGCGTCACCCTCGTGGTGCGCGGTGAAGATCATCTGACCAACACGCCGCGCCAGATCCTGCTGCTGCAGGCGCTCGGCCTGCCGGTGCCGGAGTACGCCCACATCGCGCTCGTGGTCGGCGCCGACGGCGCGCCGTTGTCCAAGCGCACCGGCAGCCGCAGCGTGCAGGAACTGCGCGAAGCCGGATTTCTGCCGGCCGCGATCCACAATTATCTCGCGCGTCTCGGACACACCTATGAAGACAACAGTTTCATGACGCTCGATAAACTCGTTTCCAGTTTTTCCCTGGCACGGTTGCACCGCGCGCCGGCGCGCTACGACGAGGCGCATCTGGTTCACTGGCAGCGTGAAGCGCTGTTGCATCTGTCGGCCGGCGAGGTGGGCGAATGGATGGGTGACAAGGTCAGCGCCCTGGTGCCGGCGGACAAACGCGAGGCGTTCGTGGTGGCGGTGCGCGCCAACGTTACTTTTCCGGCGGATGCAATGCACTGGGCACAGATTGTTTTTTCCGACACGCTGACGATCAGTCATCCGGCGCGCGAGGCGATCACGGCGGCCGGGGAGGAATTTTTCGATGTGGCGCGCCGGGCCGTGGAAAAGCACGGCGCCGATTTCAAGGCCGTGAGCGAGATGCTGCGGCATACGCTTTCGGTCAGCGGAAAACCACTGTTCCAGCCGTTGCGTGCGGCGCTCACGGGCGAGCTCGACGGGCCGGAAATGGCGAAACTGTTGCCGCTGATCGGCGTGGAGCGTGCCCGTGAACGCCTCTCCAGGTTTGTGATGTCCTGAGATGACGATGCTGCATATCTATAACAGTCTTACCCGGAAAAAAGATCCTTTCACGCCCATCACACCCGGCAAAATCCGGCTGTATGTCTGCGGCATGACCGTGTACGACTTCTGTCACCTCGGGCATGCGCGCGTGCATGGTGGTGTTCGACATGGTGGCGCGCTACCTGCGCGCGCGCGGCTTCGACGTGACCTATATCCGCAACATCACCGACATCGACGACAAGATCATCAACCGCGCCCGGGAGAACGGCGAGGACATCGGCGCGCTGACCGCGCGCTTCATCCAGGCGATGAACGAAGACGCCGCCGCCCTCGGCGTGTTGCCGCCGGATGCCGAGCCGCGCGCCACGGTGCATATGCCGCAGATCCTGAGCATGATCGGGAAGCTCGTTGAGAGCGGTTTCGCCTACCAGGCCAGGAATGACGACGTGTACTACCACGTGCGCAAGTTTCCCCACTACGGCGCGCTGTCGGGCAAGACGCTGGACGAGCTCAAGATCGGCGCGCGCGTGGAAGTCGGCGAGGAGAAGGACGACCCGCTCGATTTCGTCCTGTGGAAGGCGGCCAAGCCCGGCGAGCCGCAGTGGGATTCGCCCTGGGGCGCGGGCCGCCCCGGCTGGCATATCGAATGCTCGGCCATGTCCACCGCCTGTCTCGGCGACCACTTCGACATCCACGGCGGCGGCATGGACCTCAAGTTTCCGCATCATGAAAACGAGATTGCGCAGAGCGAAGCGGCCACCGGCGGGAAATTCGTGAATACCTGGATGCACGTCGGTTTCGTGCGCCTCAACGAGGAGAAGATGTCGAAATCGCTCGGCAACTTCTTCACGGTGCGCGAGGTCCTGAAGAAATTCGATCCGGAAGTGGTGCGCTATTTTATCCTGGGCAGCCACTACCGCAGCCCGCTCGACTATTCCGACGAAAACCTGCAAGGCGCCAAAGCGGCGCTGACCCGCCTGTATCTCGCGCTCAAGGACCTGCCGGCGATGCACAGGGATGTGCAAGTGTCGCGAGAGGCAGGAAGCCGAGAGCGACCGGCGGAGGCGATCGTCGCGCATGATGAAAGATTTCACGCCGCCATGGACGACGACTTCAACACGCCCGGCGCCCTGGCGGTGCTGTTTGAGCTGGCGCGCGACATCAACAAGCTGCGGGAGGAGGGTAAATTGGCCGCGGCCGCGCCCCTCGGCGCCGCCTTGCGCCGTCTGGGCGGGATCCTGGGCCTGTTGCAGCGCGAGCCGCAGGTGTTTTTGCGTGGCGGCGCGGCCGACGGCCTGACCGACGAGCAGATCGAGGCCCTGATCGCCCGGCGCACGGCGGCGCGCCAGAACCGGAACTGGGCCGAGTCAGACCGTATCCGCGACGAATTGAAGGCCCAGGGGATCATCCTGGAGGACACGGCTGGTCAAACCACGTGGCGCCGGCAGTAAAAAGCCAGGTATATTGCCGCTTGGCTATTGACCCTGCGGATACTTATAAGTAATTTCTTATTTTTAAACCGGCAACCGCTAACGCCCGCGCGCCCGGTTTGGGGCTGGCGCGGGCTTTTTTATTCCCTGAGGAAATTGTGGAATTAACCGGCGCAGATATTTTTGTCCGCTGCCTCGCGGACGAAGGCGTGGAGCACGTCTTCGGCTATCCCGGCGGCGCGGCGCTGCACATCTACGACGCGCTTTACCGGCAGGACAAGGTGAAGCACATCCTGGTGCGGCACGAGCAGGGCGCGGCGCACGCGGCCGACGGCTACGCGCGCGCCACCGGGCGTCCCGGCGTGGTGCTCGTGACTTCCGGCCCGGGCGTGACCAACACCGTGACCGGCATCGCCACCGCATACATGGATTCGATTCCGCTGGTGATCTTCAGCGGCCAGGTGGCGACGCAGCCTGATCGGCGACGACGCGTTTCAGGAAGTGGACGCGGTCGGCATCACGCGCCCGTGCGTGAAGCACAACTTCCTGGTGAAGGACGTCAAGGAACTCGCCACGACCATCAAGAAGGCGTTCTACATCGCCACCACCGGCCGGCCCGGCCCGGTGCTCGTGGACATCCCGAAGGATGTCACCGCGCACAAGTGCGAGTACGAATACCCGAAGAGCGTCAGCCATGCGTTCGTACAACCCGGTGTTGAAAGGGCATCCCGGGCCAGATCAAGAAGGCGGTCGACCTGATGCTCGCCGCCAAGCGTCCGATGATCTACACCGGCGGCGGCGTGATTCTCGGCGAGGCCTCCGAGGCGCTCACCGATCTCGTGCGCCTGCTGGCTTATCCGTGCACCAACACGCTCATGGGGCTGGGCGCGTTTCCCGCGAGCGACCCGCTGTTCGTCGGCATGCTCGGCATGCACGGCACCTATGAGGCCAACATGGCGATGCACGACTGCGACGTGCTGATCGCCATCGGCGCGCGTTTCGACGACCGCGTGACCGGCGATCTCAACAAGTTCTGTCCGCACGCGCGCATCATCCATGTGGACATCGACCCGGCCTCGATCTCGAAGAACGTGCCGGTGGAAATTCCCATCGTCGGCGGCGCCGAGGCGGTGATGCGCGACATGATCAAGCTCGTCAAGGCTTCCAAGAAGAAACCGGACAAGGAGGCGCTCGCCGCCTGGTGGAAGCAGATCGACCAGTGGCGCGCCATGAACTGCCTCGACTACGACCACGACAGCAAGCTCATCAAGCCGCAGTACGTGCTCGAGAAACTCTTCGAGATTACCAAGGGCGATGCCTTCATTACTTCCGATGTCGGCCAGCACCAGATGTGGGCGGCGCAGTTCTACCACTTCGACAAGCCGCGCCGCTGGATCAACTCCGGCGGCCTGGGCACGATGGGATTCGGGCTTCCGGCGGCCATGGGCGTGAAGATGGCGTTTCCCAAGGAGACGGTCTGCTGCGTGACCGGCGAGGCCTCCATCCAGATGTGCATTCAGGAGCTCTCGACCTGCAAGCAGTACGATCTGCCGATCAAGATCATCAATCTGAACAACCGTTACATGGGCATGGTGCGCCAGTGGCAGGAATTCTTCTATGACCGGCGCTATTCGCATTCGTACATGGACGCGCTGCCGGACTTTGTGAAGCTCACCGAGGCTTATGGCCACGTGGGCATGAAGATCGAGAAGCCGGGCGATGTCGAAGGCGCCCTCAAGGAGGCGCTCAAGATGAAGGACCGGCTGGTGTTCCTGGATTTCATCACCGACCAGACCGAGAACGTCTACCCGATGATCGCCGCGGGGAAGGGCCACAATGAAATGCACCTGAAACCCTGCAAGGCGGTGGTGCCGACCGACCGGGAGCTCGCGTGACGCGTCATATCATCTCGATGCTGCTGGAAAACGAGTCAGGCGCGCTGTCGCGCGTGGCCGGGCTGTTTTCCGCGCGCGGTTACAACATCGAATCGCTCACCGTGGCGCCCACCGAGGATGAAACCCTGTCGCGCCTCACGCTCGTCACCAGCGGCTCGGTGGACGTGATCGAGCAGATCACCAAACAGCTCAACAAGCTCGTGGACGTGATCAAGCTCGTGGACCTCACGGAAGGCCCGCATATCGAGCGTGAATTGCTGATCATCAAGGTCAACGCCAACGGCGCCATGCGCGACGAGGTCAAGCGGCTGGTGGATATTTTCCGTGGGCGTATCATTGACGTGACCGAAACGACTTACACCATCGAACTTACCGGCACCAGCGACAAGCTCGACGCTTTCGTGCAGGCGGTGCGCGGGGCGGGCATCGTCGAGGTGGTACGCTCCGGGGTTTCCGGCATCGCCCGCGGCGAGAAGAGCCTGCGGGTGTAACTTCAGACAATGACAGACGAGGATGTATGAAAATTTTCTACGACAAAGACGCCGACCTATCGATCATTCGCGGCAAGAAAGTCACCATCGTGGGTTACGGCTCGCAGGGCCACGCGCACGCGCAGAACCTGAAGGACAGTGGCGTGGCGGTGACGGTCGGGCTGCGCGAGGGATCGGCTTCGGTCGCGAAGGCGAAGAACGCCGGCCTCACCGTGAAGAACGTGCCGGAGGCGGTCAAGGACGCGGACGTGGTCATGATCGTCGCGCCGGACGAACAGCACAAGAAGATCTACCAGGAAAGCATCGAGCCGAACCTGAAAAAGGGCGCGACCCTGGCCGTGGCGCACGGTTTCTCGATCCACTTCGGCTTCATCCAGCCGCGCGCCGATCTCGACGTCATCATGATCGCACCCAAGGGCCCGGGTCATCTGGTGCGCTCGACCTTCACCCAGGGCGGCGGTGTGCCGTGCCTGATCGCCGTCAAGCAGAACGCCTCGGGCAAGGCGCGTGAAGTGGCGTTGTCCTACGCCTCGGCCATCGGCGGCGGTCGCGCCGGCGTCATCGAAACCACCTTCAAGGACGAGTGCGAGACCGATCTCTTCGGCGAACAGGCGGTGCTGTGCGGCGGCGCCACGCACCTGGTCCAGGCCGGGTTCGAAACGCTGGTCGAGGCCGGCTATCCGCCGGAGATGGCCTACTTCGAATGCCTGCACGAGCTGAAGCTCATCGTCGACCTCATGTACGAAGGCGGCATCGCCAACATGCGTTACTCGATCTCGAACACCGCCGAGTACGGCGACTACACGCGCGGCCCGCGCATCGTGAACGAGCAGACCAAGGCCGAGATGAAAAAGATCCTCAAGGAAATCCAGTCCGGACAGTTCGCCAAGGAGTGGATGGCGGAGAACGAGACCGGCGGCAAGCGCTTCCCCGAGATGCGCGCCCAGGCCGCGAAACACCCGATCGAAGAAGTCGGCGCCAAGCTGCGCGACATGATGCCCTGGATCAAGGCCCACCGCATCGTCGACAAAACAAAAAACTAAATATTCATTACTGCCAAGACGCCAAGATCGCCAAGATAAACTATTTAACATTTCTGGCGGCTTGGAGGTTTAAACGGATTTATCAAACATGGCTAATGGGAGTTACCCCATCCTGGCCCGTGAGGGCCGGTGGCATATCGCGCTTGCCGCGGGCGCGGCGGTGGCGGTGCATTATTTCGCCGGGCCGGTGTGGGCGGCGCCTTTCTGGATCATTCTCGTCTTTATCCTCCAGTTCTTTCGCGATCCTCCCCGGCAGGTTCCGGATGCACCCGACGCGATTATCTGCCCCGCGGACGGAAAGGTGATCGCGCTCGGCGAGGCCGAGGACCCTTATCTCAAGCGCCCGTCCAAGCGCGTGAGCGTCTTCATGAACGTGTTCAACGTGCACTCCAACCGCAGTCCGGTGGCGGGAAAAATCATGGAACGCTGGTACCGCCGGGGAAAATTCGTCAACGCCGCGCTCGACAAGGCCTCGCTCGACAACGAGCGAAATGCTCTGTGGATACGCACCGATCAGGGACAGGACGTGGTGGTCGTGCAGGTTGCCGGTCTGATTGCACGGCGTATACTGTGTTATGTGCAGCCGGGTGAACGGATCGCCCGGGGCGAACGTTACGGCTTCATCCGTTTCGGTTCGCGCGTCGATGTTTATCTTCCGCTGGAGGCCCGGTTCGAAGTGTCCCTGGGCGACAGCGTGAAGGGCGCCGCCGACGTGATCGCCCGACTCGCGCCGTAAGGCGCAGGAGAGATGATGGAAAATCTTGACGATACACCCGAGATCGAGGAGAAGCGCCGCCGCCGGGGCATATACATACTTCCGAGCCTGTTCACCACGGCGAATCTATTTGCCGGCTTCTATGCCATCGTGCAGGCGATGAACGGGAGTTTCGAATACGCCCCGCTGGCCATTTTCATCGCCATGATCCTGGACGCGCTCGACGGACGGATTGCGCGGCTTACCCACACGGAAAGCGATTTCGGCGCGCAATACGACAGTCTGGTGGACATGGTGTCCTTCGGGCTTGCCCCCGCGCTCGTCATGTACGAATGGGCGCTGTCCGGCATGGGCAAGCTCGGCTGGCTCGCGGCCTTCATCTACACCGCCGGCGCCGGCTTGCGTCTGGCGCGTTTCAACACCCAGGTCGGACTGCACGACAAGCGCTATTTCCGCGGTCTGCCCAGTCCGGCGGCCGCGGCACTGGTTGTCGGTTTCGTCTGGGTGCTGAACGCCAACGGCGTGCCGGGAAGGGATATCAGCATTGCCGCGCTGATCATCACCGTGATGGCCGGCGTACTGATGGTCAGCAACATCCGCTACCGCAGCTTCAAGGACGTGGACCTGCGCGGGCGGGTGTCGTTCATGACCATCCTCGCGGTGCCGCTGGTCTTCGTGCTGCTGTTTCAGGATCCGCCGCAGGTGCTGTTTCTGACCTTCTTCGTTTACGCCCTGTCCGGGCCGGTGGCCATCCTGTTTCGCTGGCTGCGCCGGGAAGAAAAGGATCAAACCGAGAAGCATCACCCCCGCGGCAGGTAGCTTCCCCGCCACCCGGGTTTCATTTTATTCCGGTTTGATTTATGCTTTAAACATGCAGGCACAATCCGCCATTTCATCCGGTGTCATATCGCCCCGCCAGGCGGCGGTATCAACCTGCGCGCCTTTCTCTCTTGCTGCACGACTGCTGCTGCGCCGCTAGGCGCAATCTAACCCCCTTCCTGGCGAGGAATATAATACGCAACCAAGAACCTGTTTTAATCCGCATGATTTTAAAAGAATCATGTTCACGATTATGAATGACAGGACGAGCAAGCAGGGCTACATTTTCGCAGAGACAAGACCATGAACGATCAATTGATAATTTTTGACACGACGTTGCGCGACGGCGAGCAGAGCCCCGGCGCGTCCATGACACGCGAGGAAAAGGTGCGCATTGCCAAGGTGCTGGAACGCATGCGCGTCGACATCATCGAGGCCGGATTTCCCGTGGCCAGCCTCGGCGACTTCGAGGCGGTGAAGGCGGTGGCCGAGGAAGTGAAGGACAGCACCGTTTGCGCCCTGGCGCGTGCCGTGGAAAAGGACATCGACCGCGCGGCCGAGGCGATCAAGCCCGCGAAACGCGGGCGTATCCATACCTTTCTCGCCACGAGCCCCATCCATATGCAGCACAAGTTGCGCATGACGCCGGAGCAGGTTCTGGAGCGGGCGGTAGCGATGGTCAAGCGCGCGCGCCAGTACACCGACGATGTCGAGTTCTCGCCGGAGGACGCCGGCCGCTCGGAGATCGACTTCCTTTGCCGGGTGCTCGAGGCCGTGATCGATGCCGGTGCGCGCACGGTGAACATCCCCGACACGGTGGGCTACAACCTGCCGCATCAGTTCGGCGCGCTCATCAAGACGCTGCGCGAGCGGGTGCCGAATTCGGACAAGGCGATATTTTCGGTGCATTGCCACAACGACCTCGGGCTCGCCGTCGCCAACTCGCTTTCGGCGGTGCTCAATGGCGCGCGCCAGGTGGAATGCACCATCAACGGTCTCGGCGAACGCGCCGGCAACGCCTCGCTCGAGGAAGTGGTCATGGCGGTGCGTACGCGCCGCGACATTTTCCCGTGCGACACGCGGCTTGACACCACCCAGATCGTGCCGGCTTCGCGCCTGGTCTCGAATATCACCGGTTTTCCGGTGCAGCCGAACAAGGCCATCGTGGGCGCGAATGCCTTCGCGCACGAGTCCGGCATCCACCAGGACGGCGTCATCAAAAAGCGCGAGACTTACGAAATCATGCGCGCCGAAGACGTCGGCTGGTCGGCGAACCGCATGGTGCTCGGCAAGCACTCCGGGCGCAACGCCTTCAAGAGCCGTCTCAAGGAACTGCGTATCGATTTCAAGACCGAACAGGAGTTGAACGCCGCGTTCGAGCGCTTCAAGGATCTCGCCGACAAGAAACACGAGATCTTCGACGAGGATTTGCAGGCGCTGGTGACCGAGGCCGATCTCGAACAGGAAAACGAGCATTATCGCCTGGTTTCGCTCAAGGTCTGTTCGCAGACGGGCGAAACGCCGTTCGCCAACGTGACGCTCGCCGTGAACGGATCGGAGCAAAAGGCCGGCGCCCCGGGCGGTGGGCCGGTTGACGCGGCGTTCAAGGCGATCGACAGCGTCGTCGGCAGCCGCGGCCAGCTGTTGCTGTACTCGGTCAATAACATCACCAGTGGCACCGATTCCCAGGGCGAGGTGACCGTGCGCCTGGAGAAGGCCGGACGGATCGTGAATGGCCACGGCGCGGATACCGACATCGTCATCGCTTCGGCCAAGGCGTATCTGAACGCGCTGAACAAGCTGATCGTGCCGGTGGAGCGCACGCACCCGCAGGTGGACCAGCCGATATAACAATTCACGGGGCGCAGAAAAATGCGCCCCGTTTTTTTCAGGGAGGTAAATCGATACCCGGCATGCGTCACCCGTATCTGCGTTTCTTTTGCGGAGTGGCCGCCGTTATTCTGGCTGTCTCCGCTGTCGCGAGTGAGTCTGCCATACCGGAGCAGGTCGTTGCCGAGTCGGGCTGGAAATACCGCGTGGCGGCGGAGAACCTTCCCGGCATCGACAATCTTGTCGTGGCGCCCGATGGTTCGCTGTATGCCACGCAGGAGCTTCCGAACGGCGCGGGCAAGGTGATACGGCTGCATCGGGGCGAAGCCAGCGTCGTGGCATCCGGGTTCAGCCGGCCCGATGGACTTTTGCTTCGTGGGAAATTTCTGTTTATCACGGAAGAGATCCCCGATGGGCGCGTGCTGGAATTCGATCTGGCGTCGAAAAAACAGCGTGTGCTCGCCACGCTGCACAAGTCCTGAAGGCATCGATATGCTTTCCGACGGTGATCTCGTGGTATCGGAAGACAACATCAACGGCCGGCTGTTGCGTGTGCGCCGGGATGGGGCGAAGGCGGTAGAAGTTATTCTTGGAGGATTGAACCGGCCGGAGGGATTGGTCGTAAAACCGGACGGTGCGGTGATTTTCGCCGAGACCGCCACCGGTCGCGTGCTGTCCTACAAGAACGGTGAAGTGAATGTAGTGGTGGACGATCTCGATGAGCCGGATCAGGTGGAAATCGCCCCGGACGGTTCGTTGTGGATCACCGAGGATACGCGCGACGGCCGCCTGCTGCGGCTCAAGGAGGGCGCGCTGGAGACGGTGCTTTCCGGGCTGCGCTCGCCGCAGGGCATGGCTTTCGGCAGCGATGGTTCGGTGTGGCTGGCCGAGCGCGGCCACCGGCGGGTGTTAGTGATCCAGGCCAAGGATGGCCGCTAACAGCAAGCTTGTCTTGTATTTCTAGTCTTCTTCCGTATGCTTAGTGTCATGAATACGCTGGAAAGGTGCGGCAGGGGTGCCACGCCTACGGACCTGAGCATGGACACACGACGCCAGCAATATCTCGATGCCCTCGGCATCATCCGTTGGGTGCCGCGCGGAGACGCGGCTGAACCGGCGGGATTCGCGAATACCCCCGTTATTTCCGGCGCTACGGCGATTACTCCTCCCATGCCGGCTGCCCTCAGGCAATCCCCGAACACGGAACTTGATGCCCGGGAATGGACCGAGCTGGAAACGGCCGTGCGCGGTTGCACCAAATGTTCCCTGCATGCCACGCGTACGCAAACGGTTTTCGGTGTCGGTCATCGCCGCGCTCAATGGATGTTCATCGGTGAAGCGCCGGGCGCCGACGAGGACCGTCAGGGCGAGCCGTTCGTGGGACGGGCCGGCCAGTTGCTGAATGCCATCCTGTTCGCAATAGGTCTGAAGCGCGAGGAAGTGTACATAGCCAATGTCTTGAAATGTCGGCCTCCCGGCAATCGGGACCCTCAGCCGGAAGAAGTAATCCAGTGCGAGCCGTATCTCCTCCGCCAGATCGAACTGATCAAGCCGCGTCTCATCGTGGCGCTCGGCCGCCACGCCGCCCACAGCCTGCTCAAGACCGAAGTCCCGCTCGGCAAGCTTCGGGGGCAGCGTCTGTCTTACCACGGCACGCCGCTGATCGTGACATACCACCCGGCCTACCTGCTGCGCAACCCGGCTGACAAGCGCAAGGTCTGGGATGATTTGTGTCTTGCCAAAACCGCGATGGCCGCGATGCCTGACCCGGATCGGGAGGCATCATGAGCGCCGTTGTTGCCGCGCCGCAGCCGCTTCTGCGGCCCATGACCGGACACGATCTGACCGCGGTTCTCAAGGTCGAGAACATGTCCTACGATTTCCCCTGGACATTGCCCATATTCCGCGACTGTCTGCGCGTGGGTTGCCATTGCTACGTGTATGAATCACCACAGGGCATCATCGGCCACGGCATCATGTCGGTTGCCGTGGGCGAATGCCATATCCTCAACATTTGCGTGCATCCGGATTTTCAGCGGCGCGGTCTCGGCGAGGGCATGGTGCTGTTCCTGCTCGACCTTGCCAGGCAAAAGAAGGCACGCATCGCGCTGCTCGAGGTGCGCGTTTCCAATACCGCCGCCTATCAGCTTTATACCAAACTGGGTTTCGATGAAGTCGGAACGCGGAAAAGCTACTATCCCTCCCGCCAGGGGCGCGAGGATGCGATCATCCTGGCGCGCGATCTGACGGTCGGCAACAAATCACCCGGCTCGTCTTCATGACAAACCGTTCGCGAACGTCACTCAACGTCGCGAAATCCCCGCCTAACCCTCGTCAACCATTTCATCGGTAGGATTGTCGAGATTCACGGAGTGCTCGCTGGTGGGATGCTCCACCGGCACCTCCAGATAAGTGCGCCGGTTGTTTTCCGACTCGAAATAAATCGTGAGGCTGGATTCATCGCTTTTGTGCATCACGTAGGGCCGTACGGCGGCGTCGAAAAGATCCGTGCCGCTGATGGGATCGGTTTTGCAGACGATGTTTAGCATGATGGTCTCCTCCTGAGACGAAACGGATTCACTGCATACAGCTATACGCTCACGCGACGACGGACTCAACGTTATTTTTTGTGCGGCTTTCCGAACGGCCGCGGATTTGCGCGGATATAAACTGACTTATATATGCAGCGCCTCGATGGTCCAGCCGGTACCGCCGGGCATGGCTTCGGGGTGACGCCGACGAACCATTTCTTCGATTTCAGCAACACGCTGCCTCGGTACGTCAACCATTAACAGGACTTCTCTGTGCGACAGTACGCCGCGGAATTCGTCGAGATGGGTATCGGGCACGCGCAGGGCGAACAAGGCCCCGCCAGCCAGGGTCAGCAACATCAAGGCGACGGACAACAGCGCCCGACCAGCGAAGACCATGCCAGTGAGGCGATCAAGCCGACAGCCCCGAGAAAAAACAGCACCAGGTTCGCCGCTCCACGCCAGGCGTTCCAGGCGCGAGCCGGCATCCTGACGCTGGCGTTCGGTCGCCGGCGGCAGTCGCGTAAGCGTAGCGCCTCTGCCGGCAATGGCGTGCATGTGTTGGACATCTACTCCGGCAGTTTCGAGATCGTTAACAACCTGTGCGGCCTGAGTTTCGTCGGGTATTACAAAGTAGAGTCTGCGGAAGAACATATAGCCTCCTTGACCACCGGATAGGCGGGAGAGGGTGCATCATGGCGCATCCCGCTCCGCCATCGGTCGACGTCTTGTGATCCTTTGGCAGATTATGGGGCGTCGGAATGGCAATTCAATCCGACAAAAAATAAGGAAATTGCAGGAAGCTTTTCCAGGCCCGGGTGTGCCGTAAAACGCGAATGTCTAGGGCTTGCGGTATTCCTTTTCGGCCTGCGGGATCAGGCCCTCGATCTGTCGAATGCGCTGATCGTCGAGCGGGTGGGTGCTGAGGAACTCGATCTGTTTCCCGCCACCATGTTTCTGGTTGTATTCGGCGAAACGTTTCCAGAACGCCAACGCCTCGCGCGGCTCATATCCGGCGCGCGCCATGTACAGTATGCCGAGGTGATCGGCCTCCAATTCCTGCCCGCGCGAATGCGGGAGCGCCACGCCGAGCGTGCTCCCGATACCATAGGCCTGTTGCAACGCGACACGGCTGGCTTCCGACTGTCCGAGCGTCGCCTGTTCCAGAATTTGTCCGCCCAGCTGGACCAGCAGGCCTTCGGACATGCGCTCCGCGCCGTGGCGCGCGACCGCATGCGCCACTTCGTGGCCGATGACGGTGGCGAGCCCGGCATCGTCCTTGGTGATGGGCAGGATGCCGCTGTAAACCCCGACTTTCCCGCCCGGCAGGCAGAACGCATTGGGCACGTCGGGTTTGTCGAACAGCACGAATTCCCAGCGTGCATTGCGCAGCGGTGCCACCGCGGCGATGCGCTGACCCACGCGCTGCAGTTGGGCGTTCGCCGCCGGATCCTTGGAGATCGGCACCGATTTTTTGAGTTTTTCGAACTCCTGGAAGCCGAGCTGCATCTCCTCGGCGGGACTGACCAGGAGCAGTTGCGAGCGTCCGGTCTCGGGCACGGTGGCGCAGCCGGCAAGCAAGCTACCCGTGAGCAGGGAGACGAGGAGGAACGTTCTGGTTGCGCGGTATGTCATATCTTTCTTCCGTAGCCCAGTTTGATGTGAAATTCCGTGAAAAATTCCAGATGATTCTTCCCAAGAAGATGTGAATCTTCGCTGATTTTACCCGCTACTTCCCAGGGCGCCTAACGCATGCCCGGCGGCGAACCCGCGCCGCGATTACGATAGAATGCCATGCCGACAGGCCATATCGATTCCGGGGAGATGAACCATGGCAGACAATAAAACGACTGTTTACCGCGGAAAAATCATCGACCTTTATCTGGAGAGGGTCACGCTTCCGAACGGGGCAGTGGCTGAGCTTGAGATCGTCCGCCACCCCGGAGGCGCTGCCGTGGTGGCGCTCGATAACGAGAATCGTGTCTGCCTGCTGCGGCAGTACCGGCACGTGGCCGGCGGCTGGTTGTGGGAACTGCCCGCCGGCAAGCTGGATGCGGGCGAGCCGCCCTTGGATACCGCGCAGCGTGAACTGGAAGAGGAGGCGGGCCTGCGCGCCGGCCAGTGGGAGCCGATGGGAAAAATCGTCAGCTCACCCGGCGTATTCACTGAAATAGTGCATCTGTTTCTGGCGCGGAATCTCATACAGGTGCCGGCCAATACGGAGATGCATGAGATTATCGAGGTCCACTGGATTCCGTTCATGGAGGCGCTCGCCTGGGCGCAGGCCAATGAAATTACGGACGCTAAAACGCTGGTTGGGCTGTTCCGCGCCGGGAAAATCGCCGGACTTTCCTGAAAAATTCGGGTCAGGTGGCCGCTTCCACCGGCTGGACGTTGAGCGAGCCCAGCCAGAAGGACAGGTCTTTTTCCAGAAATTCTCCGGCCGACATGTAATGCGAACCGTCGCAGGAGAAAGTGAGCCCCACCAGACCGTTCATGATATTGATGGAACTGGAGCGCAGGTAGATCGTTTCATCGGCAAAGCGCAGCGACTTGAACTCCTCCAGCACCTGACGGATCTGTTCCGTCGAAACCTTGGCGTTCGCCGGATAGGGGCAGACGGGATAGGCAAGACAGATATCCGGATTGATGATTTCATCGATATTGTGCAGGCGGTAGTTGTAGGGGTCGTCGAACAGCCACAGCGAGCAACGCCCGCTCGAGAAATGGATTTTGCTGTGAAACACGCCGTGGTGCGACATGAGGCGGTGAATGAGATCGAGCACCTGGTCGATGTGCTTGTCCAGCAGGCTGGGCGCGCGTTCCTGCATGAATACCGTCCCGCGTACCGCCGGATCGCCGCGGAACTGCTGCCAGCGCATCGGTGGTGGGCTCAGGCGTTTGTCCTGAATGAGATCGGCGAGCGCGAAATCGGCGGCGATGAAGCCGAGCAGCCGGTTGTCCTTGCTGACGGCCTGCAGCGCGGTAATGCACTGCTTGGGGACGTACTGGCTCATGTACACGGACGAGAGCATCACGCCCTTGAACGGCAGGTGATTTTTCAGATAGGGCCGCTGCGACAGATCGCGTCCGCGCCAGGAAGGATCGATGCCGCTCGCTTGCACCATGGACGAAACCTCGATGCCGTTGATATCCCAGGCATAGAGAAGATGGCAATGGGGAATAGTCCCGATGGCTTCGTGCAGGAGACGGTCGAGCGCGTTGGCGTCAGGCCAGATCTCGACGCAACGCTCGCCGAGCTTCGCCATGGGTTCGCTGACGACTTCGGCCAGTGCGGCCTTTTTGGCCAGGATGGCCTGCTGGATGGACGACATGAGGTTCCTTTTCGATTCAGGCGCTATGTCTAATTGACTATTGTACACCCGCGCGCCTGGGATTCGTACGCTGGCAGCGGGAAAATGAACGCTACAAGCCCTCCCTTGATGTCGGCAATGTGAATAAATTCATGAACGCTCCAGTTGTCGTCATCATAGGCATGGAGAACGAATAACTGGACGCTGAATTCACTCCGGACGGAAAAGTGAAATCCAGCTTCAGCTGTGCCATCGGTTATGGCGATGCGTCCCGACTCCATCCGCGTGGATCGCGAAGCTTGAGTTCAATGAGGTGGTTCAGTTTGTTTAACCGCGCCGAGTGACCGAGCGGTGTAGATCCTGCAAGATCGCGTGACCATGCTCGTCGGCATTTTTGTGGATAGCTCCCTGTCTGTGAATGTATCAAGGCAGGGGCCGCCTTGTGGCCCGGCCCGCCAATGATAGTGAGCAGCCTCATGGGCATGAGACAAATGGTTAGTGCTGAAATTCCCTTGTTTGTCAGAGTGTTCCACATTGCGGCACGCGACTAACGGGCGGTGGCATTGCTGTTTCTGGCATGTTCCCTGCTTTCATCTATCTTTAGATAACACACTGAGGTTGTTGAAAATACATAGATTTGGCAAGAAGCGAGCGATGAGTCACATTGAAACATTTCCCGGCCTGGTCGGGTTCTATACGTTGACACCTGAAGGTGAGCTTGGCTTCTACGGTCAGGATAAAAAATTTGTCCGCGACGCCAAACTTACCAAGACCTTCATCGACTACAACCGCCGTTATCTCATGGCCTACTTGCAGAATCCGGCGCAGGGAAATTTTCGTCTGGCCATCATCCATCGGACTCACGAGAAACGTCCCTGGGGTTCCGATACCCTGCTGCTCGAGAAACATATCGTACGCCGGCTGTATCCGGTGACCGGAATGACGACTGCCAAGGATCTGACTGCTTTCCAGAAAAAAAATCAGGAAAAGAGTATTTTCCGCGGTATGGAGCTATTTCTCGATTACAAGGATGGCTCGAATCCCGGAATGCCGGTTTTTTGTCCGGTGCTGTACGACCGCAATGCCACGCTGAACGATTACGCGTCCATTCTGGATAGACCGACCACGTCGACCGACCGGGAGACTCCCGTCGTGGAGGTGCTAAATCTGCTGGCCGCCATTCCGATGGGTAGACGCGATACAAGTGAAATCACTTTACTGAAGGACAAGATTTATCAGGGAGCCGTCAAGAAAGGCATGCGCAAATCCTCCGATTTCACGCTGATCGACGACATTCGGAAGAATACTCAGACTGTCGGAGAAACCGACGGCGACGACCACTATGACGGCGTCGACAAACGAATGGAACGGAAAGTGACGCTGGATTCAGCAGGTGCCGGTGGCAAGGGTGGGTCAAACAATCCGGCCGTCACAGCGCTGATCAAGAACATCGCTGCATCGCTGGTCGGTCAACCCGAGCCGGCTGACCCGATGGCGCTGAAGATCTTTGCCAGATTTCGCGACTTGGATCATGACAAACTCGAAGCGATCGCGGGCCAATCCCTCATTTACAAGGTGCCGCCGGGGACCCAACTGCTTGAGCGCGGTACCAGCGATTCCTTGAATTTTTATCTGCTCGATGGCACGGTGAAGCTGGTGGCAGCCGACGGGGTGGAAAAATTCGTCGACGGTGGGACTCCCACCGCGAGCAATCCAATCTCATTCCTGAAACCCCGCATGTACACCGTATCCGCTTTTACGCGCGTGGCATTTCTGTGGATTGACGACAAGCTGATCGATGAAATCGTGAGGGGCGGGACAGCACTCTTGCGTCGCGATGTTGCGAGCTGATGTTCCTGTTTCCCGCATCATGAAAAGCTTATCGTGAGCCGAACCCTCGCAAATTCCTGATCCGCCTGTAGCTCTGCTGTATTCCGCCGAATAACTGAACGGCTATTCGAACAGCCCGCCGGCGGGATGGCGAATACGCTCCTGGATAATGGCGCGAACCGCAGCCCGGCGCTTCTCCCTTTCCGCCGCCTTGATCTTTTCGGCCTCATCGGTGGCGTCGTCTGTCTTGGTCATGACATTTGCTGTCATCGTGACGCGGCCATTGTTGGCGGTATTTTGAGGTTTTTTCTGGTTTCCCGGCGCCGGAGCGGTTTTCAGATGCTCAACCGCCTGATCCTTTTTCGCGCTCGCCTCGATTTCCGCCCGATGCGCCAGTTTTCGTTTGGCCCAGGCATCGCCCTTGCTCCGCGGCTTTTTCATACCATTTAAAGGCCTCGCCAATATTCTGCTGGGTTCCCAATCCCTGCTCGTGCATTTCCCCGAGAAAATACTGGGCGCGTACATCGCCTTTCTCTGCCATGGCCAGTTGCACACGGAACAGGCGCTCATCGGCATCGTCGATGCCGGCCGCCTTCACGGGAATACCTGTCATTAACAGGAATATGAATAACCAATGACGTAAATATCTGACTGACATGGAACACCCCCCGGTATTTCCCATTACTGCCCTTATTTTCTATATATAGACGATGCCGCATGCCGGGGTATGTCATGTCGGCCGACAAACGGACAGTTTCGTCCGCCCGAATGAATTAATCCTCAGCCGGAAGAGGGGGATCGGGCCTTGGCCGTTTAGTGAGTGATCTTGTTAAGCAGGGTGCGGTAACGGTGCACGCGTTCGTCGTCTTCACCCAGCAAGGCAAAAATAGCGAGCAGACCGTCGCGGCTTGCCTGATGATGAGCGTTGTCACGGCGGATGATTTCCAGCAATTGCATCATGGCCATCTCGTATTCATCCTGGGTAAGCATGACGGCACTCAGGCGATATCTCGCTTCGAGATCGTCTGGGTCGGCGGCGATGGCTTTCATCAGCGTTTCGGGTGGCGGGGCGTCCTGGGCGCTGCGGATGAGATTCACATGCGCGGACAAATGACGGACCTCCGGGAGTTCGCGGGTTTCAGCCGGCAGCGATTCAAGAAGACCATCGGCTTGCGCGTAACGTCGCTGCAAAATCAGCAATTTCACCAGATCGAGCGCCAGGCGCGGATTATCCGGTTCGGCCAACGCGGCTTCCGCCGCCTGAGTTACGGCCTGGTCGAGGTCGCCGCGCTGGTAAGCCAGGATCGCCGCGGTGTACTTGGCATCGGCCTCGCGCGCGACGTGTCGAGTGATGAATTCCCGCAATACCGTCTCCGACTCGGCGCCGCGCAAGGTGTCCACCGCTTGACCGCGACGGAATACTTTTAACGTGGGGATACTGGCCACGCCGTGTTCGCGCGCCAGTTGTCCGAGTTCGTCGGTATTGAGCATGACCAGCAGAAACCGTCCGCTGAATTCGGTGGCGAGCCGGACCAGTCGCGGCATCAGCATCAGGCAGGGCCCCGCGCGCGGCGACCAGTAGTTCACCAGCACCGGGCCTTTGTCGGAATTTTCCAGAACCAGCGTGCGGAAATTTTCCGCGCTGGCGTCGAAAACATAAGGGGATAGACCCATGTTCAAGGCACGACCGGTTTATCGGAGTCTGTATTTCAAACTATGGATTTATCCCGCCGCAATAACAAGACCCGGCTGCAATACAGGAGGAAACATTTACCGCCACGACGGTCTATATTTGGATATAGGTCACCCGACGTGAGGCAATCATGCGCCACAGCTATCCAACCCCGCGCGATGTCGGTCTGAAGATCCCCCGCGACATACGGGCGGGCCGGTTCGAGGAGGGATTCAAGCATGCCCTCAAGGGCGGTCATCTGACAGAAATTGAATACTTCCGGCGCTCGTTCCGGCTGGGGTTCCGGGCCGCCAAACTTTACCTGCGCGAGGTACGCCGCCATCGCGGTATATTGGATTTTCCGATGCGCGGGCGCATCCGGCTGCGTACCTTCTGGCCCGGCGACTGAAGCCCGCGCCGCTGGCCCGGCCGGGTCGGGCGGCCCCTATCTCTAGTATTCCGGCCGACTATCGGCTATAGTGGTTTTGTTGCAGTACATGTCAGACATTTCGGTAGTTCCTCTACAGGTATCTTCCGCAAATTCCTTTCACGCGCTGCATCGCAAACTTTCTTAGTCAATTTTCGAGGTTATTTTAATGCGTACTGGTACAGTAAAGTGGTTCAACGATTCCAAGGGTTTTGGCTTTATCAAACCTCAGGACGGCGGTGAAGATGTCTTCGTGCATCATTCCGTCATCCAGGGTAGTGGCTTCAAGTCCTTGGCGGAAGGGCAGAGCGTGAGCTTCGAGTCCCAGAAGGGACCGAAAGGCATGCAAGCGACCAAGGTCGTCGTCGAAGGCTGAAGCTGCTTTCAAGCCGTCCTTAAGGAGCCCCGCCCCAAGCGGGGTTTCTTTTTTGCGGGACAGTCGTACTGCTCCGTGGTTTTTAGTTTTTTGTATAATCGCGCGTTTTATTTTTTCACTTTTCCACATCCGACATGTCTGAGCTGAATCAGGAGATCGCGCGGCGGCGCACCTTCGGGATTATTTCCCACCCCGACGCGGGGAAGACCACGCTCACCGAAAAGCTGCTGCTGTTCGGCGGCGCCATCCAGCTCGCGGGCTCGGTCAAGGGTCGCAAGGCGGCCCGGCACGCCACCTCCGACTGGATGGAGCTCGAGAAGCAACGCGGAATTTCCGTGACTTCGTCGGTCATGCAGTTCCCGTACAGGAACTGCATCGTCAATCTGCTCGACACGCCGGGTCACGAGGATTTTTCCGAGGATACCTATCGCACGCTGACCGCGGTGGACTCGGCGCTGATGGTGATAGACGGCGCCAAGGGCGTGGAGGAGCGCACCATCAAGCTGATGGAAGTCTGCCGCCTGCGGCATACGCCGATCATGACGTTCATCAACAAGCTCGACCGCGAGTCCCGTGAGCCCATCGAACTCATGGACGAGGTGGAAACGGTTCTTAAAATCCGTTGCGCGCCGGTGACCTGGCCCATCGGCAGCGGCAAGCGTTTCAAGGGCGTCTATCATCTGGCCGATGACAGCGTGCATTTTTTCAGTCCGCAGCACGGCGGCAAGATTCAGGAAGGCGTGGTGATCCGCGGCCTGGACAATCCGGAACTGGACGCCGTGCTCGGAGAACAGGCCACCGAACTGCGCGCGGAAATCGAACTCGTCAAGGGCGCCAGCCATGAATTCGATCCCGGGCAGTACCTTCGCGGTGAGCAGACGCCGGTGTTTTTCGGTTCGGCCATCAATAATTTCGGCGTGCGTGAACTGCTCGACAACTTCATCCAGTATGCGCCGCCGCCATGTCCGCGCGAATCCACGACGCGCGTCGTCGGTCCGGATGAAGCCCCGTTCACCGGGTTTGTCTTCAAGATTCAGGCGAACATGGACCCCAAGCACCGCGACCGCATCGCTTTTTTCCGCATTACCTCGGGTAAATACTCCAAGGGCATGAAGATGCATCAGGTGCGGCTGGATCGCGACGTGCAGATCGCCAATGCCATTACCTTCATGGCGCGCGAACGCGAGCAGGTGGATTCCGCCTACTCCGGTGACATCATCGGTCTTCACAACCATGGGACGATTCAGATCGGCGATACTTTCACCGAGGGTGAAGACCTCAAATTCACCGGTATTCCGTATTTCGCCCCGGAACTCTTCCGGCGCGTGGTGTTGCGCGACCCGCTGCGCATGAAGGCCTTGCAGAAGGGATTGGACCAGCTGAGCGAGGAGGGTGCGACCCAGATTTTCCGGCCGCTTGTCAGCAACGACCTCATCCTCGGGGCGGTCGGCGCGCTGCAATTCGACGTCGTGGCCTATCGCCTGAAGCACGAGTACGGCGTGGAGTGCACCTACGACTCGATCGACGTGGCGACTGCGCGCTGGGTGGAATGCGACGATTCGAAAAAGCTCGAGGAATTCCGCAAAAACAGCGAGCTGCGGCTGGCCCTCGACCGCGCCGGAAATCTCACCTACCTGGCGCCGACCCTGGTCAATCTCCAGCTCACGACGGAGCGCTGGCCGCAGATTCGCTTTCTCGCGACGCGCGAGCATTAGCCGGCGGTCTTGTCAGGCGGATATCATTACGAATCATGTGCGTTTACAGCGGTAATTGGCGCGATTTACCATAATTGACTGCAACGACGGTCTGTTGCGATTCTTCCGCTGTTCAGCATTCCGGAACGAGGAGTTTTTGGTGGAAAAAATGAATCTCGAAGACCGTGTCACGGTCACGCGCGCGATCATTAACATGCTCGACAGCTGGGGCGTCAGCGCCGCCAATCAGATTGCCTTGCTGGCGCTGCCGGAAGGCACGCGCCCGGGGGCGATCCGGCAGTTTCGCCAAAGCACGCCGTTTCCGGAGGTTGCCGGCCTGATGGAACGCATCGAACATCTGGTCGGCATTGCCGACGCGCTGCGCACGTCCTATCCGCGCAACGCCTACATGGGCTCGATCTGGATGAACAAGATCAATCACCGTTTCGACAACCGCACGCCACTTGTCGCCATGCTCGAAGACGGTCTGGACGGCATCATGGCGGTGCGCACGCACCTCGACTGTGCCTACGACTGGCATATCAGCGGTTCCGCCAGCCAGACGAAATAGAAACCTGGCGGGTCAGGAAATACGCATGGAAGAATACAAGTGCGCCTTCAGCAACACGCTGGTGACCAGCCAATTCGGTTGCGAGAAAGGAGAGCAGGTGACCCGCCGCGGCGGGCCGGATGTCGTCTGCGCCTCGGACGAAGCCCATCAACAGTGCGAAAAGCTGTTCCAGCGGATGAAACAAACCGCCTTGCCGGCATTCGGCGTGGAAGATGACCTCCTCAGCATGCCGCACAGCGTGCTGGTGAAGATCCAATTCGGCGGCCTGCTCGGTTTACAGCGACTGCAGGGAGATAGTACGGACGAATCAGCCGCTATAAAGAATATCCATGGCCTGGTAGGCCAAGCCATCGGGAAACACGGCGGTCTCGACGCCATCCCCTGCCAGGCGTTTGTGGAGGATATGACCTCCTACAAGCTCAAACGCCGGCGATGATGGAAATGACGGCCCCTTAATTTTATTTGCTTTCCTTGTTTTCCTTGCCTTCCGCTTCACTTTTTACTGATAGCAGTTCGATATCGAAGACCAGCACTTCGTTCGGGCCGATGACGTCGCCGGCGCCGCGAGGCCCGTAGGCGAGTTCTGCCGGAATATATACCTGCCATTTGGCGCCTTCTTTCATTAACGGCAGCACCTCCTGCCAACCCTTGATCACGCCGGCGACCGGAAAGGTGGCCGGCTCATTGCGCTTGTAGGAACTGTCGAACTCGGTGCCGTTGGTCAATGTGCCGCGGTAATGGGCGACCACCGTATCGGTGGATTTGGGTTGCTTGCCTTTGCCTTCGGTAATGATTTTATATTGCAATCCGCTAGGCAGTGTTACCACGCCCTCCTTTTTCTTGTTGGCTTCAAGGAAAGCCTGACCGGCTTCCAGATTTTTTTTCATTTGAACCTCCTGTTTTTCCATTTCCTTTTTTTGCTGGGATTGAATCGCCGCCTGCATTTCTTCGGCTTTGAGACGGGGTTGGGCGTTGGACATCGCGTCCTGCGCACCCTGAGCTAAAGGCCTTGTTATCCAGATCGAGTTTCTGACGCTTGAGGTTCTGGCCGATCTGAAAGCCCACGGTGTAGCTGAATTTCTGTTTGTCGGATTTCAATCCCGCCGGCTCTTTTCCAAAAGCGCTCACGGACAGAGAAAGGGTGATAAGGCCAATCAGTAAACCGGATTTCATTGTGACTCCTTAAATAATTGTAAATGGCGGGGAAACGATACATGGCCGGCTTCAGCCCGGCAATGCCTCAACTTTGGAGCGCTGGCTGCGCAGCTTGGCCAGCGCGGTTTCGAATTGCTGCACGCGCTGGTTTTCCTGCTCGACCACGTTTTTCGGCGCGCGCGCGACAAAATCCGGATTGGCCAGTTTGGTTTTTGCCTTGGACAGCTCCTTCTCGATCTTTTCCATTTCCTTGCCGAGACGCTCGAGTTCCGCCTGCTTGTCGATCAGCGAGCCGAGCGGAATCAGCACTTTCATGTGACCGACCAGCGCCGTGGCTGACTCGGGCGCATGCTGCCCCGCGTCGAGCCAGGTAATGGACTCGGCCCGTGCCAGCGCGACGAGATAATGGCGCTGGGCATCCAGATATTTTTTATCCGTGGCCGATCCGTCCTGCACCAGCAGCGGCAGGGGTTTGCCGGGCGAGATGTCCATTTCGCCGCGGATATTGCGCACGCCCGCGATCACGGCCATGACCCAGCGCATTTCCTCGGTGGCGGCCGGATCCATTTTATCTGCTTCGAGGATGGGGATAGGGTTCGCGCATGATGGTGGCGCCGGTTTTGCCCGCCAGTGTCGCCACGCGCTGCCAGATTTCCTCGGTGATGAAGGGCATGATGGGGTGCAGCAGCCGCAGCAGGGTTTCGAGCACCCGTACCAGGGTGTGGCGCGTGCCGCGCAGCTGTTCCGGCCGGCTCTTGGCGTCGGTCAGCACGACCTTGGACAGCTCCAGATACCAGTCGCAGTACTCATTCCAGATGAATCTGTAGATCGCCTGCGCCGCGAGGTCGAAGCGGTAATTCCCTGAATGCGGTTTCCACCTCGGCCGGCGACCTCCTGCAGGCGCGAAATAATCCAGCGGTCGGCGACATTCAGTTCCATCGTCGCCGCCATGCTGTCCGCAGTCATGTCCCTCGGTGTTCATCAGCACATAGCGCGCCGCGTTCCACAGCTTGTTGCAGAAATTGCGATAGCCGTCGATGCGGCCGAGATCGAACTTGATGTCGCGCCCCTGGGTGGCGAGCGAGGCGAAGGTGAAGCGCAGGGCATCGGTGCCGTAGGCCGGGATGCCGTCTGGGAATTCCTTGCGCGTGGCCTGTTCGATTTTCTTCGCCATCTGCGGCTGCATCAGGCCGGTGGTGCGCTTGGCGACCAGCGCTTCCAGATCGATGCCGTCGATCAGATCGATGGGGTCGAGGACGTTGCCTTTGGACTTGGACATCTTCTGGCCGTGCGCGTCGCGCACCAGGCCGTGGATGTAGACCTCGTTGAACGGCACCTCGCCGGTGAACTTGAGGCCCATCATGATCATGCGCGCGACCCAGAAGAAGATGATGTCGAAGCCGGTGACCAGCACGCTGGTGGGGTAGAAGGTTTTCAGTGCTTTCGTCTGCTCCGGCCAGCCGAGGGTGGAGAACGGCCACAGCGCCGAGGAGAACCAGGTGTCGAGCACGTCCTCGTCCTGCCTGAGCGCGACGGTCGGCGCCAGCTTGAATCTTGGCGCGCACCTCGGCCTCGGTGCGCGCGACGTAGACCTTGCCGCCGTCGTCGTACCAGGCCGGGATGCGATGGCCCCACCAGATCTGGCGCGAGATGCACCAGTCCTGGATGTTGCGCATCCATTCGTAATAGGTCTTGGTCCAGTTTTCCGGGACGAACTTGATGCGCCCGTCTTCGACGGCCTTGATCGCCCGGTCGGCGAGCGGTGCGACCTTCACGTACCACTGGTCGGTGAGAAAGGGTTCGATCACGGCGCCGGTGCGGTCGCCGCGCGGGACCATGAGTTTGTGGTCCTGGATCTTTTCGAGCAGACTCCGCGGCTTCGAGATCGGCGACGATCTGCTTGCGCGCCTCGAATCGGTCGAGCCCGTGGTAGTGGCGAGCCCGGCAGTTCGATGCTGCGCGTCGACGGTGAAGATGTTGATCTGTGGCAGGTTGTGGCGCTTGCCGACTTCGTAGTCGTTGAAATCATGCGCCGGCGTGATCTTCACGCAGCCGGTGCCGAATTCCTTGTCGACGTACTCGTCGGCAATGACCGGAATCTGTCGGCCGGTGAGCGGCAGTTCCACCATTTTGCCGATGAGATGCTTGTAGCGCTCATCGTCCGGATGCACCGCGACGGCGGTGTCGCCGAGCATGGTTTCCGGGCGTGTGGTGGCGACGATCAGATGTTCCTTCGTGCCCGCGATGCGGGTAACGGATATGCCACAGGTGACCCGGCTTCTTCTTCCGAGACGACTTCGAGATCGGAGACGGCGGTGTGCAGCACCGGGTCCCAGTTCACCAGGCGCTTGCCGCGGTAGATCAGGCCTTCCTCGTGCAGCCGCACGAAGACTTCGGTGACGGCCTGCGACAGGCCATCGTCCATGGTGAAGCGCTCGCGCGACCAGTCGAGCGAGGCGCCCATGCGCCGCAACTGGCGCGTGATGGTGCCGCCGGACTCGGCCTTCCACTTCCACACGCGTTTTACGAATTCCTCGCGCCCGAGATCGTGGCGCGTTTTGCCCTCGGCCTCGAGCTGGCGCTCGACCACCATCTGGGTGGCGATGCCGGCGTGATCGGTGCCCGCCTGCCACAGGGTGTTGTCGCCCTGCATGCGGTGGTAGCGGATGAGCGTGTCCATGAGCGTGTCCTGGAACGCATGGCCCATGTGCAGGCTGCCCGTGACATTGGGCGGCGGGATCATGATGCAGTAGGGCTTGCCCTGGCCGCTGGGCGCGAAATCGCCCGCGCGTTCCCAGGTCTCATAGATGCGCTGCTCGATGGCATGCGGATCGTAGGATTTGCTCAGGGTGCTATCGGCTGACGGCGATCCGTCTGCCGGGTTTTGGGGTTTCTGGCTCATTGCTACTGTGAGTGTTAAAACGGGCGAGATTCTAATGGCTTACGCGCCATATTTCACTTCTAACTTTTTTCTCCGTCTTTCTCCAGCTCCCGGCGTATCAACTGCTGCAACCGGAGGATGGTCTTGGTGTCGAGACCGGTCCCGCCGTGCTTCCGCATCTCGACATTGAGCTTGGCCACGGCGCGGACCACGATATCGCGGGCGCGGTCCGGCGCGGGTAACGGCGGTTCTGTTGCCGGTGACACCGGTCCGCCGGCCAGCGCGCTGCCGGCGGGCGGTGCGACCACTTCGCGCAGCACCGGAATATCGTCGAGATCGATGGATTCCGTTGTCTCCGGTGTGGCGGGTTCCGTGACCGGTGCCGTTGCATGCGTTTCACCCGTGGCGGGAGTTGTTTCCTTGGAGGGATTTTTCCATCCTCAGGTCCGTGAACGGGACTTCCCTGTCGCACTCCTTCCGCTTCGGATGCGGTGCCAGGCTGTGTTTCCTCTGACGGCGACAGTATTTCCAAGGGCCCGGGATCAAGCGTTATTTCCTGCGCCAAGCTGTCATCGGTCATGACCGGCGCTGCTTCATCGGACGACACGGATGTTTCGATGGCTGGGGTAAGCGGCGCTGCTTCCTCGCGCGGCAACTCGAATTCGACGGCATCGAAGTCCACCGAAGGAATATTCAGTACATTTTCCGTGGCCGGCTCGCTAGCGATTTCCAGTTTGATTTCCCGTTTGCCGGAAGCCGGTTCCGATGCGGGAGCGGGTATCTCCACGGGTAGCTGTGCTTCGCCGCTCGCGGGCGGTGTCGTTTCCGGCTCCAGAGAAGCCTCGATCGCAGATAAGATGATTTCCTGAGTTTCCTGTGTATCGGTCGAGGCAGCTTCCGCCTGTTTTGCCTCGGCCTCGAAGTAGGCGTTCTCGTCGAAGCTTTCTTCCACGTCGATGGTGGGCAGCGCATCGCCGGATACCTCCGGAGAGCTCTGCGTCGCGGTATCCTGCGTCATTTCCGGCGCGATGCCATCCGTCTTCGTCTCCGGCTCGATTTCCAGTTTTGGCGCCAGATCCGGTGACGAAGGTTCAGTCGCGGTCGCCGGAAGCGGCGCTTCCTCGAGCAGAAGTTGATGTTGCGTGCCTGGCGCGATGTTTGCTTCGATTTCCGGTGCCGGTGCCGGAGGCGAGGGTGGAACGTCAGCTTCAGGTTCACTGAGCATCTCGGCGGAAATTTCCCCGGGGATCTCCGGCATGGCAGGTGCGGCGGGCGGAGGCGGGACGATTTCCATCGACTCCTCGAAGGTCAGCTCCTCGTCCAGCGGTACAAATTCATCCGCAAGCTTGTTACTCGTCTCATGATCTTCGGTTGGCGAAGGCGACAATTCCTCAGCCGCCGCCGGTTCGTTGCCAACATTGAGTTCGTTGCTGACGAGGTCCGTCAAGGAACGCATGACCGCATCGAGGTTGACCGGACCCGCGGCGGGGTTCACCGGCGCAAAATCTTCGCGCACGGGAGTAGTGGATTCACGCGGCGGTTTCTCCTCGCCGGGGACCGGAGCCGAGCCGGATTTTTCCGCTGCCGCCTGGTTGTTATCCAGCAGGTCGTTGCGAATCAGGTCCTGAAGCGATTTCAGGACTTCTTCGAGCGTATGTTTTTCGGAGGGCTTGTGTTTGTATTTCGGATCGGTCGTTTCCATGGCTCAGGCCTCGACAAAATCGCCGGCGCTGATTTTGTGCGTTTGCAGCGCATAGCCGCGGTCGCGGTAGAAGCGGAAGCGCTCGCGCGCATGAGTCTTTGCGCCATCGCTGCCGTCCACCACTTCCGCCACGCGCTGGAACCGGCTGAAAAATTCCGGCACCTGCGGCGTGAGTTGGATCAGCACGTCATCATGCGCCGCCGGCGGTTCATCCTGGCCGATCAGAACCGGCAGATCGGCGTCGGCCGGCCGCGCGCCGAGCCCATGCGGAATGAAACTGCCGGCGCTGAAGGTCCAGAGCAGCCGGTCGAGACGCTGCGCGTCTTCGTGGTCGTGGGTCAGGATATAGACGCGATGGCCGAGATGGAAGGCCTTGTGCGCCAGTTTACAGACAGCGGGATCTTCTGCCGCCTTCGGTGGCGTCGTCGAGCAGGTAGAAATCGACGCGCGTCATGCCGCCGCTTCCGCCCCGTCGTGACGGGCGCGGTTGATGAGAAATTGCACCAGCAGCGGCACCGGCCGGCCGGTCGCGCCCTTTTCCTTGCCGGTTTTCCAGGCGGTGCCGGCGATGTCGAGGTGCGCCCATTTGAAGTTCTTCGCGTAGCGCGCGAGAAAGCACGCGCCGGTGATGGTGCCGGCCTCGCGTCCGCCGATGTTGGCCATGTCGGCGAAATTGCTGTCGAGCTGCTTCTGGTATTCGTCCCACAGCGGCAGTTGCCAGGCGCGGTCGTGGGTGTACTTGCCGGCGCCGAGCAATCTCGCGCGCCAGCTGGTCGTTGTTGGCGAGCAGCCCGCTGGCATGGGCGCCCAGCGCGATCACGCACGCGCCCGTGAGGGTGGCGATGTCGATCACCACGGCCGGCTTGTAGCGTTCGGCGTAGGTGAGCGCGTCGGACAGGATCAGCCGGCCCTCGGCGTCGGTGTTCAGCACTTCGATCGTCTGGCCGGACATGCTGGTGACGATGTCGCCGGGCTTGTTGGCGTCGCCATCGGGAAGATTTTCCGACTGGGAATGATGCCGACGACATTGAGCGGCAGTTTCAGCTCGGCCGCGGCTTTCACCGCCCCGAGCACCGTGGCGCCACCGCACATGTCGTATTTCATTTCATCCATGTTGGCGGCGGGCTTGATCGAAATGCCGCCGGCGTCGAAGGTCAGTCCCTTGCCGACCAGCGCCACGGGCGGTTCGCCTTCCTTGCCGCCGTGGTATTCGAGCACGATCAGTTTCGGCGGCTGACGGCTGCCGCGCGCGACCGACAACAGCGCGCCCATGCCGAGCTTTTGCATGTCGTCCTTTTCCAGCACGGTGATCTTGAGCCCGTATTGCTTGCCGATCTCGGTTGCCTGCTCGGCGAGGTAGGCGGGCGTGCAGAGGTTGCCGGGAAGGTTGCCGAGATCGCGCGCGAGTTTCATGCCATCCGCGATCGCCCGGCCCTCGTGTATCGCCCGTTCGCCGGGACCGAGGTCGCTGCGTTTCGGCACCGCCAGCACCACGCGGCGCAAGGCGCGGCGGCTGTTGTCCGGTTTGCTTTTTAGCTGATCGAAGCGGTACAAAGCCGCTTCCGTGACTTCAACCGCCTGGCGGACTTTCCAGGAAATGTCGCGGCCTTTGACGTCGAGTTCGGTGAGATAGGAAGTCGCCTCGGTGGCGCCGGTGTCCTTGAGAATCGATACCGCCTTGGCGGTGGCATCGCGATAACGATTTTCGTTGAATTCCTTTTCCTTGCCGCAACCGATGAGCAGTACGCGCTCGCTGGGAAGATTCGGAATATTGTGCAGCAGCAGGGTTTGCCCTGGTTTGCCTTCGAGATCGCCGCGACGCAGGATGCTGCTGATGGCGCCGCCGGAGACGGCGTCGATCTGGTGAGCCACGGTGGAGAGTTTGCGCGATTCGAACACGCCGGCCACGATGCAACTGCTGCGCTGTTTTTCGGGGGTGCCGCTTTTGACGATGAATTCCATGCCGATTCCCTGAATTTATTTCCCGCTCCACCGGCGGAAGATGTGGTATATTTTTGTCGACTTCGGGTTACGGTTCCGTTTTGCAATCAAGTCCTTAGGGATGACTGTACGGAAAAAAATGGCGTTTTCGATTGCTTGCCCTCCTGACCGGTCGCTGAGCGGCATTTTCCAATGTTTGCGCGTCCCTTGTCAAAACATCCCTCGGCAACCCCACCTTGATCATTAATCGCGCCTTTTACCGGGAGGCCGCCATGACCACCCTGGCGATTGGCCTGGTACTGCTGGTGGTCATGGTGCTGATGAGCCTGAGCTTTCTGCTAGGGCGCGCGGTGCGCGGCGATCAGTCCAGGACGGTGGTGTTCATACTGCTCGGTTTTCAGACGCTCTCGAAGCTCGATGTGTTGCTGCCGCTCGCTTTTTACCTCGGCATCCTGCTGACGCTCTCGCGTTGGTACCGTGATAGCGAAATGACGGTGCTGGCCGCTTGCGGGGTGGGGCTAATGCATTTCATGCGCCCGGTGATGGTGTTGGGGCTGGTCTTCGGCGCCCTGGCATTGGCGGGGGCGTTTTATTTCACGCCATTTGCGACCCGGCAGATCGAGCACAGTCAAGCTCGTTATCTCCCAGCGCTCCGAACCGGCGGCGATTTCTCCCGGCGTGTTTACCGAAGCGCCGGGGACGGGGCGGATCGTTTACGCCGAAAAGATTGAAGAGAACGGAAACCTGCAGGGCATTTTCGTCAGCAGCCTGGAGGAGGGCAGGCAGGGCGTGCTGGTGGCCAAATCGGGCTATCCCTACACCGACCCGAAGACCGGCGACAAATTTATTGCCCTGCAAGATGGAACGCTCTACGAAGGCGAGCCCGGCGAGGCCGGGTACCGCATCCTGGAATACAGCGTTTATAGCCTGCGCATCGTGCCGAAGAAAATCGGCGAGGCGCCGGTGCCGACGGCGGGGCTGCCCACCCTGAAACTGCTGACACAGCTGGCCGATCGTAACATTAACGCCGAGTTTCACTGGCGGCTTGGCAAGACGATCGCGCTGTTCGTGCTGGCATTGTACGCGGTGGTGCTGGCCTATACCGACGTGCGCCGCGGCAGGATGTCCAACCTGTTTGTCGCCATCGTGGTCTATTTTATCTATTCCAACCTGCTTGGCATTGGCGAGACCATGCTGCAGAACGGACGCATGCCGGCGGCAGTGGGGCTGTGGTGGGTGCACATTGGCATGGCGCTGGTGGCTCTGTATTTCCTGCGGCAGCGCGCGCACGACCGGCCGCTGCTCTCCCTGCCCGCCGGGGTCGGACGCCGATAATGCTGACACTCCTCGACCGGCTGATCGCGCGCCACGTGCTCTACAGCACCTTGCTGGTGCTCAACGTGCTGGTGGCGCTGGCGGTGTTTTTCATTCTGATCGACGGCCTCAAGGATTATGGCAAGGCCAGTTTCGGGGCGCTGGCACTGGTCAAGTACGTGATCCTGAAACAGCCGCAGCAGGTTTATGATCTGTCACCGATCGCCGCGCTGATCGGCGCGATGATGGGAATGTCCACGTTGGCGCTGAATTCCGAACTGACCGCGATGCGCGCGGCCGGGGTGTCGGTGGCGCGCATCGTCGGCGGCGTCATGAAAATCGGGCTTGTGTTCGCGACGGTCATTTTCCTGGTGGGCGAGTATGTCGTGCCGGCCTCCGAGAATCTCGCGCAGACCGGACGCGCCAAGGCGTTGTCAAAGGCGCTGCAGCAGAAGAGTTCCGGCATCTGGCTGCGGAGTGGCGCGTCGTACGTGAATATCGGCGAGGTGCTGCCCGACCTCAGCCTCCTGCGGATGAATATTTACGATTTTGATAAAAATGCGCATCTGCGCATGCAAACTTCGGCGCGCCGCGCGGCGCATGACGGCGACAAGTGGCAGCTCGATGACGTGCGCGAAAGCATTATTGTCGGCAAGGAGGCGGTGCAGACGCGCCACGTGGCCAAGGAAGACTGGCGCTCGGAACTTACGCCCGATGTAATTTCCGTGTTCGCGGTGCAGCCCGACAGTCTTTCGATACAGCAGTTGGACTACTACATCGGACATTTGCAGCAGAACAATCAGGACACGCGCAGCTTCCGGCTGGTTTTCTGGCAGAAAATCTGCATGCCGCTCGCCACCATGGTCATGATGCTGGTGGCCACGCCCTTTGTCTTCCGCCAGATCCGCAGCGGCGGCATGAGCAGTCGCGTGTTCATCGGCATCATGCTCGGGCTGGTGTTCATCATCGTCGATAGGACCCTCGGCTATTTCGGCGTGCTGTACGCGCTTCCGCCGGTGGCCGGCGCACTGCTGCCCATCGGGATGTTTTTTACGCTGGCGCTGGTCCTGCTGTACCGCGCGTCGCGGGGGTTGTAGAAATTCTATCTGTACCTCAGTCTGAACTACCCCGGATTTTTGCCCTTATCTGGGTGTCCGTGGAAACGGGGATGCCTCAACCTGGCCCCTTTTACTCACCGTAGGGGAATTCGACGCACGCTATGCGCCCATAGTAATTGTTGCGCTAGATCCGGTGGGTTCTGGCCAAGCACATGCGGCGCCACCGCCAGCCAAAACCGTTGCGCGTACTGATGTTGACCCTGTGCCAGATAGCCCAGCATGCCGGCGTTCAGCACGTAGTTCGCCTTTTCTCTATCGATGTCGCTAAGGGACGCGATCAGACGTTCCGCCATAACCGCCATATTCGGTGCATCTCGTGACCCTACCGCTTTGAATAATTCCAACCAGTTGATTTGTGTTTGAGACAACCGGGCATAACAATCAGATGACCACCAGCGCTTCGACAATAGGTCTGCTTCATGCGGACGCAGTTGCGGCAACGTTATCTTGGCGACTTGGAACACGCTGTCGAGCCATAAAGCCGGTGCACGCGCATCGCGGCAATCCCGGCCCAGCAGCTGCGTGACAAGGGCGTGTCGCAAGACAGTCTGTGCGAGATCGCTGTTATCGGCGTAAGCCGGCAAAGTCCCGAAATCGTAGAAGTCGCGAATCGCCACTGCCGTGCGGGCGAACTGCGACCTCAAAGAGGCACGGCTCGATGTCACTTCTGTGACGCCAACCGCCGGCGTCCCGATATCCAGCATCTCCAGCACGGGTATCGATTCTATGCCGAGCAAGACAAGTTCCGGAGCGCCACTGTTCATGAATCGGGTGCGTGCCGCATTCAGATCGAGCACCGGGAAGAAATCCGAATTGACCGGCATCGGTGACGTCGCAAACAGCGGCGCAAGCAGTTTACGGTCACCGATGTGTCGCATGGCGAAATCCTGTGGCGTTTGTATGTCTATCCTTCGTAATTCTTTTGCCAGACCGGGTTGGGCCAATACTTCTGGATCCAGCGGTGGCAAGGGACCATCCGCTCGCGCCACGATCAAGAGATTGGCATCGTCGGCGGAATAAATCGCATAGTCGTCGAAGTTTCGGTCGATCGCCTTCATCACGGAGGACACCAAGCCGATGTCTATCTCGTAGAGTTGTATCCACTGCACGAACAGTCCACGCGCGTTGAGGTACCCTCGCACGCGCCGATAGAACTCGTCCGAAAACAGTCCGGAAACGCCGCTTACCCACGGATTGGACGGCTCGGAAACGATAATGTCATATTTGGCATGGTATGCAGCAAAAAACGATTTGGCATCGTCGATATGAATGACGCTACGCGGATCGTGGAACGCGCGTTCCACGCGTGAACCAAAACCGCGCGCCGCTTCGACTATTGCCGGCTCGATTTCGATCGTATCCACGCGCTCCACGTTCGGAACACTAAGCAGGACATGCGTGGTCAGCCCCGAACCCAAACCGATGTTGGCTACTGTGCGTGCCTGCGGGGACAGCGCAAGAGGCACCGCCGCGGTCATGATCATTGCCGATTCGTCCGTTGATGCGCCGCCGCTGGCGGACATGTTGAGCGCCGCATCAACTTTTCCATTCGTGCGGATGCTTATTCTGCCGTCAGAATGCTTCAAGAGATCGACGGTCGCCGTTTTCCCGTCCTTGTGATAGAGGATTTCGACGTTGCCTGGCCGATATAATGTTCCCACGCGGTAGACGCCCGAGGCCATCTTGTATCGGTCGAGTTCGACGCTGGACAGTACGGCAATGACAGCCACGCTCGCCAGTATCGCCGCGGCCCTTGCGATCCACGGTCTTGATCCGGCGAGCGCGACGCGCATAAGCACGACGCCGAGCGCCATATCGACCGCCGCGCCGATCGTTACCAATCCTTTAACGCCGGTGACCGGCAACCCGACGTGTACCGCAAAAAATACTCCGGCGATTGCGCCCACTGTGTTGGCCGCATACACGGCGCCGATGCTGTTTTCTCCGTGACCCCGGCGGAGCAGCGTGTACGTGATTAGCGGCAAGGTCATGCCGGCACAAAACGTCGCGGGCAGCATGATGCCGAGTGCGATGGCATGACTCGCGATGTTGAATAAACCATAACCGTCCGATGTGCGCGCCAGCGACTTCATGACCGCATGCATGAGATCAAAGCTCGCGTTATAAGCAACCAGCGTGGCCAGCGCGAAAAGACCCATGACGATCTGCACCACGCCAAGGAATCGCATCGGATCTTTCAGGTGGTTGATACGCCGCCGCATCCACAGTCCGCCAATGGCCAAACCGAAGATGAAGGCGCTCAACATCAGTTCGAAAGAATGGGTCGAGCTTCCGAGCACGAGACTCAGCATGCGTATCCAGCCAATCTCGTACATGAATGAAGCCGCGCCCGTGATTAGCGATGCCGCCAGTAGCAGACGCCACGAATGGACATCGCCGTTGACGGTTTTTTGAGGCGTTGCCCGACCGGGTTTTTCCGACGTGTTCCGCACGAGCGACCAGACGACGAGCGCCAGGGAAATATTGATAAGCCCGGCGGTCAGGATTGTCCCGGGTAAACCGACGGCGTTCATGAGCACGAATCCGCTGACCAGTACCCCGACCGCGGCGCCCAGGCTGTTGGTGAAATACAGCATGGACAGACTCGTTCCCCGATTCGGCCGGATAACGACGTATGAGTCCAGCGCTCATGAGCGGGAAGGTGGCGCCGAGCAGAACGGATTGCGGGAGAATCAGGCTGCCAGCGAGGCTCCATTTAAAGAGATCGACTGCCCAGGGCGAACCGATTTTCGGAATTACCGCGGAGTACGCCAGATCGGTGGCGGAGACAAATACGCCATGGAACACCAGGGCGCAAAGACCGATTACGCCTTCTATCAGCGCATATCCCAGAAGGAGGTTCCTCCAACGCACCGAGTAACGGCCCGCAAGCCACGAACCGATTGCCATGCCACCCATGAAGATCGCCAACACGAGGGTTTGAGCGTAAGCGGCGTGACCGAGGAATAGTTTTAAATAATGACTCCAGATGGATTCGTAAATAAGCCCGGAGAATCCGGATACGGCGAACAGCAAATAAAAAAGATTGCGCTGATGGCGGAGGGAATTTTTTTTCATTATGTATGTATCCCGCATGCCGCGAAGACCGATGGGTTCCGAGGCGATACATCGTCCGATCGTAGGGTTATGGCAGGGTTCCCGTTTTAAGGCTTTTCTTTAGTCTAGCCTAATTCACCCCTGCCGCTACTCTATTCCGACAATACGATCCTCATCGAAATACAAATCAAAATTCAATCTGTCCGGTTCATCAGAAGACGTTCTGGTCGCTGGACTACGTTAGCTCCGCGCGTTATGAAGTGCTTACGGGTGTTGCTTAACCATGTGTCCGTGGAATGGGGTTACCTCAGTTTGCCCCCTATTGCTTGGTCCTTACTCCTCGCCTTGCTTGGAAACCTTTTACTATTCAGTCAGCGCTGCCGGTGGCTGGTTATAATCCGGGCATTTTCGTAGCATGGCTCTGCGGGTTGATGAAATTGCACGGGGGGACTGGACACACGCCCGGCAGGGCATATATTTTGGGCTGGGTGGTTCAATAACGGGGTTTATCGGCAGATGAGCATAGTTTAGGGTAACCCCGATTATCTTTATGTGTCTACCTGGGTGGCCGAGAAAGACGGGTCAGCTCAGTCTGTCCCTGTTATTCCAAATTGGCCATCGATCAAAGGGGCAACTATATTCTTTACCAGTATCAGTCGGACAAAACAGGACTGAACTTTACACTCGGCAACAATAGAAGCGCCGATCCTTAGTCGTTGACGGCGGGAGGCTGCAAAGAGTTTACATGTTGTTCCATTCCATCAGTTTTCTCTTCTTGTTTTTTCCGGTTTTTCTCGCGTTCATTTTCCTTTTGCCGAAGGGTGCGCCAAAGGCCGCGGCGCTGCTGGCATTCTCTTATTTGTTTTATTCCGGCACCGAGCCGTTTTTCGTCCTGGTCTTGATCCTGTCGACGTTGACAGACTATGTTGCCGCACTCGGTCTGCATCGGGCGCAGACGAATTTGCGCCGCCGGTCGTGGCTCCTTGCCAGCATCGTCGTTAATATGTCCATCCTGATTTTTTTCAAATACAGTCAGTGGGTCCTGTCGAACCTTAATCTGCTGTTGGCGGGCACCGGCATCGGCCCGATTGAGTTCAACTTTTATCATAACTATGTACTCCCGGCGGGGATCAGCTTCTATACGTTTCAGTCGATGTCCTACACCATCGATGTCTACCGCCGAAAAGTCGAGCCCGAGCGCAGCCTGCTCGGTTTCTGCAACTACGTGACTTACTTGCCGCAACTCATCGCCGGGCCGATCGAGCGCTTCAACGATCTTTCGCCGCAGATTCACCGATTGACGCATATCGGAACCTCCCCCCGTATTACGGCCGGAATGGATCGGTTGTTCTTGGGAATTGCTCAAAAGCTCCTCATCGCCGACAGCTGCGGGCTCATCGTGGAAAGGTTGGCACTTGCTAACGGTGAGGTGGGGTTTACCACGTCATGGGCGCGCGCTGGTCCAGAATGTCACGAATGACGCCGTGGTTGGCATCAGGGCGCAGGAAAAAATTGATGAAGCCGGGCCCGGCGATCTCAACCTTGATGACCTTGTCGGAAGCCGGCAGGGCCTTGAGAATTTTTTGGCCAGCTCGCGCGGCTTGGCGCGCGCCGGCTTGGCCAGCACCAAAGCAATATTGCACGCGTAGTCGCCGTGTTCCTTGGATTTGGTGTGGTCCACCGTGATCGCCGCGCCGTGAGCCGGCGGCAGCGCGCCGGTGGCCTCGAGGCCTGCGAGCGCCGAGGCGATCAGATTTTCAATATGGTGTTTCAAAGGATGTCCGGGAATACGTAAAGGACGCCGATTCTACCGGTCCGGTCGCAGGACGAGAAGCCGCACTGCAAAGACGTCGTGGTTACAGCTCGCCCGAGCCGTTCACCAGGTTTTCCACCTCGCGCAGGTTCGCGCGCTTCATCGGTTTGCCGTCCACCGGGCTGAGCGGAGTCTCGCGTGCTTCACGCCGGTCGAACACGACAATTCCACGGCCACGCCGTCGGCGGTGAATAGGTAAGCCGGGAAGGTTTCGTGGCGATCGCCGCCGAAGCGCAAACGCCGATCCGACTGCTCGTAGGGAATGCTGTGGTCCTGCAGCCAGAAGCCGATTTCCTCCGGCGATG
>CAVVRV010000026.1:0-13043 GCA_963750625.1 uncultured Gammaproteobacteria bacterium | reverse complement strand
TGGTATCCGCGTCTGCGTAACCGGACTTCCTCCATCGAGAAACCAGCGGCGCCGGCCGGCACGGAGCACCTGCGAACCGTTCTGGACAATATCGCCGATGCCGTCATGACCATTGATTCACAAGGTGTGATCGGGATGATCAACCCGATGGCAGCCGGCATGTTTGGCTACACGGAAGGCGAGACGCTGGGAAAGAACGTGGACATGTTGTTGACGGATATCCGGGCCGGGGGACGGCCGGCATCAGTACCGGCGCGCGCGAAGTGGTGGGGGTTCGCAAAAGCGGCGCCACGTTCCAGGTTGGCCTGACCGTGCGCGAGGCCGGCAATCAAGGCCGGCAGGAATTCGTTCTGATAGCCCGCGACATCACCGCGCAGAAACAGGCCGAACAGCGCCTGGTTTATCTCGCCCAATACGATGCATTGACCGGTCTCCCCACGCGCGCCCTGTTTCACGACCGCGCCACCCATGCGCTGGCGCGCGCCCATCGCGAAGAGAAACTCGTGGCGATCATGTACCTGGATCTGGACCACTTCAAGAACGTCAATGACGGCATGGGTCATCATGCCGGCGATGAATTGCTGAAAGCGGTGGCCAAGAGAATTACTTCATGCCTGCGGGACGTCGATACGGTCTCGCGCATGGGAGGCGATGAATTTACCGTCATCCTGGAAAGCATTCCGCATATCGATAACGCCACGATCGTGGCGGAGAAGATCCTCGATGTCATGCAGGAACCGTTTCAAGTGGACGGTCACGAGATTCACATGACGGTCAGCATCGGTATCACGATTTACCCCATGGATGACAAGGACCTGACCAACCTCCTCAAGGATGCCGATCAGGCCATGTATCGCGCCAAGCAGGCGGGACGGAACAACTTTCAGATTTTCGGCGCCGATATGGCGGAGAGCATGGCGGCGGTCAAGCTCATCGAAACGCAGATCGAGCATGCACTCGAGCGCGGTGAGCTGTTATTGCATTACCAGCCGCGCCTGGACATGTTGAGCGGAAATATCATGGGCGTGGAGGCCTTGCTGCGCTGGCGGCACCCCGAAATGGGAATGATATCCGCGAAAGACTTCATGCCGCAGCTGGAACGGTCAAAGCTCGTTTATTCCGTGGATGAATGGGTGCTTCGCACCGCGTGCCTGCAGAACCGCCAGTGGCAGAAAGTCGGTTTGCCGTCCCTGTGCATGACGGTGAATGTCTCGCCCTACCGCTTTCGTCGCAAGGGTCTCGTGGAACTGGTCACGAATATTTTGAAGGAGACGGGTCTGTCGCCGGGCGATCTGGAACTCGATATCCCCGCTGAAAATCTGGTGGGTATCGGGCAGGAAAACTATCGCACGGTGCTGGATAGGTTGAATGCCCTCGGAGTGCATGTGGCGCTGGCGGATAACGGCATCGGAGATTCCTTTATCGATTCCATTAAACGGCTTTCTCTGCGGGTGATGAAAATCGACCGGTCGTTCGTGCGCAATGCCGCGGTTGACCCGGATCAGGCCGCTATCGTGCAGGCGGTTGTCGCCCTGGCGCGCGCCTTGAAGCTGAAAGTGGTCGCCGAAGGGGTTGAAACCGTGGAGCAACTGGCGGCGCTGCGCCGCTACGGCTGCGACATGGTGCAGGGGTACCTGTTCAGCAAGCCGGTGGCTACCGAGGATATCGCCGCATGTTACGCGACGGGAAACGGCTTCTCTGAAGTGGCGTATTACGCTGCTGCGTCGGATCCCCAGCCGGTGGCGGTGGCGGAGTCAGCGCATCGGACGGTATTTGCACGCTGGCGTCGACCGCGGAATCGTTCGATTCTGCCCCACAGACGCCAGCGTTGATTCCGGCCGGACTGTCCCGTAAAATTCCCGTTCAGCCGGAAACACCCTATTTAGGCATTCAGAGCGGGAGAGAAGCACCCGGAGCGACAGGGGCCTCTCCCGTTTTTGTGCGCCTGCGCGCTGTGAGGTAAATGGTTTATGCCGTCTGCACTGCTTGCACTGGAAGATGGTTCTCTGTTCTACGGGGAGTCTGTCGGCGTTCCGGGGCAGGCGGTGGGCGAGGTGGTGTTCAACACCGCCATGACCGGCTACCAGGAAATCCTCACCGATCCTTCCTATGCGCGTCAGATCGTCACGCTGACCTATCCCCACATCGGCAACACCGGGGCCAATCCCGAAGACATGGAATCCCCCGGCGTGTACGCCACGGGCCTCGTGATCCGTGATCTCCCGCTCGCCGCACAGCAACTTCCGCGCCACGGAATCGCTGGCGGAATTCATGCGCCGACACAAGCTCGTCGGCATCGCCGGCATCGACACGCGCCGGCTGACCCGCCTGTTGCGCGAGAAAGGCGCGCAGAACGGCTGCATCCTCGCGGTGGAAAAGGGCGGCAAGCTCGACAAGAAGGAAGCGCTGAAAGTGGCGCGTGCGTTCCCGGGACTGAAGGGCATGGACCTCGCCAAGGTGGTGACCACCAAGAAGCCCTACACGTGGGAAGAAGGTTTGTGGGAACTGGGCAAGGGCCATGCGAAGCAGGAGCATCCCCGTTTTCACGTGGTCGCCTGCGACTACGGCATCAAGCGCAACATCCTGCGCATGCTGGCCGCGCGCGGCTGCCGGCTGACGGTGGTGCCGGCGCAGACCCCGGCCGAAGACATATTAAAGATGAAACCGGATGGCGTGTTTCTCTCGAACGGTCCCGGCGATCCGGAACCCTGCGCTTACGCCATCGAGGCGATCCGTCACATCATCGATACCGGCCTGCCGGTGTTCGGCATCTGCCTCGGCCATCAGCTCATGGGCCTGGCCTCCGGCGCGCGCACCATCAAGATGAAGTTCGGACATCACGGCGCGAACCACCCGGTGCTGGAAGTCGCCTCCGGGCGCGTCATGATCACCAGCCAGAACCATGGTTTCGCGGTGGATGAAGCCAGCCTGCCGTCGAACCTGCGCGTGACACACCGCTCGCTGTTCGACGGCTCGGTGCAGGGGCTGGAACGCACCGACAAACCGGCGTTTTGTTTCCAGGGACATCCGGAAGCGAGCCCCGGACCGCATGACGTATCGCCGCTGTTCGACCGGTTTATCGAAATGATGGAGCAAAACACTTCGCCAAGATCATCGGGCACGAAGAAGAAAGAGGAAAAGGTTTCCCTGTGATCTTCCGTGACGGAAATATTTGATAACCCATGCCAAAACGCACTGACATCAAAAGCATCCTGATTATCGGCGCCGGGCCGATCATCATCGGCCAGGGCTGCGAGTTCGATTATTCCGGGGCGCAGGCCTGCAAGGCGCTCAAGGAAGAGGGCTACCGCGTGATCCTGGTCAACTCCAATCCGGCCACCATCATGACCGATCCGGAGACGGCCGATGCCACCTATATCGAGCCGATCACCTGGCCGACGATCGCCAAGATCATCGAGCAGCGAGCGCCCCGACGCGCTGCTGCCGACCATGGGCGGTCAGACCGCGCTCAACACCGCGCTCGATCTGGCGCGCGAGGGCGTGCTGGAAAAATTCGGCGTCGAGATGATCGGCGCGAAACGCGAGGCGATCGACAAGGCCGAGGACCGCGAACTGTTCAAGAAAGCGATGGAGTCCATCGGCCTGAAATGCGCGCGCGGCGCCGTCGCGCACAGCATGGAAGAGGCGCTGCAGGTGCAGGCCGCGATCGGTTTCCCGGTCATCATCCGCCCGTCGTTCACGCTCGGCGGCACCGGCGGCGGTATCGCCTACAACAAGGACGAATTCGTCGCCATCTGCGAGCGCGGACTGGACGCCTCGCCGACGCGCGAGCTGTTGATCGAGGAATCCATCATCGGCTGGAAGGAGTTCGAGATGGAGGTGGTGCGCGACCGCAAGGACAACTGCATCATCATCTGCTCGATCGAAAATTTCGATCCCATGGGCGTGCACACCGGCGATTCGATCACGGTCGCGCCGGCGCAGACGCTGACCGACAAGGAATACCAGCTCATGCGCGATGCCTCCATCGCCTGCCTGCGCGAGATCGGCGTGGATACCGGTGGCTCGAACGTGCAGTTCGCCATCAATCCGAAGGACGGACAGCATGGTGATCGTGGAGATGAACCCGCGCGTCAGCCGTTCGTCGGCGCTGGCCTCCAAGGCCACCGGTTTTCCGATCGCCAAGGTCGCGGCCAAGCTCGCGGTCGGTTACACGCTGGATGAATTGAGAAACGACATCACCGGCGGCGTGACCCCGGCATCGTTCGAACCGACGATCGATTACGTGGTGACCAAGGTCCCGCGCTTTACCTTCGAGAAATTCACCAAGGCCGATCCCACGCTCACCACCCAGATGAAGTCGGTGGGCGAGGCGATGGCGATCGGCAGGACGTTCCAGGAATCGCTGCAGAAGGCGCTGCGTTCGCTCGAGACCGGCAGCTACGGGCTCGAATCCAGGCTCGATCCGGCGCAGGACAAGGACGAGACGCGCAAGCGCTTGACGACGGCGTTGCGCGTGCCGGGCGCGGAACGTATCTGGCATCTGGCCGACGCCTTCCGTGCCGGCATGAGCCAGCAGGAAATTCACGAACTGTGTCACATCGATCCGTGGTTTCTGGCGCAGATCGAGGATCTGGTCGGCACCGAAAAGGCGATCGCGAAACACGGCAAGAAAAAGCCCTCGGCCGATACCTGGCGCGCCTGGAAGCGCAAGGGGTTTTCCGACCGCCGTCTGGCGCAGCTGATGGGCGTGACGGAAAAGCAGGCGCGCAAGTGGCGCCACGCGGCCAAGGTGCGCCCGGTGTACAAGCGCGTGGATTCCTGCGCCGCCGAGTTTGCCTCCGCCACGGCCTACATGTACTCCACTTATGAAGAAGAGTGCGAGGCCGCGCCCGAGAAGAAGAAAAAGATCATCGTGCTCGGTGGCGGGCCGAACCGCATCGGCCAGGGGATCGAGTTCGATTATTGCTGCGTGCACGCCTCGTTCGCGCTGCGCGATGACGGCTACCAGACCATCATGATCAACTGCAACCCGGAGACCGTGTCCACGGATTACGACACCTCCGACCGGTTGTACTTCGAGCCGCTGACGCTGGAAGACGTGCTCGAGATCATTCATCTGGAGAAACCCGAGGGCGTGATCGTGCAGTACGGCGGCCAGACGCCGCTCAAGCTGGCGCGCGGCCTTGAAGCAGCCGGCGCGCCGATCATCGGCACCACCCCGGATTCGATCGACATCGCCGAAGACCGCGAGCGCTTCCAGAAGCTGATACACAAGCTGAAACTGGCGCAGCCGCCGAACGCCACCGCCCGGACCACGCACGAGGCGGTGAAACTGGCCGACAAGATCGGCTACCCGCTGGTGGTGCGTCCTTCCTACGTGCTCGGCGGGCGCGCCATGGAGATCGTGCACGCGCGCGAGGACCTGGAAACCTACATGCGCGTGGCGGTGCGCGTGTCCGAGGATTCGCCGGTGCTGCTGGATCGATTTCTCAATGACGCGACCGAAGTCGACGTCGACGCCATCTCCGACGGCAAGCAGGTCGTGATCGGCGGCATCATGGAGCACATCGAGGAAGCCGGCGTGCATTCCGGCGATTCGGCCTGTTCGCTGCCGCCGTTTTCCCTGTCGAAGAAAATCCAGGATGAACTGCGTCAACAGACCGTCAAAATGGCCAAGGCGCTCAAGGTCATCGGGCTGATGAACGTCCAGTTCGCCATTCAGAACGGCAAGGTATACGTGCTGGAAGTGAATCCGCGCGCTTCGCGCACGGTGCCGTACGTTTCCAAGGCCACCGGCCGGCCGCTGGCCATGATCGCGGCACGCTGCATGGTCGGGCAGTCGCTGAAGAAACAGGGCGTGACGGAAGAGATTGTGCCTTCCTATTATTCGGTCAAGGAGGCCGTGTTCCCGTTCATCAAATTCCCCGGCGTGGACACGATACTCGGGCCCGAGATGAAATCCACCGGCGAGGTCATGGGCGTGGGCCGGAGCTTCGGCGAGGCGTTCACCAAGTCCCAGATCGCCGCGGGCAGCCCGATTCCGAACAGCGGGCGCATGTTCATCAGCGTGCGCGACCCCGATCAGAAGGGCGTGGTCGCCGTGGCGCGCTACTTCAGCCAGCACGGGTTCGAGATCCTCGCCACCCGCGGCACGGCCGCGGTGCTGGAGCAGGGGGGCGTGGCGGCGCGCGCGGTCAGCAAGCTGTCCGAGGGGCGGCCGAACATTATTGACATGATCATGAACGACGAGATTGATATAATCATCAATACCGTTTCGGACAAGCAAAGCCTCGCCGATTCCTACGCCATCCGCCGCGAGGCGCTGCAGCACAAGGTGACGAACTACACCACGCTGGCCGCCGCGCGCGCCGCCTGCGAGGCGCACCGTGCGGCCGGGGATATTCGCGTTAACCGGCTGCAGGATCTGCACAAGGAGTATTGGCGGACATGAAAAAAACGCCGATGACGATTACCGGCGCGGAAAAGCTGAAGACCGAACTTCACCGCCTGAAGACGATGGAGCGTCCGCGCATCATTCAGGCGATCGCCGAGGCGCGTGCGCACGGCGATCTTTCGGAGAACGCCGAATACCACGCGGCCAAGGAGCAGCAGGGCTTTGTCGAGGGGCGCATCGCCGAGCTCGATTTGAAGCTCGCCACCGCGCAGGTCATCGACCCGAAAACAGTCAACGCCGACGGCCGGGTCGTGTTCGGCGCCACGCTCAGTCTTAAGGATGAACAGTCGGGTCAGGAAGTGACTTACCAGATTGTCGGCGATTTCGAGGCCAACATTGCGCAAGGCATGATTTCCATCAGCTCACCCATCGCCCGCGCGCTGATCGGCAAGGAATTGGGCGACGTGGTCGAGGTGCCGGTGCCGGGCGGCGTGCACACTTACGAGATTCTGGACATCCGGTACGTTTGAGTCCCTGTCGCTTTCTTTATCCGTAATACTATTTATTCCGGAAGTTTCAGGCGCGGTTTTTCCGCCGGGCGATAAATGACCGCCATGCGCCCGATTTCCTGAACGGCATCGGCCGCGGCGGCCGCGCAGATCTTTTTCAGCATTTCCGAGCGCGCCTCGCGCTCCACGCCCGGCAGCCGGATCTTGATCAGTTCATGACGCCCGAGCGCCAGTTCGATTTCCTTGATCACCGCCGCGGTGATGCCGGCGTTGCCCACCTGCACCACGGGCTTGCGGTGATGGGCCAGGGCCTTCAGATGTTGTCGCTGTTTTACGTTCAATGCCATATATTAACAATCGCCATCACGAGTCCTATGAATCCGCGCATCATACCGCAGCGCCGTCCATCCCCCCATGCCCCGCACTAAAAGCAGCCAGCGCTGGCTGGCGCGTAATGCCAAGGACAAATACGTCAAACGCGCGCGCCAGGAAGGCGCCCGTTCGCGCGCGATCTACAAGCTCGAGGAAATTGACCGCCGGGATCGTCTGCTGCAGCCGGGCATGACGGTGGTTGATCTGGGCGCCGCGCCCGGAGGCTGGTCCCAGTACGTCAAAAGCCGGGTGGGCGACTCGGGACGGGTGCTGGCGCTGGACATCCTGCCGATGGAGCCGATTGTCGGCGTGGAATTCATCGAGGGCGATTTCACGGAACTGCCGGTGCTAGACTTGTTGTTGCAGCGCTTGCAGGGCAAACCGGTGGATCTTGTAATCTCGGACATGGCCCCCAATATGTCAGGAGTGGCCTCCGTGGATCAGGCGCGCAGCATGAATCTGGCGGAACTTGCACTCGAATTTTCGGACAAATCGCTGAAGCCCGGAGGTTCGTTGTTGATCAAGACCTTTCAGGGCGCAGGGTTTAACGAGTTTTACGCGCAACTACGCCACCGCTTCGAAAAGCTGGCGACGCGCAAACCATCGGCGTCACGCGCGGAGAGCAAGGAAATTTATCTTCTGGGCAGGGGGTTTAGGGGTGTCTGAGCAAAAGCGTTGTTTATCATGGGACATCATAGGAAAATGCAGATAGTGGATAAATGGCGCCATGGTTCGTTTTGACACGAAGGTAGCTCTACTGCGTTCGTCTTGAATTATTAAGAGGCAATACTTGAACAATCTCACCAAGAATCTCCTGTTGTGGCTCGTCATCGCCATCGTGCTGATGTCGGTTTTCAATAATTTCGGCAATCGCCAGCAGGCCACGCGCCCGATGGAATACTCCACCTTCATCCAGAAGGTGAGACAGAACGAAGTCGAGCGCGTCACCATTCAGGGCCGCGAGGTCACCGGCAAGCTCAAGAGCAACGAATCGTTCACGACTTATTCTCCCGGCGACCCGGGCATGGTTGGTGACCTGATCGATCACGGGGTGGCGTTCGATGCCAAGCCGCAGGAAGAGCAGTCGCTGTTGCTGACCATCTTCATCAACTGGTTCCCGCTGTTGCTGCTCGTCGGCGTGTGGGTGTTCTTCATGCGCCAGATGCAGGGCGGCATGGGCGGCCGCGGCGCCATGAGCTTCGGCAAGAGCAAGGCGCGCATGTTGAGCGAAGAGCAGAACAAGATCACGTTCGACGATGTCGCCGGTGTCGAGGAAGCCAAGGAAGAAGTGGGCGAGCTCGTGGAGTTCCTGCGCGACCCGTCCAAGTTCCAGAAGCTGGGCGGGCGCATTCCCAAGGGCGTGCTCATGACCGGCAGCCCGGGCACCGGCAAGACGCTGCTGGCCAAGGCCATCGCCGGCGAGGCCAAGGTGCCGTTTTTCTCCATTTCCGGTTCCGACTTTGTCGAGATGTTCGTCGGTGTCGGCGCCTCGCGCGTGCGCGACATGTTCGAGCAGGCGAAGAAACACGCGCCCTGCATCATCTTCATCGACGAAATCGACGCGGTCGGCCGCCAGCGCGGCGCCGGTCTGGGCGGCGGCCACGACGAACGCGAACAGACGCTCAACCAGTTGCTGGTCGAGATGGACGGATTCGAAGGCACCGAAGGCGTGATCGTGATCGCCGCGACCAACCGTCCGGACGTGCTCGACCCGGCGCTGTTGCGTCCCGGCCGCTTCGATCGCCAGGTGTACGTGCCGCTGCCCGATATTCGCGGGCGCGAGCAGATTCTCAAGGTGCACATGCGCAAGGTACCGGTGGCGGACGACGTGGACGCCAACATTATTGCCCGTGGTACGCCCGGTTTTTCCGGCGCCGACCTCGCGAACCTTGTCAACGAAGCGGCGCTGTTTGCCGCGCGCGCCAACAAGCGCCTCGTGGACATGGTGGATTTCGAGAAGGCCAAGGACAAAGTGGTGATGGGCGCCGAGCGCCGCTCGATCGTCATGCCGGAGAAGGAACGCATGAACACGGCGTATCACGAATCCGGCCACACGGTGGTGGCGAAGTCGATTCCGAACACCGATCCGGTGCACAAGGTGACCATCATCCCGCGCGGCCGTGCGCTGGGCGTCACCATGCAGTTGCCCACCGAGGACCGTTACAGCCATGACCGTGAAAGCCTGCTTTCGACCATCTCGGTGCTGATGGGCGGCCGCATCGCGGAAGAGATATTCATGCATCAGATGACCACCGGCGCGGCCAACGACTTCGAGCGCGCCACCGACCTCGCGCGCAACATGGTCATGCGCTGGGGCATGAGCGATGTGCTCGGCACGCGCGTTTACGGCGACAACCAGAGCGAGGTGTTCCTCGGGCGCGACGTGATGACGCACAAGAACATGAGCAATGCCGTGGCCGAGGTCGTGGACAAGGAAATCCGTCGCATCATCGACGAGCAGTACGCCAGGGCGCGCACCATCATCGAGGAGAACCGCGACAAGGTCGAGAAGATGACGAAGGCGTTGCTCGAGTGGGAGACGCTGGACTCCGAACAGATTAGCGCCATCATGGCCGGCAAGGAGCCGCGTCCGCCGGCAGACTTGGGCAGTTCGCCCAAGGACGATGCCGGCAGCCCGAAGAAACCGAGCGGCAAAACCGTCAAACCGCGCCTTGACTCACCCGCCGGAGAACACTGATTCGAGCGCGACGTGTGGAATGCGGAATACTGTTGCTTGATTTTCGTTTTATTCCGCACTGACCGATGATTATCCTCGACTGTGGCGGCCGACCGCTGGACCTGAGCCGCCCGGCCGTGATGGGAATTCTGAATGTCACCCCCGACTCCTTTTCGGACGGGGGTGTTTTTTTGTCCCGTGAAAGTGCAATCGCACATGCCCGCCGGATGGCGGATGAAGGAGCGGACATCATCGACGTCGGCGGTGAATCCACCCGGCCCGGCGCGCAACCGGTCTCGGCGCAGGAAGAAATGGATCGCGTCATACCGGTGATCGAAGCGTTACGCGAGAAAATTTCCCTGCCGATTTCAATCGACACCTCGAAGCCCGAAGTCATGCGCGCGGCGGTCGCCGCGGGCGCGGGATTTATCAATGATGTCCGCGCGCTGCGCGACGAAGGCGCGCTGGAGGCGGCGGCATCGCTGCAGGTTCCGGTCTGTCTCATGCACATGCAGGGCGAGCCGCGCGGAATGCAGGAAAATCCCCGCTACCGCGACGTGCTGTCCGAGATTGGCGATTTTCTGCGCGCGCGCCTGCAGGCGGCGCGAGCGGCGGGTATTCCGGCACAGCGCCTGGTGATTGACCCGGGTTTTGGGTTCGGCAAGACCCTGGAACATAACCTAGAATTACTGCGCGGCCTGAAGAAACTGCAAAGCCTGGGCGCGCCGATCCTGGTCGGACTGTCGCGCAAATCCCTGATTGGCAAGGCGCTGGGCTTGCCGGTGGAAGGGCGGCTGCAGGCGAGCGTGGCCCTGGCCCTGATGGCGGTGCAGAATAGTGCCCGTATCGTGCGTGTGCACGATGTCGGTCCGACGGTCGAGACGCTGCGCATGTGGTCAGTCGTGTACCCGGAAAGTTGAGGAAGAAACAAGAATCATGAACATGAAACGTCGCTATTTCGGCACCGACGGTGTCCGCGGAAAAGTGGGTGAAGAACCCATCACGCCGGAAACGGTGCTCAAGCTCGGCTGGGCCGCCGGTTGCGTGCTCGGCAAAGGCGCCTCCGGTCACGCCAAGATTCTCATCGGCAAAGACACGCGCGTATCCGGTTATCTGCTGGAATCCCTGCTCGAAGCGGGGCTCTCGGCCGCCGGCGTGGACATCCGCCTGCTCGGACCGATGCCGACACCGGCGATCGCCTATCTCACGCGCACCGCCCGCGCGCGCGCCGGTATCGTGATCTCCGCCTCGCACAATCCGTACGAAGACAATGGCATAAAATTTTTCTCTTCGGAGGGCACCAAGCTGCCGGATGACGTGGAGCTGGCCATCGAAGAAAAGATGCAGCAGCCGCTGACGACCGCGGGACCCGATGCGCTCGGCAAGGCCAAGCGTTATGACGACGCCGGCGGGCGCTACATCGAATTTTGCAAGAGCACCTTTCCTCACCGCATGAATCTCGAGGGGCTCAAGATCGTCGTGGACTGCGCAAACGGCGCGGCCTATCACCTGGCACCGCTGGTCTTCAGCGAGCTCGGCGCCGAAGTGATAGCGGTCGCCAATGAGCCGGACGGGTTTAACATCAATCGCCATTGTGGCGCGACTTTCCCGATTTTTCTCAAGAAGACCGTGCTGGCGCACAAAGCCGATCTCGGGATTGCGCTGGACGGCGACGGTGACCGGTTGATCATGGTCGACAGGCAAGGCGAAATCGTGGATGGCGATCACCTGCTCTATATCATTGCCACGGACCGGAAACGGGCGGGTCGGCTGCGCGGTGGTATCGTCGGCACGCTCATGAGCAATCTCGGTCTGGAACACGCCTGCGGCAAGCTGGACATTCCCTTCCAACGTGCGGCGGTGGGCGACCGTTATGTGTTGAGCATGCTGAACGAGCAGGGCTGGGAACTGGGCGGCGAGACTTCCGGCCACATCATCTGCCTCGATCGCAGCACCACGGGCGATGGCATCATCGCCGCGCTGCAAGTGCTGGCGGCCATGCGCGAATCCGGCAAGACCCTTGCCGAGCTCAGGAGCGGGCTTGATATCTATCCGCAGGTCATGATCAACGTGCGCATGACCCGGCGTTTCGACGTAAAAGAATCGCCGCGCGTGCAGCAGGCCATCAAGGCGGTGGAGGGCGAGCTGGCCGACACCGGGCGCGTGGTGCTGCGTGCCTCGGGTACCGAGCCCGTGGTGCGCGTGATGGTCGAAGGTCGCGACGTGGCGCAGGTCGAGCGGCTTTCCCGCAGTCTCGCCGATACCGTCAAGCGCGCCGCCGAAGAGGCGGCTTGACCTTGCTGATTGGAGCGTTCAAAGACATTTACCTGCCAACGAGTAGCGGCATTATGAAGACAAGACGTGTTTGGCTTATTGGCTTCACACTGCTGCTACAGCTCGCGGCGACGACGGTATTCGCGGATGTGGAATTTGCCTTGATCGCCGAAGACAGTCGCGCCAAGACGGCATTACCGCCACCGGGTAAGGCACTCATTTATGTGTTCCGTCAAGACGCGGCTGCGCCGAAGAATGTGCCGATGTGGTTCGATAATCAACCCATCGGGTTCATCGCTCCCCGTTCCTATTTTTTATGGGCCGTCGATCCCGGTGAACACGTTATCGCATCCAACCCCGACCGAAGCGTTGCTCTGACAGTTAAAATCCAAAAAGGACGCAACTACTTTGTCGAGCAAGGCATCGCGACCAATGGCGTAAAGGTTGAACTGCGCCAAGTGTCGTATGCCCAGGGACGTTCGGCGGTTAACCGTTGTCGCCTTATTAAAGATAACTCAGTCTTCGCCGCCGCCGCGCTCGACAGACCTGTGACAAAAAAAGGGCCCGAGCGTGTCGTCAAACCCGCCCCGAAACCGCTTCCCGGCGACATCCGCGCCCGCACACAAGCAGGGTTTGGCCTTAATTATTAAAACCGGCAGCATCAAGTTGTCCAGCAGCAGCCAGTCTTTACAGACTACGTCAGGCACGGTGCCAGTGGAGTTCGACAGTAAGGCATCGAGCCCGCTTGGGCTCGAAGGCGAATGGCGTATCAATAACGGTTTCGCCCTCGGCGTCGAGTACATTCATTACAGCAACAAGCTCACCGCAACCGGGACCGGGTTGACCAGCACGA
>CAVVRV010000025.1:0-14525 GCA_963750625.1 uncultured Gammaproteobacteria bacterium | reverse complement strand
GCGCCCCGGCCCAGATCGCGGAATAGTAACCGCAGGTGCGCTCGAACATGTGCGACAACGGCAGAAACGAAAGGAACCGGTCGGACGGGTAAGCGGGCAGCGCGCGCATGGAGGCGATCACGTTGCTCAGGATGTTGCCATGCGACAGCATCACGCCCTTGGGCCGCCCGGTGGTGCCGGAGGTGTAGACGATCGTGGCCAGGTCGCCCGGCGCGGCGGTCGCGCGCTTGAGCTCCCCGCCGGCGTGCGGCAGCCAGTCCTGCAAGCGCACGAGCCTGTTATCCTGACCGGTCTCGCCGGCGAGACAAACCACCCGTTCGACCGACTTCGCCTGATCGCGCAGCGCCGGCCACTGCCCGGCGTCCTCGAGCAACAACAGCCGCACGCCGGCATCGTTCAGGCACCAGGCCATGTTGTCCGGGCGGTCGTCGAAATACAGCGGCACCGTGACGAGCCCGAGGGCAAGCGCCGCCTGATCGAACAACACCCATTCGACACGGTTGTGCAGGCACAGCGCCACGCGATCGCCGCGTTTCAACCCTTCGCGCTCGAACGCCGCCTGCCAGCGTGCCGTGGCGCGACCGGCCTCGGCCCAGGTCATGTCCACCCAGGCGCCCCCGTCGAACTGGCGGTAAGCGGGCGCCTCGGGTGTTTCACGCACCCGGTGCCAAAAGAGATCGGCGAGATTGCCGAGTTGCACTCTCGGCTCCGAGACCGCGCCATCCCTGGCGCTCTCCTCCGGCATCGTCATGGCGGGTTCGACGACCGCAGACGGCGCTTGAGCAATTCCGGTTGCGACCAGCCCGCGTCAGGCTTGAAGCGCGGCCCGTATTCCTGCATCAGGCGATGGAGACTGTGACTGATGCCGGTCACGCCGAGGCTGTCGATGTAGCTCATCGGCCCGCCGAGGAAGGGGGCGAAGCCGGTGCCGTACACCATGCCGGCATCCACGGCGTCGGGATCCGCCACCACGCCTTCGCGCAAGCAGGCCATGGCCTCGTTCAGCAGGCGCAGAACCAGCCGTTCGGTGATGGGAATGTCGGCGGCGGTCTTGTCCGGCGCCGGCGATTCGCGCCGGCCGCGGGCGTTATAAGTGATAGAACCCCTGCCCGGATTTGCGGCCGAGCTGGCCCTGACCCACCAGTTCGCGCAGCTTGTCCGGTACGTCCATGTGCAGCGGTTCGGATAATTCCTCCGCCACCGAAAGACAGATATCGAGCCCGACGCTGTCGGCCAGCTCGATCGGCCCCATGGGCATGCCGAACTCGGTGGCCGCCTGATCGATCGTGGTGATGCCAACTCCTTCCTCCACCAGTTTCACGGCTTCGATCAGATACGGCATGAGGATGCGATTGACGAGAAAGCCCGGGCTGCTTTTGACATCCAGCGGCAGGCGCTCGATGGCGCCGGTGAAGGCGCGCGCGCGCGCCAGCGACGCTTCAGAGCTCTGCGCACCGCGCACGATCTCGACCAGTTGCATTTGCGCCACCGGATTGAAGAAATGCAGTCCGACCAGACGCGACGGATCTTTCAGCACCGTGCCGATTTCTTCCAGCGGAATGCTCGAGGTGTTGGTGGCGAGCAGCGTCTGCGGGCGCGCCTTCTGCTCGACCAGCCGGAACAGCTCGCGCTTGGGCTCGACCTTCTCCACGATCGCTTCGATGACGAGATCGGCGCGCCCGAGTCCATGGCCCTCGAGATCCGGCATGAACCGGTCCATGGCCTCCTGCACCGCGCGCGGCTCCTTGAGCTTGCTCTTGAAAAACCCGTACGCCTTCTTCATCGCGCGCGCCAGAATTTCGGGCTTCTGGTCCTGGAGGCTCACGCGGAAGCCCTTGTGCGCCGCCCAGATGGCGATGTCCGCGCCCATCACGCCGGCGCCGATGACATGCACGTGCTCGATACCGTGGGCCTGCGTCTTGCCGCGGCGCTTGAGTTCCTCGCCCAGCAGAAACACGTGCACCAGATTGCGGCTGCTGCGCGACACCAGCAGCTCACCGAGCGACTGCGCCTCCTCTTCCTCGGTGGCGCGATCGCGCCACAAATCGAGTATGCGCTACGGCGCGGGATAGTGATCGGGATTCGCCTTGCGCCGCACGCGCGGTGCGAACAAGCGCACGACGAGCGTTCGCAGCGGTTTCCACCCGGGCACGCGTCGATGCCAAGGCGCTTTCCGGCGCGGTGTTCCCGACTTCAGGAACGTCTTCGGCCGCATCCAGCAAATGCCGTTCCGGCACGATCTCGTCCACCAGACCCAGGCGCCGCGCCTCGCGCGCGGAAACCGTGCGGCCGGTGAGCATCATGTCGAGCGCCGCCAGGTCGCCCACCAGCGGCGGCAGACGCACGCTGCCGGCAAATCCGGGATGAATGCCGAGGCGCACCTCGGGCAGTCCCAGGCGCGTGGCGGCGTCCTCGCGCGCCAGGCGATAAGTGCAGGCCAGCGCCAGTTCCAGGCCGCCGCCGAGACAAAAACCGTGGATCACGGCCACCGACGGAAACGGCAGGCCCGCGAGCCGCGCACAGACCTGCTGGCCGAGCTCCGCGAGTTCGGTGGCGCGCACCGGAGTCGCGTGATCCTTTCGAATTCGCGCACATCGGCCCCGGCGATGAAGCCGGAGGCCTTGCCGGAGCGGATGATCAGCCCCTGGAGCGGCTTGTCCTCCGAGTTCGTGCCAGATGCTGGTCCAGTTCCTGCGAGCACTTCCTGCGACAACACGTTGGCCGACTGGCCCGCGACATCGAGCGTCAGCAGCGCGTGATCGGTGTGATAGTCGAGGTGCCAGTGTTTGCTCATGCCGCACCTGCCTCCCCTTGCACGCGCAACCAGCATCGCGCCGCCCTGGCCGCCACCGATGCACAGTGTCGCGACGCCCTGCCCGCCGCCTTTGCGTTTCAGCGCGTGCAGCAGATGCAGCACCAGACGCGCGCCGCTCGCGCCCACCGGATGACCGATGGAAATCGCGCCGCCTTCCGGGTTGAGGCGCGCCGGGTCCATGGTGCCGAGCGGCGTGTCCAGGCCGAGTTCGTCGCGCGCGTAGTTGCGCGCTGTCCCACGCCGCCTGACAGGCGAGCACTTGCGCGGCGAAGGCTTCGTTCAGTTCCATCTGCTGCAGGTCATCCATTTTCAGATTCTGACGCGCCAGCAATTGCGCCACGGCATGCACCGGCCCCAGACCCATCTGGCTCGGATCGACGCCGGCCCATTCGTGATCCGACCCATTCGCCGAGCACGGCAAGTCCGTGGCGTTTCACCGCCTCTTCGCTCGCGAGCAGCAGCATGGCCGCGCCGTCGGTCACCTGCGAGCTGTTGCCGGAGGTCACCGGACCGTACTTCCGGTCGAACACCGGTTTGAGCTGCGCCAGCCGCTCGAGATCGGTGTCGCGCCGCAGGCCGGTGTCTTCCGCGTATACATGTTCGTTCGTGTCGTAAAGGTCGCGACTTCAGCGCGCATGTCGCCGGCATCGAAGGCCGCCGCCAGCCGCCGGTGGCTCTGCAGCGCGTAGACATCCTGGGCTCGCGCGACAGGCCGAAGCGGTGCGCGACGATCTCGGCGGTCTGGCCCATGTTGAGCTTGACCAGCGGGTCGGTGAGCCCGAGCAGCAGGGAATAAACCGGCTTCAGATACGCGAAGCGGAATCGCGCGAGCGCCCGCAGGCGGTCGAGCGGCTGACGCGCGCGCAGCATCTTGCCGAGCCAGCCGACCATGGCCGCGTTCCACTGGATCGGCGCGCGGCTCATGACCTCGGTGCCGCCGGCCAGCACCAGATGCGCCCGCCCGAGCGCGATGCGCTCGGCGGCCGTGGCCACGGCCTGCAGGCCCGAGGCGCAGTTGCGCTGCACCGTATGCGCCGGCACGCGCTTGCCGCAGCCCAGACGCAGCGCGATCAGGCGCGCGATGTTGGCCTCGTCCGCGCGCCGGAATGACGCAGCCGACGATGACTTCGTCAAGCACGTGGCCGGGAACGGCTGGCGCGCGAGCACCGGCCGCGCGCAGGCCACCGCCAGATCGGAGGCAGAGAACAGTCCGGGCTCGCCGCGCGTCTTCAGAAACGGCGTGCGTGCGCCATCGACAACGTAGACCTTGCGTCCGATTCATGATGCTTTGCTTCGCGTCCTTTTTTTACGTGTTGGTCCGAGCCACAGGCCGTGGTGAACCACCGGCCGGGAAATCGTCGACGGCGATCACCGAACGCCGCGCGGCATACGCCGCGCGCACCAGTTTCGCCTCCGCGGCGCTGAATATATTTTGCGCCAATGCCGCTTGCACCTGGGCTTCGTGATCACCGAGCAGCAGCGGCTGCGCTTCCACCAGTTTCGCCAGCTGGCGCTCGAGCGTTTCCGCCGCGATCACCTTGGGCAGCGCGTCTTCGAGTCGGCCGATGGCATCGTGCGCCGTCCTGGAGATATACATCCCTTGCGTCAGACGCTCGCGCGCGGGCGAGGGTTCCATCAGCAGTTGGGCGCAGCCCAGGTCCATGGCATCGCTCGGCACGATATAGCGCCGGCCGGAAGGAAACACCAGCCCGCCCATGAGCCAGGCGACAAAGCGGTTCGGGAAGTTTTTCAGGATCACGACCAGTGTCTTCTCCGCCTCGTGCAAGCAGTAATCGCAGGCAAAACGCAGCAGCGGGATGTCCTCTACCGGCCGGCCATCGTCTTCATAACGCTTGATCGCCGCCGAGGCCAGATACATGAAACTCAAGACATCGGCGAAGCGGCCGGAAATTTTCTCCTTGCGCTTGAGCGCGCCGCCGAGCGTCAGCATGGCCATGTCGGAGATCAGGGCGAAGGCGTTCGACAGGCGCGTGAGCCGCTGCGCGTAACGCCGCACGGGTCCGTCCACCGGCACGCGCACCAGACGCGCATCCGTGGCGCCGAGCCAGAACGCGCGCGCGGCGTTGCTGAGCGTATAGCGGAGGTGGCCGAACAACGCGTCATCGAAAACCTTCACGCCGCGCGATTCGTCTGCATCGGCCACTGCCTGCATTTCCTTCAGCACATAGGGGTGGCAGCGGATCGCGCCCTGGCCGTAGATGATGAGCGCGCGCGTCAGCAGGTTCGCGCCCTCGACCGTGATCGAGATCGGCAGCGCCTGGTACACGCGTCCCATGAAATTCCGCGGCCCGAGACAGATGCCGGCGCCGCCCTGCACGTCCATGGCGTCGTTGACCACCCGGCGCATGTGTTCGGTGAGCTGGTATTTGACGATGGCCGAGGCCACCGAGGGCTTCTCGCCGAGATCGACGGCGCGCGCGGTGAGCATGCGCGCCGCGTCCATCAGGTAGGTGTAACCGGCGATGCGCGCCAGCGCCTCTTCGACCGCCTCGAATTTGCCGATCGGCAATTTGAACTGCCTGCGGATGCGCGCGTACGCGCCGGTGGCGCGGCAGGCGAGCTTGCCGGCGCCGACCGACAGCGCCGGCAGCGAAATCGAGCGGCCGGCGGCCAGACACTCCATCAGCATGCGCCAGCCCTGGCCGACGCGCTCGCGCCCGCCGATGATCCAGTCCAGCGGAATGAACACATCCTCGCCCCAGTTGGGGCCGTTCTGGAACGCGATGTTGAGCGGGTTGTGGCGCGTGCCGATTTTCACGCCGGGCGTGTCCGTGGGAATCAGCGCCAGCGTGATGCCGAGCTCTTCCTCGTTACCGAGCAAATGCTCCGGGTCGAACAGCCGGAACGCGAGCCCGAGCACCGTGGCCACCGGTCCGAGCGTGATGTAACGCTTCTCCCAGTTGAGGCGGATGCCGAGCACATTTTTTTTGCCTTGAAACTCGCCGCGGCACACCACGCCGCGGTCGGGCATGGCGCTGGCGTCGCTGCCGGCCTCGGGGCTCGTCAGCGCGAAACACGGGACTTCCGTGCCGCGCGCCAGACGCGGGAGATAGTGTTTCTTCTGTTTATCGGTGCCGTAATGCAGCAACAGTTCCGCCGGGCCGAGCGAGTTCGGCACCATCACCGTGACCGCGGCGGTGATCGAACGGCTGGCGACCTTCATGACCACCGCGGAATGTGCCTGCGCGGAAAATTCGAGCCCGCCGTACGACTTCGGGATGATCATGCCGAAGAAGCCCTGCTCCTTGAGGTAGCGCCACACCTCCGGCGGCAGATCGCCGCGCTCGTGCGTGATCTGCCAGTCGTCGAGCATCGCGCACAGCTTCTCGACCGGCCCGTCGAGAAACGCCTGCTCCGCGTCGGACAGTCCCGGCAACGGCAGGCTGAACAGGTCTTCCCAATTCGGATCGCCGCCGAACAGCTCCGCCTCCCACCACACGGTTCCGGCCTCGAGCGCTTCGCGTTCGGTATCGGACATCGCCGGCATGATCTGGCGCATCAAACGCAGCAGCGGTGCACTGATCAGCGCGCGGCGCAACGGCGCCACCATCAGGGGGAAGGCGATGAGGAAAAAAACTATCCAGACAACCAGCGAGGCTGAAGCGGCGGGATGGGTGAACATGTCCCACAGGCCGATGCCCGCGGCCAGCGCCGTGGCCCAGACGACCCCCGGGACGCGCGCGGCGGCCAGTCCCCAGGCCGTCACGACGGCAAGCAAAATCCAGATGGCGGCGCTCATGTGTCCCTGCCTTGGCGGTTCCTGTCCTTAATGGTGGCATGCGGCAACTGCCCTACCATTGTAGTCCACGACACCCGCGGCAGCCCGCCGGAATGCGGGTATTTCGGGGGAAATAGCGCCCCGTGCCCGAGGCGAATGCTCCTTCGGAGACGGCGGCTAGCTCAGATTTCGATCATCTCGAAATCGGACTTGGCGGCGCCGCAGTCGGGGCATTTCCAGTTCTCCGGCACGTCTTCCCAGCGTGTCCCGGGAGGTATGCCGTCTTCCGGGCGGCCCTTCTCTTCTTCGTAGACATAGCCGCAGATGACGCACATGTACGCCTTCATTCACGCCCCCGATATAAAGCTAATTTAAAGATGATGGTCGCAATGATCGCATTTTCACCTTCGTGGTGAAACCACCGGCGCGGGGGTAAAATGCCGGCGATGTCAGAGCGTATCGCGGTGGTGCTGTGCAACCTGGGTGGGCCGGATTCCCTGGAGGCGGTGCGCCCGTTTCTGTTCAACCTCTTTTCCGATCCGGATATTTTCCGTCTGCCGCTCGGCTTCCTCACCCAGCGGCCGTTCGCCGCGCTGATCGCGCGGCGCCGCGCCCCGGAGGCCGCCCACGGCTACGCCGCCATCGGCGGCAAATCGCCGATCCTCGAGTACACGCGCGCGCAGGCCGAGGCGCTGGCCAAGGTGCTCGCGGGCGCCGGCGAGTTCGACGTGCACGTGTGCATGCGCTACTGGCATCCGCTCACCGCCGAAGTGGTCGCGATGCTCAAGAAAAAAAATTACGCGCGCGTGATCCTGCTGCCGCTGTATCCGCACTACTCCATTACCACCACCGGCAGCTCCTATAACGAGTTCCAGCGCGAGTGCGGGCGCCAGCACTATCACCCGTCGGTCACGCTGGTGCGTCAGTGGTACGACCAGCCCGATTACCAGCGCGCCATCGTCGAGACCGTGCGCGCCGAGGCCGCCAAATTCCCCGACCCCGATCCGGCGCGCATCGAACTGTTGTTCTCCGCGCACGGGCTGCCGCAGAAAATCGTGAACGCGGGCGATCCGTACGAGCGCCAGATCCGCGCCACCTTCGACGCCCTGTGCGCCGAACTCAAATGGCCGCACATCACGCTGTGTTACCAGAGCCGCGTCGGGCCGCTCGAGTGGCTGCGGCCGTACACCGATGACGTGATCCGCGCGAAGGCCGCGGCGGGCGTGAAACAGATGCTGGTGTATCCGATCGCGTTCGTGTCGGATCACGTCGAAACACTTTATGAGCTTGGCATCACCTACGCCGAAGTCGCGCGCGCGCAAGGCATCACGCACTACCGGGTGGTCCCGGCGCTCAACAGCCATCCGCGCTTTATCGAGGCGCTGAAATCGCTCGTGCTCAACGCCGTGACGCATCCGTGAGCAACGCCTCGCCTCCCGTGGTCCTCGTCTTCGCCGGCACCGACCCCACGGGCGGCGCCGGCCTGACCGCCGACGTGCTCGCGCTCGCGAGCCTCGGCTGCCATGGCGCCGGGGTCGTCACCGCCGTGACCGCGCAGGACACCACCGGAATCAAACTATTCACCTGCATGGAAACCGAACTCGTGATCGAGCAGGCGCGCGCGGTGCTGGAGGACATGCCGGTGGCGGCCTTCAAGATCGGCATGCTCGGCAACAGCGCGGTGGCCGCCGCGGTCTCCAGCATCGTCGAGGATTATCCCGACATCCCGCTGATCGTGGACCCGGTGCAGAGCTCGGGCCGCGGCGACGCCCTGGCCGACGACATGCTCGACGGCGCGCTGCGCAGCCTGATCATCCCGCAGGCCACGCTGATCACGCCCAACAGCCTGGAGGCGCGCGCGCTCGCGCCCGGCGGCGACACGCTCGACGCCTGTGCCCAGGAACTGATGTCGCTCGGGAGCGAATACGTGCTCATCACCGGCACGCATGAAAACACCCCGCAGGTCATTCACCGGCTGTACGGCAACATGCGCCTGCTCGAAACCTTCGTCTTCGAACGCCTGCCCGGCAGCTTCCACGGCTCGGGCTGCACGCTGGCCTCGGCCTGCGCCGCCTCGCTCGCGCACGGGCTCGACCCGGTCAACGCCGTGGGCGAATCGCTGCAATACACCTGGGAAACCCTGAAGCACGCCTTCCGCATCGGCATGGGCCAACCGCTGCCGAACCGGCTGTACTGGGCGTGGGAGATGGATGAGCCGGAAAGCGAGAGCGATGGCTAACGCCGTGTTAAAGCGTCGAGGGCCCGCGCCAGCGGGACCGAGGTTCTGTAGAACGACGTATTATTATGCCGCCGCTTTGTCGGGCAGCTGCCAGCCGGGGAATACCAGCACCCCGGGATGACACTTGAGCGCCCGGGCGAGAACCTTGGCCCGCTCGACACCCAGACGGACTCGATCGTTCTCGATGGCCGAAATGGTGGCCTGAGGAATGCCGGTAAGGCGAGCCAATTGGGTCTGGCTCAACTCCTGGAGTTCACGAAGAATGCGCACGGACTCACCGACCGAGACGGTAATGCGCTTCTTGGCGGGACGATACTCTTTCATTTACGGCCTCCGATAGTCATGCGCGGTTATCGACGCGACCTGGAAGAGCAGCTTCTCGGCAACCACGCGGTAATGGTATGTCAACCAAGCTCGTCGTTGCGGAATAACGCGCCGCCTTAAGCGGCGCGCCGCCCACCTGCGCCTCTTCGACTTCAGGTAGAACCGCCACCGGGCGGTGATGCGGTGGAGCGCGGTGTTATGCCGTTAGGATGCGCAAATCAACGTATTGGGACCCTGACAGACTCATTACTACTTAAGTGGATGGTTCGGTACTGGCAAGATGCTCGGCGTAGCTGTTCAGTGCATTTGGACTCGATTTATACAATTCATCCATTAGTTGTCAACAGCCTGCTTCTCACGGGCCGAGTTCGGGATGAACTCTGTTGTTTGGACCAAAGGAGTTCATCCTTACCGTTACGGCGAATCGCGTTTGCGCCGATAAGCGAAATTGTTGGAACATCCGCCGCCGCCATGAGGCCAACACCACAAACAAGAAAGCCACAGCCCACCCTATCAGAGGCAACTTTCGCTACAACATTAACGCTCGGACCGAATGTCACTTTTTTGTAGTAGTCGGGGTGTCGGACGACAGTATTAATATGATTGTCTTTAGTTACTTCAGCCTGAAGATCCGTTTCCTGGGCAATTCGATTCGCCAAGGGCTGAAGAAGCACTCCAATCTCTTCTTGGAGTCGCTCACAATCATTTCTCATTCTTGTGTTCCGTGTGAGGTTGTCACGATGAGCGCGAATTGACGGTTTGAGTTTCGCACTTATGACTCGCAAATCTGGCGCAGATGCAGTCGTAGCCGTATCATAGACGAGCCAGGCCGATAGCTCTTCGAAAACCTTCCTCATTGTTGGACGTTCGTTCGGATTCGCATCTGTGCATCGCTCAATTAATTCATCGAGCAAATGCGCTTTGGGTTCATTCCAGTATGCGCTGAGGCGGGCCTGTTTAATTCCGGTTCGTATCTCACCCTGTGGTGGCAAGTTCTGACCAGTAGCTAAGACCCAAAGTGTCTTTGCAAGCATAAACACGTCGGCAGGGCCTGGCTTCGCTGATGTCGCATCATTTAGCATTTCATCCGGCATAAAGAAAAGCGGACCAAACTTTCGGCCTGGTTTAGTCAATGCCTCGCGGTCTGGCAAATAGACTAATCCGAAGTCACCAATTACCGATCTTCCATTGAACGAGTAAAGGTTCGCGGGCTTAATATCTCGGTGAAAAATACCTTTTTCAGCACATCGTGCCAGAGTCTCGGATATTTCACATACAGAAGAGATAATTTCAGTCAGGGACGAGTTTCGCAAAAATTCTCCCAGTTGGGTTGCAATTGGCATTGCGAGCCACGCGGGATTTTTAAAGCGTAGCCATTCTGGAGTGAATAATCCAAAAGGGGCAAAACCCCAGGTTCACCGGCGAGTGCTGACCAAGAGACAAAATCTCCTGTCGAAATCTCTTGTATGACTCTGCGTCTTTATCGTTTCTTTTCAGGATCTTCAGTGCGATCTTGTGGCTATCACGCGACGCCTCCCAGACCTCTGAGTTACCACCGACTCCGAGCAATCGGTGTAATGTCCATCTGTCAACACAATCACCTGGTTTTCTTTTTCTTACTACTCATGACGTTAGCATCATTAGTCTGGTGCGGCATAACGCCGCAATTCACCGGCGCGCAGCGAAGCGGAGCGTCCGGTGGAATTGCCTTGTTAGCCCCAGTTTGGCTGAATGATGAAGTATGGATTCTCATTGCCCAGCTTCCTATAACACAACGCATTCAGCCTACTTAGCTCCTCGATTAGTGGTTGAATCTCCATTTGCTTTGGACCATCACGCTCTGTCGTGAATCGGGCCGAAGACGCGCTCCAGGCTCGATGGTCACCATACGCATTCGAAGTTGGCGCCCTGCCATGCCCTCGATCTCAGGGCCCAGGTCAACCGTTGCAAGTAACTTCACCGTAACACCTTTCGTCTCAGGTGCCACCTGTTCGTTGCTCATCGTGCTCGCCTCTCTGTACTTCCAGGGCCTAACGCAGAGTTCACCGACGCGCGGTTTTTGCGCGTCCGGTGGAACGACGTGTTAGCCGCGATCTCTCTGGAAGTTCTTCTCGGATAATTTGGCGTAACACGGCTGCGGTAACCGGTTGCTCGTTCTTTTCCAAATACGCTCTTAAGGCTTCATTCATCATCGTCTGGTAGCCACTGCCGATGCGTTCAGCGCGGGAGCGAAACTCATTGAGTACGGCGTCATCGATATAGATTGTGATGCGCGTCTTACCTTTCGTGGGTATTAATGCGCCTCGCTTACCCTTTGAAAAATCGTATTCAGCTCTCATAGTTTTTCACCTCGTGCCGCGTAGCTTGGCGAGCCGATATGAGCCGGATTTCCTCGCCACGAAGCGTGTAGACAACAGCCAGAATTATTCCCGCGCTACCCATACCGACCGCAATAAACCGTTCTTCATCTTCTGAATCAGGGTCCAGCTGATGAATTGCCAGTGGGTCAAAAAATACCCCCTCCGCATCCGCGAACGACACTCCATGCTTCTTCAGATTACTTGCGGCTTTTATGGGATCGTATTGGAAGCGCACCTACAAAATATATGCATTATATGCATATACGTCAAGTAGGCGGTATTTGGCGGCTAACGCTTGCGATAAGCCGCGCCGCTGCAGCGGCATGAAAGAGCGACAATGCCCTAACGGCGTCGGCTTGATTGCATAGTTAGACATTTTTCTCAATCTTCCACGCCCTCGAATACTCGATTACCAACTTCTTCGAAGCAGGGGAGAAGGAGTGCCTGGCGGCCTTTATGAGCTTTTTCGCGCCCTCCCTTGCCTCACCGAACGTTTGATCCTCCTGATACCGCTTTATGTAATAGACAAGTGTCTGGTTAAGCCAGTGCCTGTTCAGCAAGTGGTAATTCATATCGAGAAGCATATCGAGTAAAACAAAGTTGCTCTCGATCTCGCCTTTGATCGACCCATATTCGATATATATCTGCTGCGCGAAGACACTCGCATGAGCAAACTGGTTGAGCATCTTCCACAAATGCCGCATCTCCGTTGTGGCAGGAGATCCTATTTTGTTAAAGATCAGGCTGTTGACATTGATGTATTCGCCATCGGACCATTTTCGAAAAACCGTATCATCATGATGAATTGAACAATATTTGCCGATTATGAGCCCCTCATAGATAGTTCGCATGAGGGTTCGTGCTGGGCCGTACAAGCCTTGTTTGGTTAACTCAAGGCTTGAATAGAACAAGAACATGTTTTTGTGAAAAGAAGAGAAAACAGCACGAAGTTCTTCACCCTTTCCGGAAAATTCACTCGAAAACAGTGCCCATGCCATGAAGGTGGAAATGCGGAACTGCCGATTAAGAAGCTCCTCGGTAAACAACGTGTTGGAACTAAGCTCCTCGCTTACGTGCCTTGCATTTATCGCGCCTTGTTCGCGCAGATAGTCCGAGAGTTTTTTGCGGTCCCGCTCGTACATCGCTATCCGTTTTACTGTCTAACAACGTAAAATGCTGCGCGGCGCTGTTTGCCGCGTCCGGTGGAACGACGTGTTAGCCGTTGCTTATCGTTAATGATGTTAGCTATAGCTGAGATTCGCACTTCCTTTTTTCCTTTAATTTGGGAGGCAATAAGAAAGGCTTTTACTCGTTCAAACTCGTCGATTGTTTTGAAAATCTTTTTGAACGAACCACGGATGTGGTTGGTAAATTTAAGAGGATCTCTTTTAAATTCTTTCAGAAAGAGATTTGACAACCGAAGAATTCTTTTAGTGAAGGACGCGATTGTCAGTAAATCTGTTTTTACTATTCCTGTGGTCAAATCTTGGTGAGCGAGGTATTTGTCTCTTACTTTTTGAAAATCTGTCTTGTTATAGTCACCTAGCAGCTTTACGGATTTCGCCTCGATGCTCTTGTTACTTAGCTTCCAACCTAGCCCTCTCGACACATTAATAATTTTCGTAAAAGAGCACTTTTCACCTTTACCAAGTACCTTGTAAAAATCGATAAGCTGATTGACATAAGGGAACGCCAAATCCATAACAGCCCTAGATTGTTTGACGAATTGAACGGCTCGCGGTGAAGACCAAAAGAAATGTACTCCATCATCTTCAAATTATGATGAAGTCCATTCGCCATACTCCTCAACCCGGACAATCTCAGATCAATATCGCCATTCATGGGAATCGGGCTAACGCAGAGTTGAGGGGCCCGCGCCAGCGGGACCCGAGGTCCCTCTCGAACGACGTGTTAGCTTCCGATTCAAATTGCACGTACCAAGGCCAGGAATGAAAGGATTGCGGTAACCGTAGCAATAGTAATTACAGCAATTACTACTAAAGGCCGATCAAGGAATTGGTTTTTGATTCGGTCATACAAAGTAATTCCGCGGGAATTTATATAACGTTGTATCTCCTGAGCAAGTTCTCTGCGTAATTCATGTTCATTCAATTCTACCTCCGCAGACAAATTCATATATGGCTCTAGCATTTTTTTATTTTGTAAGGATGCAACAATAACGTTCATCTGTTCGAGATAAAAACTCTCGAGGAAGAGCTTTCGGTTTTTAAGCCACTCCACTGCGTTGTCCGTTAGCGTTTTGTCTACCTTGTTGGGTCTAGAGATATTAATGTTTTCAGAGATTGTGGCCAGAATAGTCCTGCGGCTTTCCGCCAATTCTTTTACTAGCTCATCGTGGCCACGCTTCACAGTTGCTCCTGAATGGAACATGCCGCGAGCATTCATTTCGTTTTTGATAGACGTGAGGGTCTGAGTAAATGCCTTGTCTCTATCAATAAATCGAAGTCTAAGTATCTCTTGCATGCACACGCGTCCCCGAGGCAGCTAACGTTCGCGTTAACCGGTTCGCCAAAGCAGAGCGAAGCGGCGCTTTGGCGAGTCCGCGTTGAACGCGTTGTTCGGCGTCATCTTACGGAGCCGCACCGACCAGGGCGTGGTGGATGTCAGAGATCGCCGAGTAAATATCTTCAAGCAAGACAGTTACCTCGTTTTCCGAAATTCTTACCTCCCGGCCTTCTCGCTCAACTTCTTGCGCGCGCTCTAGGTATTTCCTATCCACCACGCCTAGATTGTGAGTTACGGGATGCCGCTTTTCGAATACTCGACTTAAGCGCTCCCATATTTCGGACTGAGATGGCGAGTAACCGAATAGATTAAATAATTGTTCCTTGGATCTCTCAGTACTTTGAAACGAATTGCCGATTTTTTTCATCTTTGAGTCAATGGTCGCGGGATCATCACCGCGTACGGCCAGAGCTCGGCGAACGATAGCTTTGACCGATGCCTCGAAAATGGATACTGCGTCTTCTAGGCAATTTTCTAAATCCTTCGCTGCCACGCGCTTTCCAAGGTCTTGCTCCCGCCGAC
>CAVVRV010000024.1:0-40891 GCA_963750625.1 uncultured Gammaproteobacteria bacterium | reverse complement strand
CATGCGCGCCGCGTTGAGCGCATAGGGCAAGTGGGTCTTGGTGAGCAGCGTCTCCTGATAGCGGCGCAGCCGGTAATAAACGCGCGCCACACCGGGATCGTCGTACGGCCGGCGGCTGGCGATCAGCTTGATCGGCTCGCCCGGCGGGGTGGCCGAGCGCACCAGCTCGAAGTACTCGTTGCCGGGCATATCGTCAAAGTACAGATGACCGATGAACCAGTGCTCGTAGAGGTAGCGGCTCATGAGCTGCGCCTTGAGGCTGTCGCCATTCAGGAACCGCTCCCACTCGGCGATGCGGGCCGTGTAGCCGTCTGGCAGCGGCGCCGGCTCGGCGTACGGCGCACCGGCCTCGATCCAGCGCGCGAGCGTATCGTGCTCGCGTTCGCTCAGCGCCGGCATGCCGTACGGCATGCCCCACTGCGGGAACTTCGCTTCGAACTGGTCCATCTCCTCGATCCGCGGGCATTGCTGGTCACGATCGAGCGTGAAATCGAAGTCCTTCGCCGGCAGCACCGCGCCCGCCGGCAGGCCGTGAGCGCGCTTGAGCGCCAGCATGCGGTACATCACGCTCCCCTCGCGGTTGGCCGCGGCGTCCGGGGCGCGCTCGTTCAGCACCGGGTAGAAACCCCTGCCCCGCCAGGCGGCATTGCTCTCGGCATCCGTGAACAGGCGCGTCGGCTCGGCGGCAATGAGGCGCGCGGCGTCGTACACGATTTCTTTGCTGGCACCGCGCGTGACGCCCTGGTAGGCGGAAAGCTTCAGCTGGCAAGGCGCGTCGTAAGCAGCCGTGGCAGACCACGCAGCGACTGTCGAGAATCGGTTTGACGTCACGCCCGAAGTCGATGTCGGCGCGCGCCGTGGACGGCCGATCGTAGCGGGCCGGGTCGGCCGGGCCGTACTCGCGGTCGAGGCGGTAGTCATAATAGGTTGCACAACCAACGAAACTTGCCAACAGCATCATCGCCAGGAGAGCACGCATCGTCGAGTCTCGGCAGAGAGATTGCGGGAAGTGTAACGAACTGCCGTCGGGCACGGCAACCCGAACCATGTGAGAAAAGGCTGGCGGCCTGCCCCGCGCTACGACGCGCGGCCGCTTTCCTGCGACTCGACATTGTCCGCCCGTTAACCCGTTCGGCGTAAAAAGATCACCAACATGAGATCATTAAACTTACTGTGGGGCGGGTAACCACGACATAAATCACCTCAGCACCGTCGAAATAGGGCTGATAGTAGACATCGCCATCTACATAATAAGTCTGGCCCGACACGACAACGGGCGCAGCGGTAGCCGGTAGAGCGCTCACTCGATTCCCCACAGCGACATTGCCTTGGGGACCCCTTACCGCCGCAGCTCCATCGGGGCCTCTTACCGCTGCGGCTCCTTCGGGACCTCTTGCTGCCGCGGCTCCCTCGGGACCTATGGCGACTTCACCCCCTCTGGCACCTTCAGCATATCCACCGCCTCCACGGAAACTGCCCCCACCAAATCCACCACCTCTGGCTTCCGCCTTCCGTACCGGAGTCAGAATACCAATAACCATGGCGACCAAGAGGATCACCACCAGGTACTTAGGTTTAAATGGTTTCATAACTCATCTCCCTGTCTTCGAGGGTGGCATCTCCTGCCCGGGAACAACGACCTTTTGCGTCGAAATAAACTTGATCTGTTGAACTCCTGCCGGAACAACAAAAGCGAACAAACTGTCATCGAGTCTGGGTGAGACGTTCCACTCGCCAAGAAACGCCGTCCATTGCGGAGACTCCGGCGAATTTTTTTCGGTGATCACAACCTTCCGCGGCAGCGGCTTGCCGCCGGCATCGATCCACAGCTGCACCTGCTTGTCCTTGCGATCGAAGGCGAGGTGATGGCACGAGACTCCTCGTACCTTATCTATTCCCAGGTTACGGGAATTGGCCAGACCCGAGGACAAATGATCGTAGAGCTTCGGGCTGGCCAGGTCGGTCAGGGCTACCCTGAGATTGAAATCTTTATGCGCCTTATCCAGCGCGGCTTCGATATCCGGGGGAACATCCAGGGTGGCATACATCTTGGCGGATTTGTCGTACAGCGTAATGGACTTGCCATCAAAGAAGAACTGTTTGCTGACCACCTCGCCCGTGGCGCTAACCCGGAGCCGATCCGGCCGCCGCACGGAGGTCATCATGTCGAAGGCATGTCGAACCTTTTGTCCCCCGGCATCGACCGCATCGTAAGTAACCTCCGCGCGGTACGAGAACTGTTGGAGCGACTTCAGGTAATCGCACATCTCCCGGACGATCTGCGCCGGTTGGGTCGACATCGCCTGCTGCGCCAGCGTGGCCGGTGCCATCGCTGTCGACGCCAACAGGAGCGATAAAATGAATAAAGATCTGGACGATTTCGTCATCTTTTCCTCCTTTACCTTTACATGTGGAGGTGACTGTTAGTCATCGAACGCCTCCGCTTCGGGCAGAGAGCGCGCACCCGACACAGCTCCGCACGGAAAAGCCCACCTTCAAGGGCCCGCCGGTTGAACCGATGCTTACGAATCCACTTGCTGCAGTCCCTTCGCGACTGCCGCCAATGTTACAGCCAGTCCACCAGCACGATACCGGCGCCGATGGTGTTCTGCTTCCAGTTGTAGTCGATCAAGGTTTCACCGTAACCGGTGGTTATCTTGACGTAACCCTTGAGGCGTCCCTGGATCGGAAAGCTCCAGGTGTCGGTGGACGAAGCATTGCCAGCGTTGTAACGCGCGGTCACGGAGAACTCCTGCCGGCCCCAGTGGTAGATTCCCGTGACATCGCCATAACCCATGTAGCGCATGATGTCGGGGTTGTCGTCGTCTTCGGCGCTGTCCTGTATCCGGGCCCAGGGACGAACCAGCAGGGCGAAGTTTCCACGCTCGAACCCGAGCTGGGTGTATACGCGATTCCAGCTGCGCGACAGCGGATTGGCGCGGCCGTTGGACTGGTGCACCAGGCCCAGGCTGACGAAACGGCCGGTGAGACCGAGCAGGTCGTAGCGCGTGGGGAACAACAGGAACATCTCCGGCATGTAGTTGGTTTCGCGAAACGGCGCGGAATGCTCGTGGTTGTAGATCTGCCATTGGCTCTGTTGGGTGTAGGCAAACCACAGATCCGCTTGGCTGCCAAAGAGGCTAAAGAGGTTCTCGGCGGCCTTGAACTTGAAGCTCAACTGAAACTCCGCCTCGTTATCCTGCAGCGGCGCATTAAAGGGCAGCGGGTGCGCGGGCGACTGGGGCGAATCGTTGACTGTTGTCAGTGTGGACTACCGCCAGGATAAACAGCGGCTGATGCGGGCGCAGCACCCACGGCCCCTGCTTGGTTTCGGGGTCGAGTTCCCAGCGCACGGAGAGTGGCGTCGGCGGGGCGGCGCCCGGCGCCGGCTTGGGCGGTACGGGATGCGCTGAGCTGTTGAAACGGATCGTCGGCGGGCTTGGCTTTACTTCGTCCCGCGAGTGCGTCATAGCATTCGAGCCGCTCGCGGTCGCCCGGGATGGCCGCGCACGCGGCCGCATCCGCGGGCTCGGCGGCAAGACCGGTGCGGCCGATCGCGACGAGACAGATGGCGAGCACGAGACGTGTAAACGATGGCCACGTGGAGTTTCGAGTAGTATTCATAGTGGCTGTGCCCATGCAATGTTTAATTAAGAAGAGACGGCGGCATGGTTCTGGGAACGTCTATCGCCGCGCGCAGTGTTTCTCCCCGCGGGTCAGGGCTTTCAACAAAAAATTCACAATTTAATTCCGTTTTAATCTTGTGAATCCTGTCTGATTTATTTTGTTCGCGATTGTTAGAAGCGTATACCCAGTCCAAGGTAGGGACCGGCGGCAGTCATATTCCAAACAGTTCCATTATTTTCGTAATCCCAGTACAACTGGCGATAGCCCGCCTTGGCGGTGAAGTCCTTGGCATACATCCAATTCACGCCGGCGATCACCTGGTATGTGAAATCCGAACCACCCGCGCCTGCGTCCACATAACCAGTCAACCACCAGTTGTCGGCAATAGGTTGGTTCACAACCAGTCCCACCACGGCATCGGTCCAATTCTCGTGACCGCTTGCAGTCGGCGCGCCGCCCGGGAATACAATCCCCGGCACCGTCGTAATCTTCACGTCCGCAGCGGCTACCAGCCTGGTGTAGCGCAATGCGCCTATCAGCATCGAGCTTGGTTTTTTCATCGAGTAAACGATATCCAACCGTTCCTTGATATATATACATGGAGGTTGTGACTTGCAGCGCGCCATTCACGCTCACGTTCCCAAACGGACCGGTCACTGTTTTCGAGCCTTCATCCTGGATCTTGAAGTACACGCCCTCCAGACCATACATCCAGCGCCCCTGGCGTGCCGTGAACAGCCCCATAAGACCTGATTTGAGATTGTTCCAAGATATCGCTGAAAGGCATGTCCAAGTCCGTCTTGACCCCACGAATCCCAACGGTGCCGTTCAGCCCCGCCGCAAGAAAATAGGGCGTCACTTCGTACTGCCATGCGTTGCCCTCGTCAGCCATGCTGCTCAGACTGAACCCACATCCCAGAAATCGCGAATGGCAAGATTACGGCATTCAGGGATCGCATCGTATGTCCTCCTCTCTAATGTTCTTAAAGCGTGGGCTTCATTCGGGTACCGGCATGTTCGCGTCTTACGCGAGGTTTACCGATGGTTTGCTCTCCGATGGTCTTTTCGTATTCGCCTCACATTCGAATGCGAATTCGCTGCTCTCATTAGAGATGGATTTTCGGGAATGCTAAGGTCGAAAACCATTAGACTTTGGTCCAATAGCCGCAGTACCAACCGCCGGCGAGGGAAAAGCGGGCCCGCGGCGTACCGCTGTCGGTCAGCTTAAGTCCAGGCCATAACACGTACTGAAAAAAAGAAACCCTCCGGGGGGCGGAGGGAAAACTTTCGTCTCACAGGGAGGTTAACAGACTCAGGAGGAGAGAGACGAAAGCTGAGTTTCTATACCATTACCCGGCGGTTCGCCATTGGACCAAGGTCCCATATGCCCCTTAGCGCAATTATCCGGGCGCCTGGTCATGTTTGCGCTTTGGGCCGACCGCCGTCGCAATCGCCGCGAGCAGTGTCTGCTCCGTCAGTGGCTTGCGCAGGTAGGCCACGGCGCCCTGTTGCAGCGCGCGTTCACGCATGGCGTTGTCATCGAAGGCGGTGATGAAAATAATCGGTACGTGTATGCCACGGTCCAGCAGCGCCGCCTGCACGTCCAGCCCGCTGACCGAGGGCATGTGCACGTCCAGCACCAGACAATCCGGTGCCCCGGTGTGGGAGGATTCGAGGAACTCGGCGCCGGACGCGAACGCTTCCACCTCATACCCGCAGGCGCGCAGCAGGCGCGTCAGCGCCTTGCGCACGGACGCATCGTCGTCTATTACCGCCATGAGCATACGGGATCTGGCCATCAAGGACCTCGGGCTAAGACCCGAAGCTTACTGAAGTCCCGGAAAAAAAATATGGGACCTTCGTCCAATACGAACCACATGGTGAAATGAATTTGCGGGGGGGGTAGCGATCAGGTCTGCCTTGACTCAATCAAAGCAGCCGGCTGCTGGATAACCTGGCGGAAGTGGAAAAAAAGGGGTCAACCGCGGAGGGGAGGGGGTATCGCATTACCCTTCTCGGCCGCCCGCACCAGATCAGCGACAGAGTGGGCGCCCATCTTCTCCATCACGCGTCCACGATGGACTTTGACGGTTTTCTCCCCTACCCCCAATTCCGCGGCGATCTGTTTATTCGGCTTGCCGGCGACGACACCGCATAGCACTTCGTATTCCCGCGGAGTCAGGCGGGCAAGCCGCTCCTGAATAATGGAGATCTCAAGATGATCCTTCTGTTCCCGGCGGCTGCGTTCAAGAGCATCCCCTACTACGCGTATAAGATCCTGCGCCGCGAACGGCTTGGGGAGAAAATCCACGGCGCCGTTCTTCATCGCGCGAACGCTCGTGGGAATATCACCGTGACCGCTGATGAAAATAACGGGGAGAGAATGGAGGGTTCCTGCCAGTGTTTGCTGCAGTTCCAGCCCGTTCAGGTCGGGCAATTGCACGTCCAGCACCAGGCAAGACGGCCCCGGGTAGGCGTCGCGCCGCATGAATTCCCCGGCGGAGGCAAACGTCTCCGCGAGGTAACCGGCGGTTTTAAGCAGACGCCCCAGGCTCTTGCGCACGGAGGGGTCGTCATCCACGACAAATACCATCGGTGCGGCTTCAGTCATTATGTCGAATTATCGTTGATGGGCAAAACAAATCGAAATGTCACTCCACTGCCGGGATTGTTCGTCGCCCAGATACGCCCGCCATGCATATTGATAATGGAACGGCAGATAGCCAGTCCCATCCCCAGACCATGGGATTTACTGGTAAAGAACGGCTCAAACACCTTGTCGAGCTGGTCGGGAGGAATGCCCGTGCCGGCATCCTCCACCGCGACCTGTACCGAGTGCGCATTGATTCGCTTGGTGGCGATTTCCAATCTCCGTTCACTGACAGGAATACCCTTCATGGCGTCAAGGGCGTTAATCGTGAGGTTCAGCATGATCTGGTGCAACTGAATCCGGTCTCCGCGCACGGCGGGCAGTTCCGGGGCCAACTGCGCCGCAACCGAGACGTTCTTGATCAGGGCATCGCTGCGGATAAGCTCGATGACTTCGAGAATAACGCTGTTAAGGTCGAGCGCCTCGGATTTCAACTCGCTCTTCTTCATCAAGTTGCGCAAACTCCGGATTATCTCACCGGCACGCTTATCGTCGGACACAACATCGTCGAGAATCTCGCGTATTTCCGTCATGTCGGGCGCGGGGTCATCCAGCAGGCGCAGGGCCGTCTGGACGTTGCTCAGAATCGCGGTCAACGGCTGATTGAGTTCGTGTGCGAGTGATGCCGTCATTTCACCCATCATGGCGACGCGCGCGAGGTGGGCCAGTTCATTGCGTTGCTGCCCCAGCTCCAGCTCCGCCTGTTTGCGCGCGGTGATGTCGGTGGACGAGCCGAGGACCTGGTTCGCCGTCCCGTCCTCGTTCAGGATGGGTCGCTTGACCGTCTGCAGCCAATGGACTTTTCCCGGCAGCGTCGGTAACATGTTCTTCGGCGATGAATCGCTCCTGCAACGTATCCATGACTTCGAGGTCCATCCGGCGAAACAACTCGACTTCTTCTCCGCTGCGATTGAAATCCGCGTCCGTTTTTCCGATCAGGGCATCGACGGTCGTGCCATAGATGTCGGCGACGGCCTGATTGACCAGAGTAAACCGGCCCTGACGGTCCTTGGCGAAGATCAGGTTAGGCGTGATGTCGATGACTTGCCGCAGGAAAGCCCGTTCTTCCTTGGTCTGCGCCTGGCTCTCTTCCAGTCGCTCCTGCGAACGCTTTTGCTCGGTCAAATCGATCGAAATGCCCACGCCCCGGTCGCGGTATCCGGGCAACAGCGAGATCGAGATCATTACGGGAATTCGCCGCCCGTCACGCAGTACGTACTCTTTCTCGTAGGGAGCGATGAGATTTTTTCCCGTCGCGAACTCCTCGATCGCGCGCCGGTCGAGATGGGAATACTCGGGCGCGGTCAGCTTGTCCCAGCGAACTTGACCCGCCTCCAGTTCCGCGCGATTGAAACCGGTGAGCCGCAGATAAGCGTCATTGGCATCGAGGATACGACCGTCCACGTGCCAGAACGACAATGGTACGACGTTCGATTCAAACAGCGCCCGGAATTTGAATTCGCTTTGCTGGAGGGCCTCTTCCGCCCGTTTGCGTTCGGTGATATCGCGTACCACGGCCGAAGCGCCGGTGACTTGACCCTGTTCGTTTCGGATCGGGGCGACATTGAGCGATACCTCGATCAACGTGCCGTCTTTGTGCCGACATATCGTTTCGAGCTGATTGACCGACAGTCCCACGCGTATTTTCTCGAAGACGACCGATGCCTTATCCCGGCGATCCGGCGGGGCGAGAATCGAAATATTCCGCCCCACGATCTCCCCGGCGGAATAACCGAAAAGCTTTTCCGCCGCGGGGTTCCAGGTCCGAATCGTTCGGTCGGCCGTCAGGCTGAAGATGGCATCGTTGGATGATTCGACAACCGCTACGAGGAGAAGATGCTCCTCCTCCGCGCGCTTGCGCTCGGTGATGTCAATGCAGGAACCGATGTAACCGGCAAAGCGTTGGTCCGCTCCAAACTGGGGGACGCCAGTATCCTGGATCCAGCGATACTCGCCGTCATGACGGCGTAGCCGGTACTCCATGGCGAACGGTTCGCGTGCATCGAACGCGCGGACGTAGGTATCCAAACAGCGCTGCAGGTCCTCCGGATGAACGCCCTCGGCCCAGCCGTCGCCCAGCTCCTGTTCCAGGGTCCGCCCGGTGAACTCCAGCCAGCGGAAGGTTGAAGTACGTGCAGCGTTTGTCCGTGCCTGACATCCAGATCAGTACCGGCGCCGAATCCGCCAGCAGTCGGAACCGCGCTTCGCTCTCGCGCAGCGACTGCTCTGCCAGCTTGCGCTCGGTGATGTCCTCGAGAATGGCGACGCCGAAAGCGGGGCCATCCTCCTTTTCGCGCAGCAGCGACACGCTGAGCCGGCCCCACATGACCTCGCCGCTCTTGCGGAAGTAGCGCTTCTCGATCTGGTAGTGTTCGCTCTTCCCGGCGAGCATATCCCGAAACAGCGTGGCGTCCGGCTCGATATCCTCGGGATGCGTGAATTCGTAAAACGCCATCCCGCGCAGCTCATCGGACGAGTAGCCGAGCATGCGCTGGAGCGCCGGATTGCTTTCGATGGCATGTCCGTCCCTGTCGACAAGCGCGACGCCAATACTCGCTCTGGAGAAGATGGCGCGGAATCGCGCCTCGCCCTTTAGCGATGAGTCGTTCGACCGCCTGCGCTCAACAATCTCCACAAACAAGGCTCCCTATCTCTACGGTTGCAGTCGGCTTCCCGACGGTTACCCTCGCCGGATGCGCGTATTTCAGACGAAATCCTGCCCTCTCCTGCCGGCACCTTTAGCCATCGTGTTTCTCTTGCAGCCGTACCCTATTGTCTGGACTAAGACCAATATAATCAAACCTTAATAAACTGCCATATGTTATTGATGTGAATCAAATCAGACCCGGATGAGAAAAAGCAGGCAACTGCATGAATCGGTTGGCAAGATATCTGGCTTTTTAGTCCATCCAGGCGGCCGATAAGCAGGCTCGCCGGGCGCCAGAGAATATCGAGTGGGCGTTCATACGCGGCCCGACATCGAGATTAACCAGGGTTCTGTGGCTCAAGCAGGCAGCGGAACTGCCATCCGCCGATGACGCCCGTCAGTCAACGCATCAGGAGAAACAACGCCAACACGTACAGCGCCGACACGGCAAGCTGGATGGCGGTCGAACGAGCGGTATGTGGCACGTACCATGCCGCCGAAGAACATGCTGCCAGTGGCGCTGCCCGCGGTCTTCATGGCGCCAGTGATATCCTCTCCGTTCAGGATACCCATGGCGAACAAGGCGCTGACGCCCCGTAACGCGGCCAGCGCCATGTCGACAACATGATGCACGTCACGAAACGGAAAAGTGGCCGTCTCGATGTCTTAGGAAAAAAACTACGAACAGCCCTCGTCCACAGAATCGAGAGCCGTCCGTTTCCGGGCTAACTGGGGCTTCTAGATCGCCGGAGTATGCCCATTCAAACGAATCTGTGCACTACTCCATCGAAGCCGAAGCAGCGCGCGTTGGCCTCTGAACGGCGCAAGACGTTCGCGTCACTGTACCAGCGGAATCTTGTCGGCCATCTCGTAGCGGATCGCAGCGCGGATCTTGTTCTCGATCTGCAAATAGCGCGCCACCTTCTTTGCGGGCAACGCTTTGCCAAGCTTCGCCGCATAGGATTTGCGCATGGCCGCTTCGGACGCCTCGATGTCGAGTGCTTCGTTGATGAGGGGCTGCGCCTGCTGGTCGGTCATGGCGCCGCTGTTGTAGGCGTCGGCGTAACTCGTGATCACCTTCAACAACCGTTGATTAAGCTTCTGCAGATCCTTCTGATAGGCGTCATAGATCGGCCAGAACGCCTTGGATTCGGCGTCGCTCAGATCCATGTTCGCCGCCACGAGCATTTTCTTGTCGGCCTTGACCTTGTCCAACAGAATCTGCATGTTCGTGTTAGCGGCGGAGTCCGCGGCATATACCGGTGCCGCCATGGCCAGCGTCCCGCACATGATCGGCAGAATGAGCACTTTGAGTATCTTCATGATGTCTTCCTTTTCAGATAGATGGTTGTGGTTTTCAGGAACTGGAATGACCGCCGCCGACCGTCATCCCATGACGCAACAACGTCATCGCAGGTGCCGGGCCGTGCCAGCCATTTCCAGTAACGGTGACGGGTTTGAATCATGCCTTCGTGTGGAAGCCTGTTTCTAACCCCGTCACGAAAGCGAATTTAGCAAATATCCCCGGGTGGCAGATATTGGACCTTGGTCGCATATCCAAAATCGGGAAGTTTCCTTATTGATTCATGGTTCGCTGGTTTTATTTCGACCCGCGGAATTCCTGCGCCAATTCAAGCCGCAGTTTCCACGCCGGTTCACCGGCGCGCGCCGCGTACGGTTCGCAAACCCAGCGATCGCCGATCGCCGCCAGCTCGCCATGGGCATAAACGAGCGGCAGGCGCTGACGCTCCCAGGGCGGGATGCTGGCCTCCTGCAACAGTTTCTTGAGTTTATGGTGATGCGCGCGGCCCGGCAGCTGACAGGTTTCACCGCCCTGACGCCAGCCGACCATGAGCGGCGCATGGCCGATGCGTTCCTGCGACAAGCCGTCGCCGCGAGCAGCCACGGCATGAAGCCGGCCCACGCCCGGGATTTCCAGCGGCTGGCTTAAATCCCAGGACAGTCTCATGGCGGAATCCGTTTCCCGTCGAGGTTTTAGCGCAACCAGCTCGTCCCGATACCGGTGTACTTCCGCCTCCGGCCAACACACGGCGGCGTGCCGTGTACGCGGTTCATGCGCCACCTGCGCCAGGATTTGTTCGAGGTGCATCGCCGACGGCGCCAGAAATCCCTGCCGGCGCAGCCAATAGCGCACCAGGTTGCGCTGGCGCGGCGGAGAAAACTGGCGCAGCGCCGTCACCGACAGCGCCGATGGATCCTTGGCACGACAGGCATGCCAGTCAATTTCCGCCACGGCATCGAGCAGCCCGGCTGCCTCGGCTGACAGGGCGGCGGCGCGCGCGATCTGCCGCGCGGCTCCGGGCCAGCGCGCATCCAGCAGCGGGAATACTTCATGCCGCAGATAATTGCGCGAAAACCGCGGGTCACGATTGCTGGGATCATCGACCCAGCGCAGCTTTTCCCGCTCGGCATAGTCCGCGAGCTGGGCCCGGGTGAAACCCAGCAGAGGCCGCGCCAGCCGTCCTGATGAAAACGGAGCGATTTCAGGCATGGCGGCCAATCCATGGGTGCCGGAACCGCGCAGCAAATGCAGCAGCAGGGTTTCGGCCTGATCGTCGACATGATGCGCCGTGAGCAGGACTTCGCCCGCGATCACGTGGCGTGCAAGACAGGCATAGCGCGCCTGTCGCGCCGCCGCTTCCAGCCCATGTTCGCGGATTTCCATGTCCGGAATAAGCAGTCGCTCGATCGCGCACGAGACGTTCAAATCTTCGCAGAATTTTTCCGCATGCTGCGCCCACGCCGCCGAAGCCGGTTGCAGCCCATGGTCCACGTGCACCGCACTCAGACGCAGCGACATCTCGTCGCGCAGGACGCAAAGGGCATGCAGCAACACACAGGAATCGAGACCGCCGCTGAAGGCGACTTTTAACGGCGTTTCCGGGGAGAGACCGAGACGGCGCAGGACATCCGCCAGTGCCGAGGGAGAAAACACGTTATCAATGTTCTTCAAACTCGCCGTAATGCATCAGGCGGTCATAGCGCTGTTCGAGCAGGCGCTCGAGCGGCATGGAGCCGACTTTGTCGAGGGCGGAGATGAGCGCGGACTTGAGCGTCTTGGCGATCTCATCCATGTCGCGATGCGCCCCGCCCAGGGGCTCCGGCACGATCTCATCCACGAGCCCCTGCCGGTTCAGGCTTTCGGCGGTGATGCCCATGGCTTGCGCCGCTTCCGAGGCCTTGTCGGCGGAACGCCACAGGATGGAGGCGCATCCTTCCGGAGAAATGACGGAATAGGTGGAATACTGCAACATCAGCAAGCGATCGCATACGCCGATGGCAAGCGCTCCCCCGGAACCGCCCTCGCCGATCACGACACTGATGATAGGCGTGTTGAGCCGCGCCATTTCATAGAGATTGCGGGCGATGGCCTCGCTCTGGCCGCGTTCTTCCGCGCCCACGCCCGGATAGGCGCCGGGAGTGTCGATCAGCGTAATGAGCGGAATCCGGAAACGTTCGGCAAGACGCATCAGGCGCAAGGCCTTGCGGTATCCTTCCGGGCGCGGCATGCCGAAGTTGCGCCGCACCTTGTCGCGCGTGTCACGCCCCTTCTGATGTCCGATGATGACAACCGGCCGGCCATCCAGTCGCGCCACGCCGCCGACAATCGCCGGGTCGTCGGCAAACGCGCGGTCGCCGTGCAGTTCCTCGAAATCGGTGAAGACGCGCGCAATGTAATCCAGCGTATACGGACGCAGCGGATGACGCGCGAGTTGCGAGATCTGCCATGGCGTCAGCGAATGAAAAATGGATTCAGTCAGCTTGCGGCTTTTGGCGCTGAGCTTGTTGATCTCGTCGTTGATATTGATCGCCGTGCCCTTGTCGGCATAGCGCAGCGCCTCGATCTTGGCCTCCAGATCGGCGATGGACTGTTCGAAATCGAGATAGTTCTGGTTCATGAGAGTTAACAGCGGAACCACTCAGGATGACAGGATCAAAACGACTCTCTTGATTATCTGATCCTGGCGTTCCTGGCGATCCTGGCGGTCAATTTCATCTGAAAATGGTTTTCTAGCGATAAATCAAGTGGACATTGCTTTCGCCGGCGAGGCGCGACAGGCGTTCCAGCAGGGTGTTGGTCGGGCTGATTTTCCATTCATCGCCCAGCGCGATTTCGGCTTCCGCCTGTTGACCGTGGTAATGCAGGTATACCGGACACTTTCCTTGCACCACGGGACTGAGAATCTCCTTCAACTCATCGACGAAGCCGTTACCCGCCTGCTCGGCCGTCACCTCGATCACCAGCCGCCGGCTGAAGGCGGCGCGAGCCTGATCGATATTATAGAGCTTCTCGGCGGACATTTTGAACCCGCCGGAATATTCGTCCATGCTCACCTGCCCTTCCACCACCAGCAGGGTATCCTTGGCCAGCAGTTCACGGCTCTGCGCATACAGGTCGGAAAATACCGCGAGTTCCAGCCGGCCGGTGCGGTCATCGAGGGTGACGAAAGCCATGCGATCGCCGCGCCGGGTCTGCATGGTGCGGCTCGCGACCACCAGGCCGGCCACCACGATGGTGCTGTCGGTCGTGGGTTTGAGTTCGGCGATGGTCGCGTCGGTAATGCGCTTGAGTTCCTCGGCATAACGCGCGATCGGATGGCCGGTGAGATAGAGCCCGAGCGTTTCCTTTTCGCCTTCCAGTCGCTGTTCCTCGCTCCACTCCGCGATGATTTCGTAAACATGCGTCTCCGCCGGCGTGACGGCGTTGCCGAAGATATCCACCTGGCCCGCGTCACGGTCGCGGGTTTGCTGATCGGCGACGGCAAGCGCCTTGTTGAGCGATGCCATCAGCGCCGCGCGATGCGTGCCGAGCCCGTCGAGCGCGCCGGCCTTGATCAGCGACTCGAGCACGCGCCGGTTGACCTTGCGCAGGTCGATGCGCTGGCAGAAATCGAAAAGATCCTTGAAAGGTCCGCCCCGGTTCCGCTCCCCCAAAATGGTGTCGATGGCGGCTTCGCCCAGCCCCTTGATGGCGCCGAGGCCGTAGAAAATCGTGCCATCGTCCACCGGCACGAAATGATATTCGCAGCGGTTGATATCGGGCGGCAGGATGTTCAGTTTCATGTCGCGGCATTCGGCCATCATGGTCACGACCTTGTCGGTCTTGTCCATGTCGGACGACAGCACCGCGGCCATGAACGCCGCCGGATAATGCGCCTTGAGCCAGGCGGTCTGGTAGGCGATCAGCGCGTACGCCGCCGAGTGCGAGCGGTTGAAGCCGTAGCCGGCGAATTTTTCGATCAGGTCGAAAATGTCGGCGGCCAGTTTTGGATTCACGCCGCGTTCCTCGGCGCCCTTGACGAACACGCTGCGCTGCTGCGCCATTTCCTCCGGCTTCTTCTTGCCCATGGCGCGGCGCAGCAGGTCGGCGCCGCCGAGCGTGTAACCCGACAGCACTTGCGCGATCTGCATCACCTGTTCCTGGTACAGGATCACGCCGTAGGTGGGCTTGAGAATCGGCTCGAGGCTCGGGTGCGGATACTTGATGCGCGCCCGGCCGTGCTTGCGGTTGATGAAATCGTCGACCATGCCGGACTGCAACGGCCCGGGACGGAACAGCGCCACCAGCGCCACGATTTCCTCGAAGTTGTCCGGCTGCAGACGCTGAATGAGATCCTTCATGCCGCGCGATTCCAGCTGGAACATGGCGGTGGTGCGGGCGGATTTGATCAGCGCGAACGTCGCCGGGTCGTCGATCGGCAGTTGCTCGATGACGAGCGCCGGTTCGCCTTTCTTTTCGCGTTCGACGTTGATGGTCTTGACCGCCTTGTCGATGATCGTGAGCGTGCGCAGACCCAGAAAATCGAACTTGACCAGGCCGAGTTTTTCGACGTCCTCCATGTCGAGCCCCGTCACCGTCTGCTTGCCGCCCTGTTCGCAGTAAAGCGGCATGAAGTCGGTGAGCGGCCCGGGCGCGATCACCACGCCGCCGGCGTGCTTGCCGGCGCTGCGCGCGAGGCCTTCGAGCGCGCGCGCCGTGTCGATCAGATCGCGCACGTCGTCTTCTTTCTTGTAGCGTTCCGCCAGTTGCGGCTCGATCTCGAGCGCGCGCTCCAGGGTCATGCCGATTTCGAACGGAATGAGCTTGGCGATCTTGTCCACGTAGCCGTAGGGATGATCCATGACGCGGCCCACGTCGCGCACCACCGCCTTGGCCGCCATGGTGCCGTGGGTGATGATCTGCGCCACCCGGTCATGGCCGTAGCGCTGGGTCACGTATTCGATCACCTCGTCGCGCCGCTCCATGCAGAAGTCCACGTCGAAGTCCGGCAGCGAGACACGTTCGGGATTGAGGAAGCGCTCGAACAGCAGTTCGTACTTGATCGGATCGAGCTCGGTAATGCCGAGGCAGTAGGCCACGAGCGACCCGGCGCCGCTGCCGCGGCCGGGCCCGACCGGGATGCCGTTTTTCTTGGCCCATTGAATGAAATCCGCGACGATCAGGAAGTAGCCGGGAAATCCCATCTTGTTGATGGTGGAAAGCTCCAGCTCCAGACGTTCGTTGTAGGTCTTGCGCGCGGCTTCGCGCGCCTCCTCCGGCATGAGCTTCAGGCGCGATTCCAGCCCCTGCTGCGTCTCCTGGCGCAGCAGCGCATCGATGGTCATGCCCTCCGGCACGGGATAGGCGGGAAGGTAATAGCGTCCGAATTCCAGACGCAGGTTGCAGCGGCGCGCGATTTCGACCGTGTTGTCGATGGCCTCGGGAATGTCCTGGAACAGTTCGGCCATCTCCTGGCTGCTGCGGAAATATTGCTGCGTGGTGTAGCGGCGCGGACGACGGCTGTCGGTGAGCACACGGCTGTCCTGGATGCATACCCTGACCTCGTGCGCGTCGAAATCCGCCGGCTGCAGGAACACCACGTGATTCGTCGCCACGACCGGCAGCGACATCCGGCGCGCCAGATCGACGGCGGCGTGATTGTAATCTTCCTGAAATGGCTGGCCGGTACGCTGCAGCTCGAGATAAAAACACCCCGGGAACCAGTTCTGATAGGCGCGGGCCAGCTCGTCCGCCTGCGCCGGATTGCCGGACAGCAATGCCTGGCCGATTTCGCCCTCGTGCGCGCCCGACAACGCGATCAGGCCCGACAACGGCGCATCGAACCAGGACTTGCCGAGGCAGGGCCGGCCGGAATGCTGCCCTTCCACGTAGGCGCGCGTGAGCAGCCGGCTGAGCCGGCGATAGCCCTCGATGTTCTGGCAGAGCAATGTCAGCGGGTGGGGCTTGTGCGGGTCGGCCGGATTTTCCAGCCAGACATCCGCCCCGATGATGGGCTTGATCCCGGCCGTGCAGGCCGCCTGGTAAAACTTGACCGCACCGAAGAGATTGGCGAGGTCGGTGACGGCCACGGCCGGCATCTCAAGACGGGCGGCGGTTTTGACCAGATCGTCCGCACGGACGATGCCGTCCGCCAGGGAGAACTCGGTATGGACTCTGAGATGAACGAAAGGCCGGCTCACGCCGGTATTTGACCGTAATTCCATGGGTCAGGGAAGCTGGATATCCTGGGCGGCGTGCCGCGCATTATACCCGGATTATTGAGGCGAAATGGATCGGGTTGAAAAGTCACTGCCCTGAAACCCATGCTTCGACCTTCGGATAGGCCCCATTATCGCCTCAATAATCTATTTATAAGATTTTCGTTATTGATCCGGCACGTTGACAGGGCAACGAAGGCACAGGATCGATTTTTCTGCGAGTTTCTCCTTTCAACAGGACAATTGCCGGATCAATAGCTAGGTTTTTCCGGCTGCCCAGTTATAATGTTAACCAGAAACATCCACAGCCCAGCGCAAGCAACTGAAACTGAATAAAATGAGTATCGTCGAGGTCATTGCCAATCCCCGCGTCAGACAATGGTTGCCGGGAGTTCTCAACGGCGGAATCCTGCTGTTGCTGACGGCGAGCCTCGCCCAATGGACCTGGCTGGTGATCAAACCGCCGTTGCCGCCGCTGGTACTGACGCCGCCAACACCTTCTCCCCAGCAGAATACTTTTTCATTGCAGCCTCTGCTGGCCGCGCACCTCTTCGGCCAAGTCAGCCAGGAGCTGACCGGTGGTCGTCTCGACAATCTGCCGATCAGCAGCCTGAACCTGGTGCTGACCGGGGTAATTGCGTCGGCCAGTGGTGGTTATGCGCTGATCTCCGTCAATGGACAGCCGCAGGAACCTTTCGGCGTCGGTCAGACCGTCACCGGCGATGCAGTATTACAAGCGGTGTATCCGGACCGGGTCGTGATCCAGCGTAACGGGGTTTTGGAAAGTCTGATGCTGGAAGGCGCGGAGAAAACACCCATGGATCAATGGACCCACCCGCGGCAGCATACCGTCCTCCGGCCGCGTCCGGCAATATTGTTCAGGAAACCGGGGCGAACCGTTATACGGTGGAGCGCGAACAGCTCGCGGCGCAGATGCGCACGCCGGACTTCTTACGTCAGGCAACCATGGTACCGTCCAAAGGCGGCGGGTTTCAGATACAGCAAATACAGGCGGGGAGCCTGTATGAAAAACTGGGGCTGCGCGCGGGTGATGTGATCAAGAGCGTAAACGGAACGCCGGTCAATTCCGCCGAAGACGCTATCCGGCTTTATCAGCAGATCCAGAATGTAGGCGCAGTACAAATGGAAATCGTGCGTGGCGGCAAACCCGAGCAGCTCAATTATCAGTTTGCGCAAAACTGATCCAGTAAATATTCACTACGATGCGAAAGTGGGTCACTTGAGAATGACAGATACCCGACATTTCATCGCGACAACTCTCGGCACGCTGATGGTGGGTGCCCTGCTTGTCTTTCCGCCTGCTACAGGCGGCGGAACTGAAGCCGATCCAGGTCGCACAGGCACCCTCGGAGAACGATGAGCCGAACGCGCCGCAACCCGCCGCGGAGCAACCGCCAGTCCCGCCCGGCGGCGCGGCCGAATCGCCACCCATGCCTCCCGGTAACGGTCAGAGAGCAAGGCCTGTACCTTCTGTGCCGCCATCGTTACCCACCGCACCTGCTCCCGCTCGCCCCGCGCCCGCGGCCGGCACGACGCTAAGGCCGGGCGAGATGATGTTCAACTTTCAGGAGGCGGACATCCAGGCGGTGGTGAAAACCGTATCGCAGATCACGGGAAAGAATTTTCTGCTCGACCCGCGCGTCAAAGGCAAGCTCACGATCATCTCCACCCAGCCCGTCTCCAAAAACGCCATCTATCAGATATTCCTCGCCTCGCTAAAGGCGCAGGGATACACCGCGATCGACAGCGCGAGCGGCTTCATCAAGCTGGTTCCGCTGGGGGACGCCAAGCAGGCCGCCAAGGTTACCACGGGGGCAACACCGCGCCCGGGCGAGCAAACCATTACACACGTGGTCACGGTACAGCATGGTTCCGCGGCGCAAATTGTCCCGCTGCTGCGGCCACTGATGGCGCCCACCAGCCAGCTTTCCGTTTACCCGCCGGCGAACACACTCATCATCACCGACTACGCGGATAACATCGGCAACCTGCTGCATATCGTCGAAATACTCGATCAACGCGGCGGCTCGGAACTCGCCATCATCCCGCTGAAAAACGCCTCGGCGCTGGATATCGCGGAAATCATCGTGCGGCTGTATCCCAACGTAACGCAGTCCGCGACACCGGTCGCGCCGGCAGCGGGAGGCGTGGGCGAAGCCGATCGCGTCACCATCATGCCGGACCTGCGCACGAACAGCCTGCTGGTTCGCGCCGAGAATCAGGGCACCATCAACGACCTGCGCGCGCTCATCGAAAAACTGGACGTGCCGGCCAAGGTCGGCGGCAACACGCGCGTGATTTACCTGCGCAATGCGGAGGCCACGAAACTGGCTGAGGTTCTTCGCGGCCTGTTGTCGGGTGAAGCGCGCGCCCAGACCGCCTCAGCCGCGGCGGTACCGGGCCGGGCGCCAGTGGGCGGCAAATCTGCGGCGGAGACATCCCAGATCCAGGCGGACGAGGCGACAAATTCGCTCATCATCAGCGCCTCCGACGCGGTATTTAACAATCTGCGCGCCGTGATCGAAAAACTCGACGTTCGCCGTGCGCAGGTTTATGTCGAAGTCCTCATCGCCGAAGTCACTACCGAAAAGGCTTCTCAGTTCGGCGTCCAATTTGCGGCGGCCGGTAAAGCCGGGAGTGGCGCCGTAGGCGGCTTGCAAAACTTTCCGGCCTCGCGCACCACCTTGGGGGACGCGATCGCAAGCGGTGGAACCTCGCTGGGTGCCGCAGGCGGTTTGACGCTCGCGTATCTCGGCAGCAAAATCACACTGGCAGACGGGACCGAGGTGCGCAGTCTGGGGGCGTTGGCCCGCGCGCTCGAGGAAAAAAGCATCGGCAACATCCTGTCCACGCCCAATCTGCTCACGCTGGATAATGCCGAGGCAAAAATCGTGGTAGGCCAGAACGTTCCGTTCGTGACGGGCAGCTTCTCTCAAACCGGCATCAGCGGTGCCACGGGCGCGGTCAATCCGTTTCAGACCATTGAACGCAAGGACGTCGGTCTCACCCTGAAGATCAAGCCGCAGATATCCGAGGGCGGCACCGTAAAACTCTTGATTTCCCAGGAAAGCTCGACCATTGCCCCAGCGACTGGTGTACAAGCTTCGGACCTGATCACGAACAAGCGTTCCCTCGACACCACCGTCGTAGTGGATGACGGCAATACCATCGTCCTGGGCGGATTGATCGAAGACAGTGTTACGGAGATCACCCAGGGTGTTCCCTACCTCAGCAAGATCCCCGTGCTTGGTTGGTTGTTCAAGTATCACGAGGAAAAAAAGACCAAGACCAACCTGATGGTATTCCTGCGTCCGATGATCGTTCTCAATCCCGAATGACAGTTATGGTTTCAGCGCCAGCCGCTATGCGCACATTCAGGCGGAGCAAAAGAAAATCAGCAAGGAACCGTCGCCCATCCTCGACGACTTCAAACCGAGGGAGCCGTTACCGCCTGGTCCGTCTCAGGGGAAAAAAGACGAGCGCGTTTCCGATGAAATCCCCCCGGACAAGATATTCGGCCCGCCCAATCGTGCAGGAAGCGAAGCCGTCATCTGATAACGCTTCACCCTGATTTCCCCAGCACCGGCCGCCGCCATGGACAACGCGCCCGACCTTCAAGCTCTGGACCCCGCCTGGACCCAGCGTCTGCCGTATCATTTCGCGCGCCGTCACGGCGTCATCAGCGCCTGCCTGCGCGACGGACAGCTGGAAATCTGGGCCAAGCCGGGCGTGTCGAGCGCTACCCTGGCGGAGCTTTACCGGGCGCTCGGACAACCCATCCACGTGCGCGAAATGACCCAGGCGATGTTCGATTCCGCTCTCAACCGCGCCTACGAGCGCGGCATGTCGCAGGCCATGGATATCGTGGATGACATCGGCGACGACCTGGATCTCGCGGAACTGACGCATAACCTCCCCCAGGCCACGGACTTGATGGAGAGCGAGGACGACGCTCCGATCGTCAGGTTGATCAATGCCCTGCTCACCCAGGCGGTGCGCGAAGGCGCATCCGATATACACATCGAGACATTCGAAACCCGCACGGTGGTGCGTTATCGCATCGACGGCGTGCTGCGTGACATCATCGAACCGCAACGCGCGCTGCACGGCGTGATCGTTTCGCGCGTCAAGATCATGGCCAGTCTCGATATCGCCGAAAAGCGCATGCCGCAGGACGGTCGCATCACGCTGCGTCTCGCGGGACGTCCGGTGGACGTGCGCGTCTCCACGGTGCCCACCGGCCACGGCGAACGCGTGGTTCTGCGTCTGCTGGACAAGCAGGCCGGGCGGCTCGATCTGACGGGCCTCGGCATGGCGGATGACACGCTGAAGACCCTGGTGGACCTCATCAATCAGCCGCATGGCATCATTCTCGTCACCGGCCCGACGGGCTCGGGCAAAACCACGACGCTGTACGCTGCGCTCGGAAAACTCGACAGCACGCGACACAACATCATGACGGTCGAGGACCCCATCGAGTACGATCTCGACGGTGTCGGCCAGATGCAGGTCAACGCGAAAATCGAACTGACATTCGCGCGCGCCCTGCGCTCCATCCTGCGCCAGGACCCGGACATCATCATGATCGGCGAAATCCGCGATCTTGAAACCGCGCAGATCGCCGTGCAGGCCAGCCTCACCGGGCACCTGGTGCTCGCCACGCTGCACACCAATGACGCCGTCGGTGCCGTGACGCGCCTCGTGGACATGGGCGTGGAGCCGTTTCTGGTGGCCTCCAGCCTGCTCGGGGTGCTGGCCCAGCGTCTGGTGCGCAAACTTTGCCCGCTCTGCCGCCAGACGCGCGCACCCGATGCCGCGGAGTTGCGCCTGCTCGCTGCCAACGGGAACGAACCCAAATCGCTTCCCATTTACACGCCCGTCGGTTGCAATGCCTGCACCAATACCGGTTACCAGGGCCGCACCGGCATCTACGAGCTGCTGACTGTTGACGACAACCTGCGCACTTTGATTCATGACGGTGCCGCGGAAGGGAAACTGCGCGAATACGCCCGTACCCGCGGCATGCGCAACATGCGTGACGACGGCCTGCGCTGGGTGCGCGCCGGCGCCACCAGCCTTGAAGAAGTGCTGCGCGTGACGCGCGAGTAGCCATGGCGGCTTTTGAATATCAGGCACTGAATCCGCAGGGACACGCTGTCAAAGGCGTGATGGAAGGCGACGCCGAGCGCCAGGTGCGCGCCCTGCTGCGCGAGAAAGGCCTGACGCCGCTGCGCGTGGATGTCATCGATCAGCGCGCCGAAGCAGGACGCAGCAAGTGGTCGTTCTCCTTCCGCCGCGGCATACCCGGTTCCGAACTCGCGTTGCTGACCCGCCAGTTTGCCACCCTCATTCACGCGGGCCTGACCATCGAGGAATGCCTCAATGCGCTCATCGAGCAGACGGAATCGGCGCGTTCACGGTCGGTACTGGCCGGCGTGCGTACCCGCGTCCTGGAGGGCCAGTCGCTTTCGCGCGGTCTGGCGCAGTTTCCCGAATCTTTTCCGGAAATTTTCCGCAGCATGGTGGACGCCGGCGAGCAGTCCGGGAAGCTCGACGAGGTGCTCGAACGGCTTGCGGATTACACCGAAAGCCGCCAGTCCCTGCAACAGAAAGTGCAGCTGGCATTCATCTATCCGGCGCTGGTCACATTGGTGGCAACGGCGGTCGTTGTCGGCCTGCTGGTGTATGTCGTGCCGCAAGTAACACGCGTTTTTGAAAATACCGGTCAGACTCTGCCACTGGTCACGCGCATATTGATAGCGGTCAGCGATTTCGCGCGCGGTGGCGGATGGTGGTGGCTGGTTGTGGTCGTTGCCGCCATCGTCGCCTTCCGTGCCGCGCTGCGCGAACCGCATCTGCGGCTGCGCTGGCACCACCTGTTACTGCGGCTCCCGCTGGTCGGACGCCTGCTGCGCGGCACCAACGCGGCACGGCTGTCCAGCACGCTGGGTATTCTCACCGCCAGCGGCATCCCGCTGCTCAGCGCGATGCAGTCCGCCGTGCAGGTGGTGACCAACCTGCCGATGCGCGCCGCCGTGGAGGATGCGCTGCGTCAGGTGCGCGAAGGCGGCAGCCTGTCGCGCGCGCTCGGCAAAACCAAACTGTTTCCGCCGATGGTCATCCACCTGATCGCCAGCGGCGAGGCCACCGGCAAGCTCGACCAGATGTTGCAGCGTGCCGCCGAGGCGCAGACGCGCGAACTCGAGAACTGGGTGCGCGCGCTCACCGCGCTGCTCGAACCCCTGCTCATCCTGGTGATGGGCGCGATCGTGTTGTTCATCGTGATCGCCATCCTGCTGCCTATCTTTGAAATGAATCAGCTGATCAAATGAGGTTGTCTATGAAATATGTGACGCGTTTTGGCGTAAATCGACGGGCTTTACCCTCATCGAGGTTCTCGTGGTCGTGGTGATATTGAGCATTCTGGCGGCGCTGATCGTGCCCAAGATCATGGACCGTCCGGATGAAGCCCGCGTGGTCGCCGCCAAAAGCGATATTCGCGCCATCACCAGTGCGCTCAAACTCTATCGGCTGGACAACGGCGTCTATCCGTCCACCGAACAGGGCCTTCAGGCGCTGGCGAAGAAACCCGAGACCGGCGAGATCCCGCGCAACTGGAAAAGCAGCGGCTATCTCGACCGTCTCCCCAAGGACCCATGGAAGAACGAGTATCAGTATCTCAATCCCGGATTGCAGGGTGAAATCGATATATTCTCTCTGGGTGCCGACGGACAGCCGGGAGGCGAAGGCGTCAATGCCGATATCGGATCCTGGAATCTCGACAACTGACATGTATCCATGAACAACATGCGTCTCAACCGCGGTTTCACGCTGATCGAAATCGCGGTGGTGATGCTCGTGATCGTGATCGTTCTCGGCATCGTCAGCGTGAATCTGGAGCCAGACCGGGAATCCGCCGTGCGTGACGAGGCGAAACGGCTGGCGCTGCTGCTACGGACCGCACAGGAGGAAGCCATTCTTCAGGGCAAGATGCTGGCCGTGGCGTTCGAAGCTCAAGGCTACAGCTTTCAGGTTCTGGACGACAAAAACGAATTCCAGCCGCTACCCCAGGATGATGTGCTTCGTCCGCGTCCCCTGCCCCAGGGTATCGAGATATCCTCTGTGGATATCGAAGGGGCGCCGGAAACCGGGACACCGCGTCTGCTTCTGCTGCCGACGGGCGAACTGCCCCCTTTTACCATCACGTTCGAGCGCGGCGAAATCCGCTGGCAAGTTCAGGGACTGCTCACGGGTAAAATCACGGCCCAGGTAGCCCCTCTGACTGCCGGGGAAGGCCTGATGCGCAGTTGGCACCGCGGCTTCACCCTGGTGGAGGTGTTGGTGGCACTTGCGGTGCTGGCCATCGCGCTCGCCGCCATCATGCGAACGATGGCACAGGCCATTGATACCACGGCTGCATTGCGTGAACACGATGTGGCGCTCTGGGTGGCGCAAAACCGCCTCGCCGAACACATGATGCGCCAAGACTGGCCGGGCGTGGACACAACCAACGGTGATGCGGAAATGGGCGGTCAAAAATGGTTTTGGCGCGAACAGGTCGCCGCCACGCCCGAGCCAAAAATGCGGCGGATTGAGATCACCATTCGGCGAACAGCTGACAGCAAGGATTCATCGGCCACGCTGGTCGGTTACTTACTCAATACTCAATAACCCTGGCGAATCAATCATCCCGCCCATGAAACGTCCTGGTGGTTTCACACTTCTCGAATTGATGGTAGCGCTAGGCATTTTTGCGCTCGTCTCCGCAATTGCCTACGGCAGCCTCACCCGGTTCATGAGTGACCGCGAACGCCTGGAATCAGAACATGAGTTCTGGCGCGCGCTGTCGCTGACTTTCACCCGCATGGAGGAAGACCTGTCGCAGGCGCGGGAGCGCTCCGTTCGCGATGCAATCGGTTTTCCGCAACCCGCCTTTCGGGGTCAGCCAACCGACACGCGCTCGACCGGCTTGCCCAGCGTGGAGTTCACCCGCGGCGGTGTCGTGACATACGACAGCGGTCCCCGGAGCGACCTGCAACGCGTGGCTTATCGCCTGGTCGATGGCACCTTGAAACGGATCGTATGGCCGGTACTGGATCAGGGACCGGAAACCAAACCGCTTGAGTCGCCGCTGCTCGATAATGTGGATGATTTTCGCGTTCGTTTTTTTGCGCCGGCCGGCGTCTGGCTCGATGAATGGCCTGCTGCAGGGATCAGTCAAGTCCTTCCCCGTGGGGTGGAGGTAAAGTTGACGCTGAAAGGACATGGCGAATTTACTCGCTTGTTTCTGGTTAATGGCTGACGTTCAACAATATATTAATTTTTCGCATCAGCGGGGACTCGCGCTGATCACGGCCATGCTGGTCGTGGCGATCGCCGCTACCGCGGCGGCGTACCTGAGCCTGGATCAGCAGATCTGGTTGCGGCAGGCGCAGAATATATCCGATCGCGCGCAAGCCGAAGTCGTGCGTGCCGGCGCCGAGGAATGGGCCATCACGATTCTGGACAAAGACGCCAATAACAGCAGCATCGATGATTTGACGGAAAACTGGGCCAAACCGATGCCGCGCGCTCGCGGTCGAAGGCGGTCAGGTCACGGGTAGTATTGCCGACGCTCAGGCGCGCTTCAATCTCAATAATCTTGTGCGCAACAATACACCCAGCGCCCCGGATATCGGCACCTTCCAGCATCTGCTCCAGTCACTGTCGCTCGACCCGAACCTCACCGACGCGGTTATCGATTGGATCGATGCCGACAGCAACACGTCGGCCTACGGCGCGGAGGATATTGACTATCTTCAATTGAAAATACCTTACCGCGCCGCCAATCAGCCAATGCAGAGTGTCGATGAGTTGCGTCTGGTACGCGGTTTTACTCGCGACATTGTTGAAAAACTGCGTCCGTTGATCACCGTCTTGCCCCAGCCCACGGAAATCAACGTGAACACCGCAAAGAAGGAAGTCTTGAGCGCGCTGTTTTATACTCTCTCCGCTTCGGACATCGAACAACTCATGTCGAAGGTCCCCTATAAGGACCAGGCGTCATTGACGACAAAAGCTTCAGGAGCTGGCGGCCGGAAAACAACTACCGCAGGCCTTCTATGGCGTCAAAAGCAGCTATTTCGAGGTTACCGTGGATACCCTGTTTGGCCGCTACCGGCGGACCACCCAGTCTCTGATTGTTCGTCCAGGCGGAAAAGGCGGAACTCAGGTGCTCTGGCACAGCCAGCGCCTGCCGACAAGCACCACCGTCCCCACTACTACTTCCACCGGAAACTCCACTCCAACGTCGGGCGAAAAGATATAATGATGCGCGATGCCCTTTTGGGCTGAGAAACAGATGCCAAAGCAACGGACCTCAATAGCGAACCGCGTGCGCCCGTTTGGGCAAATGCTGCAAGGACTGCGGCCGGCCGGGTTACGCCAGGGAAATACCCTGGAGCTGCTTCTGCCACGCGGTTGGCCGGAAAGCCATGGCAACATCCACTGGCGATTGCGCGGTGGCGCGGGTGTAGCTCCCCACGGCCAGGTCACGGAGCTGAATCAGATTCCCGGCGTCGGCGCCATGACACGGGTGCACGCCTGGACACCGCCCTCGGAAACGCTGCTGACGCGCGTCACCTTGCCCACGCGTTCGCGCGCCAAAATCCAGCAGGCCCTGCCGTACGCGCTCGAGGACCAGTTGATCGGCGAGCCGGATCAGCTGCATTTTGCCTATCGCGTTCTTGATGACGCCAGTCTCGCCGTGGCGATCACGGCACGCACCCGCCTGCAGGCCTGGATTTCACACCTGTCCGACGCCGGGCTGCGCCCCGTCAGCCTGTGCCCGGCGGAATTGGCGCTTCCGCTCATCGACGGCTCCTGGTCGGCGGCGTTTCACGAGGACGAAATCTGGGTACGCACCGGAATAGCCTCCGGTTTCGTATGCGCGGCCAGCGTGCGCACGCCGCCATCCATGCTGGAAACAGCGGTGCGCGAAGCACGCGAAAAGCAGTTGGCGCCGCAAGGCCTGACCGTCATGCAACCGCCATCCGGTTTCGATTCGAACGCGTGGGCGACACAGCTGGATTTAGCGGTACAAACGCAGAAACAGGATTTCTGGACGAATCATCAGGAATCCACGCCGGCCTTGAATCTTTTACAGGGGACTTACGCGCCATCGAGTCAAATACAGGCCATGGCGCCTGCCTTGCGTCCCGCGGCGATCATGCTGGCGGTGTGGCTGGTCGGCAACCTGGGATTCAATCTCTGGGAATGGTGGCAACTGAAAAAGACTCATGAAAATCTGCGGCAGGAGATGACGAGCCTGTTCAAACGTTCCTTTCCCGACGCGCAGGTCGTGGTCGATCCGGCACTGCAAATGCAACGGCTCATCGGCGACATGCAGGACAAGGGCGGAAAATCATCCGGCGCCGACATGTTGCCGCTGCTTGGAAACATCGCGCCCGTCATCCAGGCAAGCCCGCAACTGAAACTGCGCGGCATGCAGTACGGCGAGTCCCGCTTGACGCTGGAGGTCACGCTGCCGGATTTCCAGACCATGGAAACGGTTAAAAATGCCTTCACCGCGCGCGGCATGCAGGTCGAGGTGATAGGCGCCAACAGCACACCGGCCGGCATAGAAGGACGGCTGCGCCTGGGCCAGACCGGCAAGGCGGGAACATGATCCGCGGCTTGCTGCAAAAAATATCGCTGACGCGGCTGCGTAATCTTACGCCGCAAGAGCAGCTTATCTACCTCGGTGGCGCCGCCGCTGTTCTTCTGATTCTGTATCTCTCGATGTGGCTGCCGGTGCAGCGCGAGCTGTCGCGGTTGCGCACGGCGGTACCGCAGGAAAAAACACAACTGGCCCAGATGCAGGTACAGGCCATGGAAGTCAACCAGCTGCGCGCCAGCGGACGCTTGCCGATGGCGGGCGGTAATCTGCTTGCCCGGCTGGAACAATCCGCGACGACCAGCGGCATTCGCAGCCGCATCTCACGCATGGAACCGGACGGATCCAATGGCGCGCGTCTGTCCCTGGACGGCGTGGATTTCAATGCCCTCATCGGCTGGCTCGGCAATCTTCAGAGCCAGGGCGGGGTGCGGGTGGAAAAAGCCACCTTCGAACCTCAGGCGACAGCCGGCACGGTTAACGCGCGCCTCGTGCTGCGAGGTGCCGGCGCGTGAAGAAACGGGTAGTGCTGTATGTCGTGTTTGGACTGGTCTTTTATCTGCTGTTTCTCATTATCGAGATGCCGGCAGCGTGGTTTGCGTGGGGACTGAATCAGTACAGCCACGGGGCAGTTCGCCTCGATCCCACTCGGGGCAGCCTGTGGCAGCGGCAACGGGACGGCTCGTGATCTACTATCCGCAAACCACGCCACACGATCTAGGCGCCGCCGAATGGAGTATCAATCCTCTCTGGCTGTTTACCGGGCGCATCCAGATGCACTGGCTGGTGAAAACGCAGGAGACAAGTATCGATACGACAGTCCAATTTGGTTCTGGACAAGTGCCATTGGATCGATACCGATGCCACGTTTCCGGCTCAGTTCGTCAGCCAGATATACTCCCCCGCCTCCCTCCTTTCACCCAAAGGACAAGTGCGGTTACACACAACCAGGCTTTCGATCGGACAAAAGGGTATCGAGGGCAGCGGAGAAATTGTCTGGCAAAACGCCGGGAGCAGTCTTTCCAGTGTTCAACCGCTTGGCGATTACCGCTTGGAAATCATCGGCGGCGGTAACGCTGCCAATCTGAAACTAACCACCGTCAGCGGTCCGCTGGCGCTCGACGGTCAGGGGAAATGGCAACTTCAAGGACGGACAATTGCAGATCAATGGCACGGCGGTTCCGCGTGAACGCACGACCGAACTGGAGCCGCTGCTGAAGTTGTTGGGTCCGGATCTGGGGAATGGCCGTCGCGCGCTCGCACTGGCCATGCGGCTATCCATCCAGTAGCGACAGGTAAGCCAGGGCCAATCAAGATCTCATTCGAAAAAGCCTTAGACCAGCCTTATCCGCTTCCCGCCGAGCACACGTGTGACCAAGTGTATGTTATTTATGTGAAAGTCTTGCCGGGCGGGCCTCAATCGATAAGAACATCAAGTCTGTGTATAGTATTTACAGCGCCGGTCGCCCGGGAAACCATCGAGACATGGCTCCTGGCAAAGAAAACCGGCAGTGGCCTGGGCCGGAAGACGTCTCGGCACATGATGTTCGAGAATCAACCCGACAGTGTCTCGGCCGATTCTCCTGATTTTGAGGAAGAATCGCAGGGGTAAAGTGTGGTCCAAGAATAATAAGAACGATGTTCATGGGAGGCATTGGAGGTCATGAATCCGTCTAAGGTCCATCAGATTGTCCAGTATTTGCTGCTGGCGACAGGTCTTCTTTGGAGTACCCCGCCTCTGGCGGCTCCCCCATCCCCTCAAGATGAAGTCGCGACCCATATCATCGTTTATCGGTCGGATGTCGATCCGGACAACGTCACTAACGAATTCGTCGCGACACACGGACTGAGAGCCACCCACACTTTCCGCTACGCCATCAAGGGTGCCGCGGTGGTGGTGCCCCCGGGACGCCTGGCCGCATTGCAGCGTGATCCACGCGTAGCCTACGTGGAAGCCAACCAGGTGTTTCACGCCACGGCGCAGACCCTGCCTACCGGCGTGGACCGGATTAATGCCGATATTGACCTGACAGCCAAAATCAACGGTGTCGATGAGCGCGTCAATGCCGATATCGCCATCCTCGATACCGGCATCGATCTCACTCATCCCGATCTGTATGTGTATCGATACACAAATTGCACCGTGGGCACAGTAAACAAACGCTGCGTGGACAACGACAGCGGTGCCAACGACGGTTATGGGCACGGCACGCATGTCGCCGGCATTGCCGCCGCCCTGGATAACGGGACCGGCGTGGTCGGCGTGGCACCCGGCGCGCGACTTTGGGCCGTCAAAGTCCTGGACAACACGGGCAATGGCACCACCGGCTCGGTCATTGCCGGCATCGACTATGTGACCGCCCATGCCAGCGAGATCGACGTCGCCAACATGAGTCTCGGTTGCGTGTGCACCAGTACGGCGATGAACACCGCCATCAGCAACTCGGTTGCAGCCGGTGTGGTGTATACCATCTCGGCGGGCAACGACATGCTGGATGTAGCCAATGTCACACCGGCAAACAATCCATCGGCGATTATCGTGTCGGCTCTTGCCGATTTCGACGGCAAACCCGGCGGTCTCAGCAATGCCAGTCAGGCGTACACGACCTGCACGGAGAACCAGGACGACAGTTTTGCCTGCTTCAGCAATTTCGGCAGCGGTGTCACGATCATGGCGCCGGGCGTGAATATCCTGTCAACCTGGATGGGCGGCGGAACCGCCATACTCAGCGGCACCAGCATGGCGAGTCCGCATGTTGCCGGCGCCGCCGCGCTCTATCGCGTAAAGCATCCGGGCAGCACGCCTGACCAAGTCAAGGCGGGCCTGCTCGCCGAGGGCAATCCCGCGCCGTGCGCAAACAGCAGCAACGGCCACTGCAGCGACGATCCCGATGGCATTCAGGAGCCTCTGGTTATGCTGCAGGGCCCGGATGGTGATGTTGCGCCAGTCGGGAATCCGGATGGCAAGATCGATATTGCTGATTATCTGGTACTTGAACGCATTGTCCTGGGCAGGTTGGCACCTACCACTCAACAATTAGTGCATAGTGATTTGTATCCGCCCGGTGCGCCCGACGGTGTGATCGATATCCGTGATTTATTGTTAATGCTGAAGAAGGTCAGATGATCTCGTGGGGCTGCCGTGTGTGCTGGTGGATGATGAATTGGCAGACCTCACGCGAATCGCTAGTGTTTCGAATTATCGGTATTTGCGGGGTATCGCTATGACAACAAGATATGTAATCAACGTCGTCAGTTTGATCGTAAGCATCCTGGCCTTGCTCTTTCAGGATGTACGGCCTGAAAACATTTCCTCAAGCCGCCAGAGGTGGAGATACCGTAGCGCTCGCGGTGGGATCGGCGGACGGCATGACACGCGCCAATACGACGGCCACTTTTGTTTCCGACTCCAGCTCAGCTCCAATTGATCTGACACCCAGGATACGCGGTATCTTCAAGCTGTACGCCGACAAGGCCAGCAGCATATATGAGCCTGGTTCAAACTCCCGATATATTGTTGATACGTCCGGCCATGAGCAGTGGGTCACGATCATGGTCGTCGATTTACCGCAAGGCTCTGCCGACCGGAACCGGGAAAGTTCATATCACGACAACAGCGACCTACCCCACTATTGGCAGCCACATAAACAACTTGCCGATAAGCCTTGAAATAATTCCGGGCACGGGCGCAGCCTCCAGTCTGTCATATGAATTTGGAGTCGGCACCAGCATGTCCGGAGACCTGACCCAGGTGGAGGCCGTTCCGCATGCCCAGGTTATACCGGTATTTCCCCAAGCACCGCCTGGCCCGCCTATGGGGCGATTGAAATGAAACTGTATGTGCCGACATCGGCGGGAACGGCGCTCGACCCGCCGCGCCTGCGGGTTCTGGTCGACGATCTGAGCATTGCCACCTCATCGAGCCTCAACACAGCTACCGGCATGACAGCAATCAAAACCTGACCGTCATGCTATTGAGTCCGACAGGAAAGCTTCAATATTATGAGTCGCGTTTTGCCATAGCGTTGCGCAACAATTCGGATCCGACCATCAGCTTCGCGGGAACGCCGGTGATAACCTCGGTGCGCTACTTCGATATCAATGGCAACCTGGTTGCCGGTCCGCCGGTAACGGATTTCGTGGTGCAGTTGCGCTGAAAATCAAGTTAGTTCCGTTATCAATCCCCAGAATTCATATTGAGGACTTTCCGGCGTGTGCCCTGTGTTTCACCACACACGTGGATCATGAGGCACGCCAGCCAATCCTGATAAGGGACGCTTTTTGCAACGATCCCAAACCGTTTGCCTGAACGAGATCGGCCTCTTCGCTCAATGCATAAAACCCGGCGGCAAAAAAAATGGTGGGACGCAAACCGTGCGTCCCACCATCCATTTTATTTGCCGTTTTATCTAGGCGTTAGTGATGACGGCAACTGTGATGATCTCCATGATCATGGTCAGAGATAATGTCATCAGCTTCCTCATTACACCCACACTCGCCGTACTGCTGCCGGTCAGTTACCGAGCGGGCAGCCACAGTTATTTTGTTGTTTGAACAGATCCGTGGTTGTCGTGTAGTCCTTCGTCCTGTAGGCATCCTGCACCATCGACTTGACCTGGGCCGGCGTGTAGAAGTAATGCGTGTTCGGATCGCTCGCATTCAGCAGCGCGGCGGCCGCCTCGCGCCCAAGTGCCTTGGCGCCACCGCCATCGATATCGAGCGTATCGCTCAGGCTGCGATTGCCGGCCGAGTCAACCTGGAATATCGCGCTAAACTTGTCGCCATGCTTGAAGGACTTGGTCCACTTGTTCTTATGTCCCTTCCAGTAGTCGTGCGAGCAACCTCCGTGACCGGGTGGCGGTGGCGGCGGATTGGTGTCCGGATCGCAGTCGTGGTGATGCTGTTGCAGTCAGGCGGCGGCATGATCAGCGTCACGGTGGCGGAAGCCGGTGTCGGGCGCACAGTGTGCTCCGCTCGGGAGCGAACCCATGGCCGTCGCCGTATTCGTGGTCGTGTGGGACAGGCACGCGGTCTTCGTGAACGTCGCCGACTGACCCGAAGCCAGCGTGCCGCCCGTCAGGATGTTGCCGAGCTTGTCATCGTCCAGCGTCAGGCCCGTGAGCGTCGATCCGCTGTTGGTGAGCACGTACGTGTACGTCACCTGCTGATTCGCCGGGCAACTATGGGGCGGAACCGTGGCACAGCGGTTTGTGCAGCTTGCGGCTCTTGCCGGACATAACCTCGAAGTCACCCGCAACGAGAGCCGGGGCCGATGTCTTTCGAACCGCTGGTTTCCATTTCCACCGCTTCGCCGCCGTCGACCACGATTTCGATCGACGAGCCGAGCGTGCCGCTGAAGCCGCTAGGCCCATAGCTGTTCGCTGGGACGGTGAATTGACCGCCCGGCTGGACCGTTCCGTGATACAGCGCCACCGAGTACGGTGCCTTGCGGGACACTTTTACATCAGCCGTCTGCAAGCCGTTATAGCGAAGCGTGAGCTCGGAAACCTTACCCCGGCAACCGCATGAAATCGAGTCATCGTGGTCGTCACGCGAATAGCCGTAGCCGTCATCGTCATCGTCATCGTCACTGTCGCCGGACTTGTCGTGGCCGGGTTTGTCGGCAATCGGGCCGATAGTCGTCGGATTTGCAGTCTTGGTGAGCGTTACCGCGCAGCTCTCCTGGACCAAGGGCGGCGTGGGGCCGACGATAAACTTATCCCGTGCACAACCCCAATTGGCTGCGAAACTCCCGTTAAATGTCGAGCCTTCCAGAGTCACCTGCACGGCAATCTGATCGCCGGGGGCAAAACGCGCAATCAGGCTTCCGCCGGTTGGCTGGATGCGGAAGTCGACAAGGTCCGACGTGCCGGGCGCGGCAATACCGTAGGCCACAATCGTTCCTGTGAGCAGGGGAGATGCGAAGAAAGTCGGAGGTATTGAAGTCGGTCGTTTCGCCGTTAAGCGTGAAGCTGCCGCCAATCAGGTTACCGGAGGAGTTGATGTTGGCTGACAGAGTTATGGTACCCAGATCAACGAAACTGACATTAGACTGGGCGGAATCGAAGTAGATGAAAGTGGGAACTCCGGTCAGGGTAAGCGTACTCGTGCCCGTACTGTACGAACAGCTGCCGCCTGAATCGGTAACGACCTGCGGGTAACCAACCGGTATTCCGAGAACATCGGCCCGCGCGGGGGCAAATGCTCCAAGGAAAGCTATACCGAGAACGATGGAAAATACATTAAGAAGCGCGTGAACCATTTTCATGTTAGGGACCCCGCAATATGGTTTTTCAGGTTACCGCTTTTTTTAATCTCTCCGAAATACATTAGTCACCGGTCACCGCTACGGTCTCGCCGCAGACGTGCGATGTTCTTCAGGCGATACAAAAAACAAAACTAGGCCACGCGCACCTTGCGTGAACGAGTAGCGAGGCCCAGCAGACCGACAAGGCCGGAACCGAACAGCCAGATTGCCGCCGGGACAGGCACAAAGGTATCCATGGTAGCTAGACAGGGTTTGGTCGCATCGCCATTACCGCAACTGAAACTTTTTGTAAAAGGAGCGGCCTGCAGATCCCAGTCACCTCCGTAGGGTGCGGTACTGCCGGAATAGACTCGCCCAGCACCCCATATCAATCCATATTCCCGGAATAGCCGGCGGTAAAAAAATCGCCTCCCGTCTAGATCGAAGGAGAAATCCAGTTTCAAGTTGTCGTAGGTCGCCGCTCCATGACGAACCGTTGAAACCAAAACCGGTCAGATTTGCCGTTAGCAGCGTTCCGGTCGGTGCCCCGCCAGCTGCAGCGCCGTTCCAATCGTAGGCTTGATATCCGTGAAGCGCTGCTAGCATCAACGTAGCCGAGCGCAGTCAGCGTACCACCGGTAAATACCCCACTCGCATTGAAATTCGCAGTCAATGAATAAAAGGAGTTGGGTGAATTGGGGGTTGCGCAGGTAGTAGTCGAAATCCCCAGGGTGGAACAACCGTAGATGGAATGTGTAGTGTCGGCAGAGAAAAACTTGATCGATTGGTTAACTTGGGCCGCCCCCGCACCCGCGTTGCCATTGATCGTCAACGTCCCGCCGGTACCTGGGGTCCAGACATAGTTAATATCAGAGCCGCTGGTCGTGAAATCGGGATAAGACGGCGTTATACCAATCAAAGCTGCATGAGCTGACGACACAGCCAGAAGTGCCAGCACGGGAAGTAACGTGGTAATAGCGGACCGGAACCATCCGCCAAGGAATTTGCAATTCATTACCTTTCTCCTCACATCGTCCCAGTACTTGGGCTCCGTTGTACAACGAATAATGCCGTTTTATCTTCGTTCTCAGCGCATCAGCACTTTACTGAAACCGAACAAAAAACGGCAGGGATTCAAGATTCTTGACGCCCTGCGTTTAATACACATCCCCATTTATTATTCGTAATTATTCTCTCCTCCGAACTCCGAATCCATTCCGGACAAGTGTAAGGGTGCGGCCCTTTCAGGCCGCACCCTTCACCTTACCGATTATTGTTATGTCCTACGACCATGACAGTTCTAACGCTGACTGTAAGTCAGTTTCGATCTGTCTTAGGCCTTCTTCTTGCGACGCGCTATGCCAACCAGGCCCAACAGGCCCGAACCGAACAGCCACACCGCCGCCGGCACCGGGACCGCCGACGGATCCGGCGTCGGCGTCATGTTGGCGTTGAAGTTGGCGTTGAAGCCCGCGAACGGTCCGCCGGCTGCCATGGGGATACCCATGATGCCGTCGCCGTTGCCGTCAGCTGAGGACAGCATCCACTTCTGTGCTGCCGGTCGGCTGCCGTTCGGTCCGAGCTTCGCACCATCCCACCCAGCCCTTGCCGGTCCACAGGCAGTTCTTGGTGGTGGCGGTGCACCGGCGAGCCGTACGTGCTTGCCGCCGACGCCGGAGCCGAACACGCTGCTCGGATTGGCCACGACGAACACGTCGATGTTGTTGTTGCCGTTCCAGTCGAACAGCATGTGCATGCCGAGCTGGCCCGTGCCGACGGTCACGTTCATGCGTGCCGGATTCGGGGTTACCGCCACCCAGCGTGGTGTCGAACGAGTAGCTGCCCGGCACGAACACCTGGATGTCATGCGCCGTCCAGGTGTAGCCGAAGAACGCCGTGGTGGACGAGGCCGTGACGTTGGCCGCGCTGCCCGGGCCGGTGTAGTCCGAGCTGGCGGTGTAGCCGTTGCCGTCCCACGTCATGGTCACATCGTTGGTGCCGCCGACGGTAGCGCCACCAGCGGCTCAACATGGTGAAGTTGGCGCGGTCGGTGGAAAAGTTATAGGGGCCGAACAGATTGGTCACGAGCGCGGCGTGGGCGACCGACGCGCCGAGGGTCAGTGCGACGCTTGAAGCAATCAGGGTTTTCTTGACAGTGGGATTCATTACCTTCCTCCAGTTGAAATGTAATTAAAAAATTCCGCACTCTAACAACATGAACAACTGTTTTTACGTAAAAACCACGTCCGGTCTTACACGCAGATCCCCGGATAAACTATTCCGGGGCACTGCGAGCAGTGTCCATTCCGCCTTTGGTACAATGCAATCCATGTGCCATATAATTTAATTGTTAAAAATCAGTATATTACGACACTTCCGACATTGCTTAATATCAGAATTGTAAAAAATATCGACAAACACACTCGATCAGACCGCTCGATAGGCCTATTCAATTAGCCGATATAAGAGGCTCTGGAGTAAGTCTGATGCCACTTAGCTTTTTACCCCTCATATAGAGCCTCTTTCTAAGATAAAAAACTGTAAAAGGCACCGACAACATCAATATATCCAGTGGATTCATGGGCATATTCCATCACCCATGATCGTAGAATGGGAGCAATCAGGTCTCATAATCTGCACTCCCCGTTTTCTCTCGGGAATCACAAACTCATATAGAGACCCCTGGGTCTGGCTTCGGTCCGACATGTCGAATGACGTTTGGCAAGAGTGCAGACAATCGGGGCAAGGAGCGAACTGCGTCACGGAAGATGTCTTTCGGCGCCAGGATGCCAACCACGATCCAGCGGGAGGAGTATAAATGAGATATTATTCTCAGGTCCTTAGCAAAATTAGAATTGACGCAAATCCCCTTCTCCCTCCGGGAGAAGGTAGGGTGAGGGGGTTGTCGATCGCCGCCGAATGGCCCCCCTCATCCTGTCCTTCTCCCGCAGGGAGAAGGTATCAGGCGTCATGTCGCATGCACTGATTTTCAGTTTGTCATGGGACCTTGATATATATACAGGCGACGTGGTTGAAACGGGGGGGTAAGTTGATGGCGATAGATATATTGCCGGACGATATCCGGAAGGAACGCGCGAAAGATCTGCTCGGTCAGGGGCGACTCGAAGATGCGCGCGCCTTGCTTTCCGAGCTTTGCCGGGACGATCAGCGTGACACGGAGATATGGTTGCTGTACAGCACCGCCAATGCCCACCTCAGACGATTTGAAGAAGTCATCATGGCGTGTCGCAAGGCGCTCGAGGTCGAGCCCGATTACCTGCCCGCGATGAACAGTCTTGCAAGTGCGCTGGCGGCCTTGGGACGCCACGCGGAAGCCGCGGTGGAGTTCGCCACTGTCCTGCGTCTGGCGCCGGACAACCCCATGGTGCTATGCAACTACGGCCACGCGCTGGCTCTGGCTGGACGCGTGGAAGAGGCGCGCGAAGCGCTGGAGCAAGCGGTGCGCACTCAGCCGCATTACGCGGAAGCGCACTACAATCTCGCCGCCCTCCTCGAACAGACCGGACAGTCGGCGCAGGCACTCGGCGAGTATGAGCAGGCGGTTGCGCTGAAACCGGGATTGGCCAACCTGCTCGGCGAACGGCTGAGTCGACTGCGGGAGGCTGTGAGAGGCAGAGCCTGAGGAATAAAGATACTGCCGCAGTGCTGGAAATTATGATTCCGCGCACGAACGAAAAGTTGTAACTTTCATCCATATACTTTCAGATCCTGCAGGCAATCGAGGGCATCCAGCGCCGGCGCGCAACAACCATCGATACAAGTTTCCGGCGCACTCTGTCCACCGCCGATCCGGTTACCGACCTGACGGGCAGCGGTTGCAATGCCGTGAAAAACAACAGGCTATTTCACTTGGCAACAAACAGTTATCTCGTCTCGGTCCTGACAAAGCACGACTGTTTCTCAGCAGACGAGTGCGCACGAATTGTCGAGTCGAGTATCCTGGACAAGAAATTACCCGGCGTTGCCCGCGGTGAGTATGCAAAAATTCGCCATTCGAAGGTTTGCTTCATTTCACCCGGCAATGAAAACGGCTGGATATTCTCCAGGCTCCAGGCATTGGTAATGGCGGCGAATCAGCAATTCCAGTTTCACCTGTCGGGGTTTCAGGAGCCGTTGCAAGTTGCTGAATATGAGTCGGGTGGTCACTACGATTGGCACGTCGATATTGGCACCGACATTACATCCGGACGCAAAATCAGCGCTTCCGTGCAGTTATCGGATGGCGATAGTTACGAGGGCGGCGACCTGGAGTTCCTGAATGTAAACATCCCGAAACTGCCACGAACCATCGGCTCGGTCATCATATTTCCCTCATATCTTGCACACCGCGTCAGCCCGGTAACCAGGGGCATAAGAAGATCCTTGGTAGCCTGGGTTCATGGGAATCCGTTCAGATGAATCCCATCGGGGGCCACAGGCAAATTATTCGTCTGCCGCGCAAAGCGATCGAGTGAATCGGTTGCGATGTCTGGTGTAAATCCTGATACGGAGATTGCCCCGACGAAGCGCTGGAAACCGTTTTTTTTTGAAACTCTTTTCGAAATCCTGAATTTATTGTTCTGTGCAGACGATCTTCTGAAAGCCTTTTAACGGTTCCTCTTGACGAGAAGCGTCTTCGGCCGGCGTTCGCGGGCCACCTTGAACAGCGAAAACGTCTGCCCGACGTAGTTGTTGACCTGGTCAAGACCTTCACAGAATTCACGCAGCTCCGGAGTCACCTCGGCCTCGACAAGTCGTATGTGTCGGCTGGGGTCCATGGTCTCGATCGGAGACTGAACCAGGGTTCTCCCCGCCTGAGCACAAGATCTTTGGAAATATCGTGCCATTCAAACGCCCACATCAACCTGCGCGGCCAGATGTCGATGGGGAACCGACCGCCGATGATGAGCCCTGGCAAGGGTTCTTTCGGATAATTAAACAAGGGAGGAAGCTCATTCAGATAAACCGGCTCATCTGACACAAAGCGATATGGCGTGGCGAGTTGCAGCACCGGCCGATCCGGAGTTCTCCACGAGCCGGGCGGCTGGAGCCGCAATATGTCCGTCTCGAAGCTTGTGGACGTCGACGCTGGTTTCCATGCCATGCACGGTGATCTCGAACTTGCCTTGCGGATTGCGAACAAGCCGGATATGAATATCGAAAGGACAATTGACGATAACGTGACGGGCCTCATAGTCGAGTATCCCGGGGCATTTGTTCACAGCCTGCGGATGCTGAGGCGCAGGATAGGAGGGCCGATAGACGTAGGGTGGATCGTACATGAATTTTGCTTCCCTGGTATCGAGCCACCATCCAATTTCCACCACGTTACTGCGGCCCGCGGCGTGAGGACACTGACTCTCGTCCTCCGCAGCCTGCTCATACTCGCCCGACCGACCCAGGAACTTCGAAAAACTACGAAAAATGGAAGACATTTAATAAACCTCGCCCGCTACACAATGCCATTACGGCGTTCAGACCCGCTCAATAGAAAAAACACTCGCCCCTGCCCTTTCATTGCGCAATCATTCCGCACGCTTAGGGAAGTTCTGATTTAGCCCGTTCGTGGTGAGCCTGTCGAACCACAAACGAATGGAGGCCCTGTAATTGTAATGTTTCTCGTTCATCCTTCGACAAGTCTGTCCTGAGCAAAATCGAAGGGCTCAGGGCGAACGGGATGACTTAATTTGAGCTTCCTTAGCATACATCTCCTCGCAGGCGCTTTCCACGGCCCTGGCATATATATCCGCAGAGCAAAGATGTGATTGCCGCACATGCTCGCGCAACTGCGAGCGGAGTTCGGTCAACCTGGCGTGATCGCCGGCCAGCTCCCGCCCTATTTGGATGTACTGCTCGGGCGTGTCCGCGACCCACTCCGGAAATCCCGCCGCCGTCAGCAGACTCGCGCCGACGCGCGCGCTGTGACGGTCGCCGCGCAGGCTGACGACGGGCACACCCATCCACAGCGCCTCGCAGGTCGTGGTCGTGCCGTTGTACGGGAACGTATCCAGGGCCATATCAATCGCGGGCATAGGCGCCAAGGTGACCGGTATCGTCCGGAATGTAACCGATCAGGTCGAGACGTTCGCCGGATATCCCGGCGTCCGCGAACAGGGCCTGATACCGCTCCCGCGTGGACATGTCGGTCAGGGAGGGGTTCTTGATGACCAACCGGCTGTCCGGAATTTCTCGCAGCAGTCTGCGCCCAGACGCGCGATCACCTCCGGATTGACCTTGGCGAGATTGTTGAAAGAACCGAAGGTGACGAATCCGTTCTTCTCGCAGGGCGACGCGCGACCGCGGGCGCATTCGTCCGGCGGCCGGTAGCAAAGAAAACAGCCGGGCAAACGAACCAGCGATTCCGTGCACAGGCGCTCCGATCCGGGTGGATCGGCAATGGCATCGGAAAGGCGATAGTCCATTTCCGCCACGCCGGTCGTGTCGGGATATCCGATGAAAGAAACCTGCACCGGCGCCGCCCGGCGCGCGAAAACGGTCAGCCGGTTTCCGGAGGTGTGGCCGTTCAGATCCACCAGAATATCAATGCCGTCATCGGCGATCGTTTGCAGAGAGTTGCTGGTCATCCATGTCGGCGACATCGCGCCAGCGATGCGCCAGCCGTTGCAGCCGCTTGGTCGTCGCATCGGCGTCCTTGTGCGAGAAGTAGCAGGTAATTTCGATAGCGCGAGGCGTCATGGTGCGTCAGCAGGGGTTCGACAAAATAGGCAACGGAGTGCTTGCGCAGGTCCGACGATACATACCCGATGCGCAGTCGCGCCGGCGCGCCTCACGCGGCGGGATTCGCTGGCCGTGGATGCTGGCGCAGCGCATTACCCGGCCAGTGGCGGTGACGCTCGAGCAGATCTTCCGGATCCTGCTCCGGTAAGGTAATGCAGTGTGAGCAGCAGACTGGAATAGATACGCGCGTTTTGCCGGTTCCATTTCCAGCGCCGTTTCAAAATTCTCGATGGATTCCCGGTATTTGCCCTGCAGGCACAGCGCCGCCGCCATGTTCTCGTGGATTTCGGCGGACCCCGGGTGCCGCATCTCGATGGCCTTGCGGTAGGCGTTGATGGCCGCCTCGTAACGGCCCATGCGTCTGCATGGCGGAACCATAAACCGCGTAGAACTCCGCATTCCCAGGCTGGTAACGCAGCATCTCGCGAAAGACTTCCTCGGCCTCCTCGTAACGGTGCAGCGCGGCGAGGACGTGTCCGAGACTCGTGGCGGCGCTCTCGTGTTTCGGATTAAGCGACAGCGTCTTGCGCAAGGCATCCGCGGCTTTCTTCGGTCTGCCCCGTATCGCGGAGCGCGATGCCGAGGTTGTACCAGGCGGCGGCATGCGCGGGGATCCAGCTCCACCGCCTTCGAACAGCACTCCACGGCTTCGTCGTGCCGCCTGAGCATGCCGTTAATCACGCCGAGCGTGAACCAGCTGTCGGCGTCGGTTTTCAGCCTGGCGCAGATCTGCTGGTACACCGACCGCGCTTCCTCGAAGCGCCTGGCCGCGATCAGTTCCTTGCCGAGCCGGAGCTTGGAACGCAG